>JAZUKR010000047.1:0-7477 GCA_045643385.1 Christensenellaceae bacterium | reverse complement strand
TCCGCTCCGTCTAATCGCCAACTCTTTAATTTTTTGCACGCTTTTTGTATCGCTAATATTTCTGCGTGAGACGTAGCGATATTGGTTTTTTCTACTCGGTTATGCGCCTTTGCTATTATTTTACCGTCTAAAACTATTACTGCACCTATCGGCACTTCATCTTCTTTTTCCGCCTTTTTGGCTTCCGATATCGCTGAAATCATAAACTTTTCGTCCATAATCCGTCTCCGTTAAAATCTTAATTACGTCTTTATTCTTTTTATAAATTTCTAATAAGTTTTCTTTTAATATAGGGTGAGTTAAAGAGTCTTTTCCAACTTCTATCGTAAAGGACGGAATTTTTAATTTTTCTATACACCAGTCTTTATATCCGCCTGCCGATTTTAAACCCGTAACTATTTTATATCCCGTACTTAAACTTAACTTTTTTGCAATTAAAAAATCTCTTTTATATCTTATTTCGTCTTGAAAAAAATCAAAATAAATTTCTTCGCCTTTACTGTGATAACTTAAAGTTACGTCGGGATTAACTAAAAGCGTAAAATCTCTTAAAGCCCTGGTTTCGGATTCCGAAAAAGGAAATGCGCCAACGTAGTTTTCGCTACCGCAAGTTAAAACGTTTTTTTCTCCCGTACCGAACTTTGCGTCAAAATTCACGTTTAAGTCCACACCGTTAAAGTTCGCTTTATAAAGGGGATTAATAGTTAAACAAATTTCAATTCCGTCTAAATTTACGGCGGGAATAAAATAAACCGTTCCCATTTTACCGGAAAGGATATAATCTTTTATAAGCTTAATACATAAATAAGTAGTTATAAACTCTCTTGCGTGAATTCCGCATTGAACTATTACGACGGGAAAATCCGTTTTTTTAACCTTAAAAAAGGGAATTAGTTTTTTATTCTCGGTTTGACCTAAAAAACCTTTTTCACCTTTAAAATTATTATAAAATAAATTTAATTCTTCTAAAACGTTCACGTTTTAGTGTATGAATTATTTATGATATGCGCTACCGTTTATAATCGAAAAGGCTCTATAAATTTGTTCTGTTAAAATAAGCCTAAATAACGTATGCGGAAAAGTTAAGTCTGAAAAAGAGATGAGTTTGTTTGCCTTATTCTTTACCTTTTCGGCTATTCCGTAAGAACCGCCTATTATAAAAGTTATTTCGTTAACGCCGGTATCTTTTAAGTTTTTAATAAAGTTAGAAAATTTTTCACTCGAATATTTTTCGCCTTCTATTGCCATACAAACGCAATAACCTTTAAGATTATTTAATATTTCGTTTCCTTCTTTTTCTTTAATAGCGTTTATTAAAGCCGTATCGACGTTTTTATAATTTTCTTCTTTTAATTCGACTATATTAAACTCACAAAATTTAGAAAGACGCTTTGAATACTCTTCTATCCCTTCAATAAAATATTTTTCTTTTACTTTCCCTACGGCTAAAACGTTTATTTTTACCATTAAATAGCCCCCGATAAAGTTAAAATTATTAAAATAATTAATCCCATAAACCCGTACGGGAAAAATAATTTTAATTTTTCGCCTTTTATTATTTCTTCTTTTTCGCTATTTTTTTTGTATAAACATAAAAAGAGAATAAAGAAAATAATAAGTAAAATCCCTAAAACTATAATTATCGGCGAATTTAAATGCAAATCTACATTAAAATAGTTCGTCGTTAAAACTATAAAATTATTTAAAAAGTGCGAAATAATAGACGGAATAACGCTTTTACTTTTAATTACTAATAGCGACAATAAAACTCCGTAAATAAATTGATAAATGCTTTGCGCAAAAGATGCGTGATAAAGTGAAAAAAACAATCCGCAAAAAATACAAGTAAACACTTTGCCCGTATTCTTTAATGAATTGATAAATAAACCCCTAAAAAAGCATTCTTCGAAAATCGCAACTAAAAGTCCTATTATTAAAACGGCAAGAATATATTCGTAAAAGTTACTAACCGTTATATCTGGATTATTTACATTAAAACCTAAAGAATTTAAAAACTCGGTAAAATAGTCGTTAAGTTTTCCGAGCCCTAAAATCATACCGAAAGATAAAATTACCGAAAATATAATAAATATACTGTCGAATTTTTTAACGTTAATAGCGCTAAAAACTTTTTCTTTGCTTTTAGAAATAAAAAGATAAAGGGTAATAAAAATAGATAAAATAGGAATAAAAGAAGATAGTAAGTAAAAGACAAAAGAAGTTTTATCAAATAACAGTTGTAATACTGCCCCTAGTATAAAAGATAAAATAACGTATAAAAATATTAAAAAAGTAAATATAAGCCCGCTTTTTTTTGCACCTTTAATATCGCCAAAAAAATTTTCTTCCATATAGTTATTTTACAATAAAAAAATAATTTAGTAAATAAAAACTCATTAAATTAAAATATTTTTCATAAAGATATATGGGTGAAAAAATGAAAAAAAGAATATTAATTGTATTTTTAGGATTAATACTTAGTTTATCCGTTTTTAGCGGATGTGCAAAAAAAATTAATTTATCCGATTATATTTGCGAACTTAAAGAAAAAATATATTTTGGCGAAACAGACGATTATAAAGTAACTTGCGGATTTGGATTTATTGTAAACGAAAACAGCCAAAAGATAACGGGACTAACGTTTAAGGTTAAACCCACGAACTCTTTAAACGCAAAAAGAAGTTTAGAAATAATTTTAGACGGTAAAACTTTTAATAAAGACTTAACCGTTTCTTTATCTCTTTACTATTCTACTTGCTTTATAGAAAAAGAAGATTTAAAAGAAACCGAATTTAATGTTAAAATAAAAACGGGTTCCGATATAAAAGAAATAACCTTAAAAGAAGAAAATATAGAAGGCACTATAGATTATAAAACGGCGCTTAACTGTTTAATTAAAAATCAACCCGACTTAATAGAAAGTTATAAAGAAAATAACGTTTTTATGGGTAAAATAATAATTCGAAAGATTATAAGAAACGAGCGTTCTTTTTGGTACGTTGGATTAATAGATAAAAACGACAACTTAAAAGCACTTTTAATAGACGGAAAAACAGGCGACGTTTTAGCAATAAGAAAAATAATATAAAAGAATAAAAATCGGCAAAGGAAATCCTTTGCCGTTTTTATTAAATAATATTTTATTCGGTTCTTAACGCTATAACGGGGTCTTTTTTCGCCGCAATTCTTGCGGGGATAATCCCCGAAATTAAAGTTAAAATAAACGAAATAATAACGAGTGTTAAAGCGTCGGTTACCTTTAATATCGCAATCCTTCCGATATTTTCAATTAAGCTTCCCAAAATCAAATTTATAGGGATAGAAAGCAAATACGTTACTAAAACACCTATTAACCCTGCGAAAAGACCTATTAAAAACGTTTCCGCATTAAATATTCTAGAGATATCTTTCTTTCTTGCACCTATTGAACGCAAAACGCCTATTTCTTTGGTTCTTTCCACAACGCTAACGTAAGTTATTATTCCTATCATTATAGATGAGACAACGAGCGAGATAGAAGTAAATGCAATTAAAACGTATTTTACTGCGTCTACCATAGTAGTTAATGCCGTAAACATCATACTCATCATATCGGAATAAGTTATTTTTTGCTCGTCGTCTTCAGGGTACATATCGTTCCATGCGTCTATATACGCTTTTATTGTTTCTTTACTTTCAAAATTTCTGGCATATATTTTTATTTCAGACGGGGTATCAACACCTGCAAGCGAACGCAATGAAAGTTTTTCATATTCTTTAGTTTCGTTTTCTTCGGTTGATTTATTAAAAACTTTTTCATAGGTTATAATTTTGCCATCTTGATTAATCGAATTAAAAATTTCGCTATCTTTATTTACTTTAAGCACTTCTTCCGTAAGATACGGAGAATACCCGAATCCTTCTTTTAATATTCCGTTTACGTTCTTCTTTTGACGTAGTATACCTACTATTTCAAGTTTTTGCATACTGCTTTTATCTAAAGAGTGATTAACGTAATATTTACCTTCACTTAAATTATACATCTGCGAATTTTTAGCAAAATATATTTCCTTACCCACTAATTCGTCGATAGAAATAGTATCTTTATTTGTAAAAGTTACGTCTACGGAGTTACCCTTATCTTTTATTTCTATACCGAGATAACCTAAAAGTGCAAGCGATATATCGCTTATACCGTTATATTCGTCTACCACGAATACGAGTTTAAATTTATTTTGTTCATTAAACTCGGGTAAAGTACCGTATAAAACGTCGTACTGCTCGTTTATAAGTTCATAATCGGGCATTTCTTGAATAGTCGGAATATATTGACGAACAAAACCGGTATTTAATCCCATTGCCGATTTTAATCTGTCGTTATACTTGCCCTCTATCATACCTACCAAAGTATCTATCGACATAAAATCGGTATTTTCGCCGAACGTAATATCCGTATAAAAATAATCGTTCATATCGAATCCGTAATCGTAGCATATGGAATAATAAAGATCGGGGTTATTCTTTTTATGTTCTTCAAGATAGTACTTAAACCCGTTTTCCGAAGTATCGTCAAGTTTATTATGAGAAAGCATGCCCGTAAGTTTATCAAACGCCTTTTCTACTAAAACGTTATTAAGTTCGGGAAATTTTTCTTTAGTGCCGTTTTCGTAAATTTCGGAAAACGTAGATAAATCGACGGAATTTTCACTTATAGATAACGGATAGGTAGAAAGCGTTTCCGTTTGAATTCTTGACATATAAATATTAAATCCCGTTGAAACAGCAAGGACAAGTGCAATACCTATTATACCTATACTTCCCGCAATAGAAGTTAAAGCCGTTCTCGCTTTTTTAGTCCTTAAATTAGACAGTGATAGCGAAAATGCGGTTTTTAATTTCATTTGCGCACGGCCTTTATTATCATTAGCCTTATAAAATTGCAATTCGCCTTCGTAAGGTTTAGAATCGCTAGTCTTTTTGCCGTCTAAAAGGGTAATAATTCTAGTTGAATATTTTCCCGCCAAATCGGGGTTATGGGTAACCATTATAACAAGTCTTTCTTTTGCTACTTCTTTTAATAGTTCCATAACTTGAATACTCGTTTCGGTATCTAATGCGCCTGTCGGTTCATCTGCAAGAATAATTTCGGGGTCGTTTACAAGCGCCCTTGCTATTGCAACCCTTTGCATTTGACCGCCGGAGAGTTGATTAGGACGTTTATTCTCTTGACCTTTTAAACCTACTTTTTTTAATACCGCTTTTGCTCTTTTGTGGCGTTCTAATTTATTAACGCCAGATAGCGTTAGCGCAAGTTCAACGTTTTTTAATACCGTTTGGTGCGGAATAAGGTTATAACTTTGGAAAACGAAACCTATACTGTTGTTTCTATACGTATCCCAATCGGCGTCTTTAAACTTTTTAGTAGAAACGCCGTTTATAAGTAAATCGCCCGAAGTGTATTTATCAAGACCGCCTATTATATTAAGCATAGTAGTCTTACCGCAACCAGACGGGCCTAAAATCGAAACGAATTCGTTCTTTCTAAAATTAATGCTTATGCCTTTTAAGGCTTTTACTTCGTTAACACCCTCTCCATATACTTTAACGATATTTTTTAATTGAAGTGCACAATATTCGTTATTGTTATTTGCCATTTTCTCCTCACCTATTATAATATGTCGGACATTGCATTAATGAAATCAGTTACGTTATCTACGGGTAAATTTTCTAATAATCTTGCTTGTTCGTATAATACTATCGCATATTTTTTAACAGCTTCTTTATCCGTATCGAATAATTCCTTAATTTTCTTTACGACTTTATGTTCAAAGTTAAGTTCTAATATCTTTTCTGCTTTTACGTTACCCGCTCCGTTAGGCATGGCGTTTAATACCTTTTCCATTTCTATAGATATTCCGCCGTCCGTTGTAAAACAAACGGGATAGGTTTTTAAGTTTAAGGAAAATCTAACGTCTTTTACCTTATCTTTAAGAGTTTCTTTAATAAACTCTAAAACTTCTTTATAGTCTTTTGATTTTTCTTCTAAATCTTTTTTTGCGCCGTCGTCGGCTAAAGAAAAATCTGCGTCGGTTACCGCCTTAAACTTTTTGCCTTCGTATTCTTCTAATATTTTAGCGACGAATTCGTCTACATCGTCTTTAAAGAATAATATTTCGTAACCCTTATCTATTGCGCTTTCTACTTGTGGAAGAGTTAAAATTCTTTCATAACTTTCACCGCAAGCGTAATAAATTTCCTTTTGACCTTCTTGCATTTCTTTTACGTACTCAGAAAGCGTAGTTAACTTTTGCTTTTTAGACGAATAAAACATGAGTAAATCTTTAAGTTTATCTTTATTTATACCAAATCCGTCGTATGCCCCGAATTTTAATCTTAAACCGAACTCGTTAAACATTTTTTCGTAATCTTCTCTTTCGGTTTCTTGCATTTTCTTTAATTCGGCTAAAATCTTCTTTTCTAAAGTCGTCGCAATAGCCTTAACTTGTTTATCTTGTTGGAGTATTTCTCTCGAAATATTAAGAGATAAATCCGAAGAATCTACAACGCCCTTAATAAAACTTAAGTAGTCGGGCAATAACTCTTCGCATTTTTCCATAATCATAACGCCATTTGAATAAAGCTTAACGCCTTTTTTATATTCTTTAGTGTAATAATCGTAAGGCGCCTTACTCGGAATAAAAAGTAAAGTGTCGTAATTAATTAGTCCTTCTATTTTGGCGTAAATACTCTTTAACGGCTCAGTATAATCGTGAAATTCTTTTTTATAAAAATCGTCTAAATTTTCTTTCTTTACTTCGGTTTTCTTTTTCTTCCAAAGCGGAATCATGCTGTTGAGTATTTCCATTTCCGTTTTATCTTCGTATTCGGGCTTATCTTCAGGAGATCCTTCCTTTTTAACCGAACGGGTAACGTCCATTTTTATAGGATATCTGATGTAATCGGAATACGTTTTAACTAAAGACGTTAATTTATATTGTTCTAAAAACGTTGAATAGTTTTCGTCGTCGTTGTCCTTTTTAATATGTAAAATTATTTTAGTTCCTACTTCTTCCTTTTCGGTTTCTTTTATAGAATACCCTTCTACTCCGTCGCTTTCCCATAAATAGGCTTTATTTTCACCGTATTTTTTTGTATAAACTTCAATTTTATCTGCGACCATAAATGCAGAATAAAACCCAACGCCGAATTGACCTATTAATTCGTTTTCGGTTTTATTTTCATTTTCCTTTTTAAAAGCTAAAGTTCCGGATTCGGCTATAGTTCCTAAATTTTTCTCTAAATCTGCTTCGTTCATTCCGATTCCGTTATCTTCAATAGTTAAAGTACGTGCCTTTTCGTCCGCCTTTACAGTTATCGAAAAATCAGATACTACTTTACTGTCCGTAAGCGATATGAATTTTAATTTATCTATTGCGTCAGACGCATTTGATATTAATTCTCTTAAAAATATTTCTTTATTCGTATATATAGAATTAAT
>JAZUKR010000046.1:0-2980 GCA_045643385.1 Christensenellaceae bacterium | reverse complement strand
AAACTCTTTTTGAATATTTATATATTATGAAAAAAAGATATGAAGATAAAAAAGAGTTTTCTATTTCGATATTAAGTAAAAGGTTATTTGCAGTAATACTTGCAGTAACCTTTTTGTTTTGCTTTTGCTTAATGAGATTGTTTTACGTTCAAGTAATATGGGGAGAAGACCTTCAAGAAAAGGCTTTAGACCAGTGGACACGAGAAATTCCCATAAAAGCAATACGTGGAAACATTACCGATTGTAACGGAATAGTCTTAGCAGGAAGCGATGACACATATTCGGTATTCGTTAGGAAAAAAGCGGTGGAAAACATTGAGATTTTGTCAGACATAATGGCGGAAGTGTTGGGTTTAAATAGGGATTTTGTGTATAAAAGACTAACTACAACAGTGTCTAGTGAAGTAACGATAGATAAGCAAGTAAGCAAGGAAAAAATAGATAAACTTTTAAGTTATAACTTTAACGGAGTGTACTATTCGAGAGATAATTATAGAACTTATCCTTTTAACGAACTGCTATCGCAAGTGTTAGGTTTTACTTCTACGGACGGGAAAGGTCAGTCGGGATTAGAACTGTATTACGACAAATTTTTATCGGGTTATGACGGGGAAATTTTATACGAAACCGATATAGTCGGGGTAGAGATAGAAAACGGAAAGGCGAGTTACGTTCCCGCAACGAACGGATTAAACTTAAAACTAACTATTGATTATGAAATTCAGCAACTATGCGAAACGGCTATGGACGAAGCGATAAATATTCATAATTGTAAAAGGGCTGAGATACTTATTTTAGATCCAAGCACGGGTGCAATTAGGGCTATGTGTATTAAACCTTCGTATTCTTTAAACGATATTCCAAGAGACGATTTAACTTTATTAAATGCTCTAAACAGAAACAGTCTTGTTTGCGATATGTACGAGCCGGGGTCTACGTTTAAGATTTTAACTGCTTCGGCTAACGTAGAAGAATATTTACAGGGCAATAAAAAGGCATATTCTTTAGACCATATATTTTCGTCATCGAGAACAAGGTTTATAGACGGAACAACAGTAAAATGTTGGAGTAATCACAGTAACGGAAAACATGCAAACTTAAATTTAAAAGGCGCACTAAATAACAGTTGTAACCCGATATTTGTAGATATAGCCATGTCGCTCGGAAAAGAAACTATGTATAAATATATAAATGCATTTGGATACGGCAAGGTTACGGGCATAGATTATAATGGGGAATCGCAAGGCATGGTGTTGCCTATGTCGAGCGTTAAAAACGTAGATTTATCGAGAATAGCTTTTGGTCAAACAATAGCGGTAACGCCTTTGCAACTTGCTTTAGGAACGGCGGCGACTATAAACGGCGGAAATTATTACTCACCGTATTTAGTAGAAGAAATTTACGATAATAACGGAATAGTAGCACAAAAAAACACGCCTAAATTAGTCAATAAAACTATAAGTAAAAAAGCGTCTGAAATAATTTCTTCGTATTTAGAAAGCGTAGTTAAAGACGGCTCGGGGAAACAAGCATATATCGAAGGCTATAGAATAGGCGGTAAAACAGGAACGAGCCAAAAGTGGAAAGACGGGCATTTGGACGTTGGTAAATACGTAGCGAGTTTCGTCGGTTTTTTCCCAGCCAATAATCCCAAGTATTTAGCACTTGTAATAATAGACGAACCCGAAGGGAGTTATTACGGAAGTACCGTCGCCGCCCCATACGCCAAACAAGTCTTTGAAGGAATAATCAATATTAAAAATCTAAAGCCGTCGTAATTTCACGACGGCTTTAAACTTCCTTATCAAAAATAAAATAATCGGCGGATACATTAAAGTATAAGCAAATATTTTTTAACGTATCTAAATCAGGTTTTCTGTAATCTTTTTCATAATTTGCAACCGTTGACCACCCGATATTTAATGCTTTTGCTAACTCTTGTTGTGTTAGCCCTTTTTCTTTTCTTAAATACTGAATTTTTTCTCCTATATTCATATTTATATTATTGCACAGCGCAAGAATATTTTGCACAATTCTTGCAAAACGCAAGAATATATGATAAAATATACAAAAATATACGGGAGAAATTTTATGAAAAAGAAATTTTTGGCAATTTTAACTTTTTTTATCGTAACAATTGTATGTGCGATAGGGCTTGTCGCTTGTAACGGTAATAATAGTGGAGACGATAGGGACGAGCGAATTGTAGCTATTTATAATACATACGTCGCTTATGCAGAAGAAAACGGACAAACACCTTTAAGCTACGAAGAGTGGCTTAATTCCATAAAAGGAAAGGACGGAACTAACGGCTTAAACGGGAAAGACGGGCTTGGCGTAAAATCTGTTGTTGTTAATAATGACGGACATTTGATTATTACTTATACGGATAATAATTCAGTTGATGCCGGTTTGGTTAAAGGAAAGGACGGAACTGACGGAATAAACGGACAAAACAGCAACGATGGTGCTGACGGCTTAACTCCGTATATTAAAGACGGTTATTGGTGGATAGGTGAAACTAACACCAACGTTAAGGCACAAGGAACTGACGGAAAAAACGGACAAGCAGGAAAGGACGGAAATGACGGAGCGGACGGCTTAACTCCGTATATCAAAGACGGTTATTGGTGGATAGGTGAAACTAACACCAACGTTAAGGCACAAGGAACTGACGGAAAAAACGGTGCCGACGGTCAAGACGGCAAGGACGGTAAAGACGGGCGTGAAATTAAGTATGCTGAAATTGATAAAGACGGCAATTTAATTATCACGTATAAAGACGACACTACCGAAAATCTTGGCAAAATAAAAGATAATAGCAAATGCGAACACGAGTATAGCGATTATATAATAACCGAAATCGGCGATATAGGTTATAGAAAAGAGTATTATTGTAAAAAGTGCCACGAAGAAAAGAGTGAGTTATATATCTATACCAAGTCGGAGGCCAAGCGGTCTTAGGAAGACAAAGTTGGTC
>JAZUKR010000045.1:0-3665 GCA_045643385.1 Christensenellaceae bacterium | reverse complement strand
CTGTCTAAATGGTCGTTATCTATATTTAAGACGACCGCAACGTTGGGTTTTATATCTAAAAAGTTTTTTTGATATTCGCAAGCTTCCACTATAATCAATTTGTTATCGCCCATCTTAAAATTAGAAAATTTAGAATCTATTCCGCCTAAAAATACGGTAGGATTAAAATTCGCAAGCGAAAAAATATGAGAAATCATAGCAGTAGTCGTCGTTTTGCCGTGGCTTCCAGATATCGCAATGGATTTTTTAAAACCTTTCATAATATTAGATAAAAATTCACTGCGTTTATAAATCTTTATGCCGTGTGATTTAGCATATAAAAGTTCACTGTTTAATTTAGAAATGGCAGAAGTATAAACTACTGCGTCCGCCCCCTCGACGTTATAAACGTTTTCACCCAAATAAATACTCGCACCGAGATTTTTCAGCTCTTTTACCGTGTCGCTAAAATTAACGTCGCTTCCGCTTACCTTAATATTACGACTAATACAGTATTTAGCAAGCCCAGACATAGATATTCCGCCTATGCCTATAAAGTGAATTTTACTAAAATTACATAAAAAATCCGATTTTTCCATAACACATAGTATGCTAAATGAAAAAAATTTGTATATTTTTGTTAAATTTTTACAAAAATTTTTAAAAACCTATTGAAATGCGTATTTTTTTATGCTAAAATGTTTATACAATATATAATAAGGAAGGTAGCTAGTATGAAAATTACAGACGTAAGAGTTCGTATCGTTAAAAAAGACGATAGCAAACTTAAAGGTGTGGCTTCAGTTACTTTTGATGATTGTTTCGTTATTCACGACATCAAAGTAATCGAAGGAACTGAAGGATATTTTATCGCTATGCCAAGTCGTAAGACAAGCGAAGGCGAATATAAAGATATCGCTCACCCTATTAAGACCGAAACCAGAGAAGAACTTATTAAAGTTATTCTCAATGCGTTTGAAGAAGAAAAGGCTAAACCGCAAGAATAATTTCTTTGGGGTTGATTTTAAGGCATAAAAACAATTTATCATACTTTAATGATAGATATTTTTAACTTTAAAAAAATTGAGAAAAAAAGAACACTTTTATTTAAGTGTTCCTTTTTTTTACTTATTAAATATTTTATCTGCTAAAATCGATATTTCTTCGTAACAGGAAAGTAATTCGTCGTAGTTATTATAATCGTCTTTATAAACCTCTAAAAGTAATGCCCCATTAAAACCAACGTCTTTAAGTCTAGAAAATAAATCCTTAAAATCGGTTGTGCCTTTTAGCGGTAAACACATTTTGCCGTTTTCGTCTACGTCTGATAAATGGACGGTAACTATATCCCCTTTCATCTCATTTATAAAATCTTTATAAGACAAATCGGATAATCTCGCTTGCTTTATATCTAAAGTGCCTTTAAGTCCAACTGTCCTCTTTCTTATCTCGTTAAAAAAACCTATGTAATTATAATAGCACCACTGAACGTTTTCGTAAGCAAGAGTTAAATTATACGTGGCTAAAAGATCTATTATTTCTTGAGTGATTTTAGCGATTCTATCGTAATTGATATTTATGCCCATCTTTTTAAGCCTTGCCGTACCGTGAAAGGTATAGTATTTTGCGTTTAACTCTTTAGCGCACTCAAGCATACCTTCTAAAATGTTAAACGAATCAGCTTTTGCCCTTTCGTTTACGCTATATAATTGCGGTTCGTATTGAGTCGTTAAAACGTGAACGGAGTGAACGTTAATATTTTTTATTTTACTTTTTAAAAATACTCCGAAGTCTTTATTATATTCGCAAAAAGACTCTAAGAATACTTCGGCGGTTTTAACACCGCTTTTATCTAAAAATTCCAAAGCGTCTTCCGTATTTTTTCTTGTAAATAAAGACGAAGTTGATATGCCTACTTTCATAATATTCTCTTTCTACTGCTTTTTAAAAACAAATTCCTTATTTATAGCGTCTATAATAACAGTAGATTTTTCTCTTAAATTTCCACGTAAAATTTCTTCCGACAGTTTATCTTCTATTAATCTTCCTATAACTCTTTTTAACGGTCTTGCACCGTAATCGTTATCGTAACCTTTTTCTACAATTAAGTCGTAAGCTGAATCGGTTATTTCCAGTTTAACTTCTAAAACCTGCAAACGTTTTCTTAAACTTGAAAGCATAATTTTTGCTATGTTTAACGTTTCTTCTTTAGAAAGTTTATGGAAAACTATAATATCGTCGATTCTGTTCAAAAATTCGGGACGGAATTTTTCTTTTAATGCGTCCATATACTTATCGCACATATTATCGTATTCGGCGGAATCTCCACCTAAAAATCCTAAAGTATTTTTATGGGCGATTTCAGTTGCTCCCACGTTAGAAGTCATAATAATTATACAGTTTTTAAAACTTACAAGTCTTCCCTTACTGTCGGTAAGTCTTCCGTCGTCTAAAATCTGCAACATAATATTGAAAACGTCCGGGTGCGCTTTTTCTATTTCGTCGAATAAAACTACCGAATAAGGTTTTCTTCTTACTTTTTCAGTAAGTTGCCCCGCTTCGTCAAAACCCACGTATCCCGGAGGCGCACCGACCATTTTTGCAACCGAGTGCTTTTCCATATATTCACTCATATCTATTCTAATAAGGTTATTTTCGTTGCCGAAAACCGTTTCTGCAAGCGCTTTAGATAGTTCCGTTTTACCTACGCCCGTAGGCCCTACGAAAATAAACGAACCTACAGGTCTATTCGGGTCTTTTAAACCTGCCCTTGCCCTTCTTATTGCATTAGATACGGCACTTATCGCTTCGTCTTGACCTATTACTCTTTGTTTGAGCGTCGCTTCTAAGTCTAATAATTTTTGCGTTTCCGTTTCGGTTAGCTTTACAACGGGAATACCAGTCCAATTACTAACTACTTTTGCAACGTCATTAGGAGTTAATTTTAATTTGTCCGTATCTTTTTTATACTTACTTGCATTAGCCCTAATTTCGTCTAATTCTTTATTTACTTTTTCTATTTCTTTATTAATCTTTAACGCTTTTTCTAAATCGTCTCTTCTTTTTGCTTCGTTCTTTTGCGCAATTAAAGTATTAAGTTCGTTTTCTTTTTGTTTTGCTTCCATCGGCGAATTATAATTATCGAGTCTTACTCTCGAAGCCGCTTCGTCTATTAAATCTATGGCTTTATCGGGCAAAAATCTGTCTGTAATATATCTGTCAGATAAAGTGGCGGCGGAAATTATCGCTTCGTCAGGAATACTAACACCGTGGTGAGATTCGTATTTATCTCTTAAACCTTTTAATATTTCAACCGTTTCTTCAACGCTCGGTGCTTCTACCGTTATAGGCTGAAATCTCCTTTCGAGTGCCGAGTCTTTTTCTATATATTTTCTGTATTCGTCTATAGTGGTTGCGCCTATCGTTTGTAATTCCCCACGGGAAAGCATAGGCTTTAATATGTTTGCTGCGTCCATATTGCCTTCGCCCGTACTTCCTGCACCTACGATATTATGAATTTCGTCTATAAATAGAATTATATTCCCGTTAGTTTTTACTACGTCTATCGCGTTTTTAAGTCTTTCTTCAAAATCGCCCCTATATCTTGCGCCTGCAAGTAAACTTGCAATATCTAAAGAAAATACTATTTTATCCGCTAAAATCTCAGGGACGTTTCCCTTTACTAT
>JAZUKR010000044.1:0-9512 GCA_045643385.1 Christensenellaceae bacterium | reverse complement strand
CCGAAAGCCCTATAACGGCATAGGAACTTTTAGTGCACTCTAATCTTTTCTTTAATCCTTCGGCTTGCATTTTTATAATTAAATCCGCTCTATCACCGTTATCATTATCCGGCACAAACGGAGTTTTAGAAAATTCTCTTTCTAAATTAAGCCCTTCTCTATTGCATGAATATTTTATTTCTATATAACCGTTTTTTCCGTCGTTATGATACTTCGCCTTTTTACTTCTTACGTAATTTAAATACTCAACGTCTATATCGGCAGTAATTAATCCACTCTCAAAAAGGTTACTTTCCTTTAATAATTTACCGTTTTCGCAAATAACTTTTGCACCAGAATATACACCGTTTGCCGTAGACTCTCCGTCACCACCGTTACAATAAACGTAAGCACACGCCGTTTTTTTAGATTGAGATTTAATTATTAATTCTCTGTTTTCTTTTGCGCCAACTAATTCGTTTTCGCAAGACAAATTAACTATAACGTTTGCACCGCTTATAGAGTGAACGGTAGACGGCGATATCGGAGCATACAAATCTTCACCTATTTCACAAGCGACTTTACAAATACCTTTACTTTCTTCAGTAAATATTATATTCTTATACATTGTCGTTTCTTGA
Organism: Christensenellaceae bacterium; assembly: GCA_045643385.1. Classification (GTDB taxonomy): domain Bacteria; phylum Bacillota; class Clostridia; order Christensenellales; family Borkfalkiaceae; genus UBA1259. The sequence continues at coordinate 8,892 of JAZUKR010000044.1, read as the reverse complement.
CCTAAAATATCAATTTTAACAGGTTCTATTAAAGAAGGGCTAAAATATCTGCTTTCGTTATTGCCGTCGTTATCTACTAAATACGCTTTGGGAATAATCCCCAAAATTTTACCGTCGTTAAATACAACCGACGCATTAAACAGCATAGAATTATATTTAACGGGCGCACCGACAAATATTAAACTTTTTATACCCTTAGTGTTTTCGGCAATTTTAATTAACCCTTTATTTACTTCATTAATTAACGTGTCCGTAAATAATAAATCTCCAACGGTACTCCCCGAAACACACATTTTAGGAAAAACTAAAATTTCTACGCCTTTTTTATCTGATTCTAAAATTCCGTTTATTACGGAATTTACGTTAAACTCTACGTTACTTATCTTAATTTTAGGCGTATATGCGCCAACTTTAATAAATCCTAAATCCATTTTTACTCCTTTTTTGCAATTTTTAATAAAAACCGCAAATTTACATTTATTATTTTACGCCATTTTTTAAAAAATAGCAATATTTTGAAAATAAAAAAACGCAATTTTTTACAATTTTGTAAAATATTGCGTTTTTTATTAATCAAATTTTTAATTTTATTATTAATCGCCGTATCCGTTAGGATTTTTAATTTGCCAGTTATAGGCGTCTTTACACATATCTTCTAAATTCTTTTCTGCCTTAAACCCTAAAATTTCTTTTGCATAAGCGGGGTCTGCATAGCACTCTCCTATATCGCCCGGTCGTCTTGGCATGATTTTATAAGGAATAGGTTTACCCGTAACCTTTTCAAAAGCCTTAACCATATCTAAAACGGAATAACCCTTGCCCGTTCCTAAGTTACAAATAATAAGCCCGCAATTAGTTAATAGTTTATTTACGGCAAGAACGTGCCCTTTGGCTAAATCTACAACGTGAATATAATCTCTAACCCCCGTTCCGTCAGGCGTATCGTAATCATTGCCGAAAACGTTTAAATATTCACGTTTTCCAACTGCAACTTGCGTAATAAAAGGACATAAATTATTAGGTATACCTTTAGGGTCTTCACCTATTAATCCCGAAGCGTGTGCGCCAACCGGATTAAAATATCTAAGTATTGCTATATTAAAACTTTGGTCTGCTTTATATAAATCTTTCAATATGTATTCGATAAAAAGTTTAGTGCTTCCGTACGGGTTAGAAGTAGACAAATCGAAGTCTTCTTTAATAGGAACGCTCTTCGGCTTTCCGTAAACTGTTGCAGACGAAGAGAATACTAAATTTTTAACGTTATGCTCTCTCATGGAAAACATTAATTGCAATAAACCTTCTATATTATTTTCATAATACTCAAGTGGTTTAGCACAAGATTCGCCTACGGCTTTAAGCCCTGCAAAATTGATTACCGCATCAATTTTGTTTTCTTCAAAAATCTTATCTAAAAGATTTTTATCTCTAATGTCGCCTTCGTAAAATTTAATCTTCTTCCCGGTAATTTTTTCTACCCTTTTTTGCGATTCTAATTTACTGTTCATTAAATTATCGACGCAAACAACGTCAAATCCCGCATTTAATAATTCTACTTCGGTATGGCTTCCTATATATCCTGCTCCACCAGTTACTAATACTTTCATTTTTTACTTCCTTTTTTATTTTATATTTACGCTGTTTAAGAATTTAATAAACCCGTTATACCCTTCGTTATCGCTCTTAAATACAGCCGTGTTATATAATATGTTTTTGCATACTTCGTTTATTTTGTTTCTAATTTTTTCTTCTGCTTCTTCTTTAGATTTACACTTTCCGCTTTCAAACAATTCCTTTATCATAAATCTATGCGGATAAAGATAATTACTCTCGTTGTTTAACGCCTTTTCGTCGTATTTAACACTACCGCATAAAATATCGGCAATTTGTTCAATTTGCTTTTTTAATCTTCCGGGAAGAATAAATAACCCCATCGCTTCTATTAAGCCTATACCTTCTTTCTTAATATTATGGTACTCTGGGTGTGCATGGAAAAGCCCGTCTTTAAATTCTTCCGTTGTTATATTGTTTCTTAAAATCATATCGGCGATATATACTTTACCTTCTTTTCTCAAAACGGGAGCAAGAGAATTATGTCTTACCCCATTAGTTTCAGCATAAATATAAAGTTTTTCGTCCGTGTAATTTTGCCATGCTTTTATTATTCTTTCCATTAAAGCCGTCATAGACTTTCTGTTTTTACTTTCTATTCTTATAACGCTATTATACCAGTCTACAATTCCTACTTTAACGCCTTTAATATCTTTACATTTAAATACTTTTAAAAAGGGGGCTTTATGCATAGGCATTAAATGCCCACCGCCTTGAAAATGCTCGTGATTTAAAATAGATCCGCCGATTATCGGAAGTGCTGCGTTAGAACCTATCATATAGTTCGGGAAAACTTCAATAAAATCAAATAATTTATCTACGGTGTCTTTTTCTATATGCATAGGAACGTGCTTTTCCGATATCGCTATCATATGTTCGTTATAATACGCATACGGCGAATACTGAACAAACCACGGTTCGTTGCCCATTTGCAAAGAAACCGTTCTGATATTTTCCCTTGCGGGGTGAGAAGCCGTCCCCATAAACCCTTCGTTTTCTTTACACAAAAAACAAGCGGGATATTTATTGTTTTTAGGCATGGAAAGAAGTTTCGCTATTTCTTTATTGTCTTTTTCTGGTTTACTTAAGTTAACGGTGATTTCAAGCGTTCTTTTCCCGTCGACGTATTCCCACTTTAGATTTTTACCTATAGCGGTTTTTCTTACGTAATTGTTTTTAACGGATAAGCCGTATAAATATTCACACGCCTTTACTATCCCTTGTTCGTTTCTTATTCTGTAAAATTCTTTATTTACTTCGGAAGGTTTTGGCGACAAAATGCCGAATATGTACGTACTATATAAATCGGTCAAACCGTCTTTCAATAAACCGTTTTCTTTTCCGTATTCTTCTACTTCCAAAACTAAATCGTCCGGAACGGACATAACGTCTATATAAGATAAATCTTCGTCTCCAGAATAAGGCTCGTCTAAATTAAATTCTCTTAAAAGTAAATTTCTATAATAAATTTCATCACGTTTATTTAAATACAAAAACTTTTCGGCATATCTTAAAAGTTTTTCCGTTAAAAGTTTGCCATCAACCATCTTTTCTCTCCTTTTGGGCATAATAGTAATAAAAATTACACTCTTTTTCCGAATTATATAATTTTCTTATTCTATCTGCCTTTTTGCCAAATACTTTTTCAAAATTTTTATAACTCGTTATTAAAAATAACGACCATCTGTCTAATTTGTCGTAACATTTTTTTAGCGATTCGTAACACGTCTTTGCTTCGTCTATATCGTAAACTCTTGTTCCGTACGGTGGATTTGTTACTATCGTTCCACCGCTTAAATTTATAGCTACGTCCTTAACGTCCTTAACGCTAAAATTTATTCTTCCTTTTAAGCCTGCCCTTTCTAAATGATACATAGAAAGTTTAATGGCTTTTTTATCTATATCGGAAGCAAAAAACTCTACTTTCCTATCGAGTTTAATATTGTCCTTTGCTTCTTCTATTACTCTTTTATAATCTCTTTCGTCGTAATTTTTAAACTTAAAAAAATCAAAATCTCTATCTAAATTAGGTGGAATATCAAGCGCTATTTTTAAGGCCTCTATGGCTATAGTCCCCGAACCGCAAAATGGGTCTAAAAAAGGTTTTTCATAATAAAAATCAGATAAAAGCACCATTGAAGACGCCAACGTTTCTTTAATAGGTGCAATACCCACCTTATCTCTATAACCCCTTTTGTTTAACCCTACTCCGCTCGTATTTAACCTTATTCTGCAAAGGTCTTTATATATGTAAAAATCAATTTCTATCTTTTCGCCCGTCTCTTCAAGCCTTAAAAGATTATAACTTTTAGATAGAGATGTTATAACCGCTTTATCTACTATCTTTTGGCAAGCGGAAATGGCAAAAAGTTGACTTTTAACGCATTTACCATTTACATAAACACAAGCGTCTTTTTTTATAAACGGCTTAAAATCAATACTTACTGTACCGTCGAACAGTTGGTCAAACGTAGTTGCGTTAAATGATTTAAGAAGAATATATATTCTATCAGCAGAACGTAGTGAAACGTTTAATTTAATTAGTCCTTTATAATCGGTTTTTAATATCACGGAGCCGTTTTCTACAGGAAGTTCCGGATATCCTAGTCTTTTTAATTCGCTCTTTAGTACCTTTTCTACTCCCGAAGCGCAAGTAATTTCAACGTCAAACAAATTTTCCATAATGCCCTTAAAAATATAATTCTTTTATTATTTTGCCGTCGACGTTTACTAAACTTAATTTATTATCTTCTAAAATAATAAAACTGTTTTCGTTGTCTTTCGGAAGAGAAATCGAACCCGCATTTGCAACAATAATATTATTTTGCTTTTCGATAAATCCCGTATGAAAATGCCCGTATATTATTATATCGAAATTAGTTTTAGGCAAATTGTCTTTATTATAAATATGTCCGTGTGATAAAAATACCGTTTTATTTTCCACACATAAGCACATAGAATTAATAAAGTCGAAATCAGAAATCAAAGTATCTACTTCGCTATCGCAATTTCCTTTAATAACTATTAAATCTTTTTTAATAGAATTTAATAATTCCGCCGTTTTTAAGGGATTATAATCTTTCGGTAAGGGATTTTTAGGCCCGTGATTATAAATATCTCCAAGAATAATAACTTTATTTGGTTTTTCTTTTTCTTTTAACTTTATAATTTTATTTGCATAATAAGACGAGCCGTGAATATCAGAAAAAATTAAATATTTCATTTTATTAAATCCTTAACGATTTGACTTGCCATTAAAATTCCTGCAGACGCAGGGACGAATATCATAGACGGAATATTCTTTTCGCCGTCCGTTTCTTCGTTTTTAACAGCTTTTTCGGTTGAATAAACGACTAAAACGTCTTTTATATCACGTTTATTAAGTTCTCGTCTTATGACCTTTGCTAAAGGGCAATAAGACGTTTTACTAATATCGTCTATTTTAAGTTGTTCGGGCGAAAGTTTACCACCCGTTCCCATACAAGAAATGACTTTAACGTCGTTTTCTTTGCACTTTTTAATTATCTCTATTTTAGCGGTTACGGTATCAACTGCGTCTGCGACGTAATCGAAAGAAGAAAAATCGATTTCGTTAGAATTTTCTGGCAATAAAAAGGAGTTTATTATATGTACTTTAATATTTTTATTAATCTCTAATGCTCTTTTTTTCGCCTCTTCCGTTTTATAACTTCCTAAGTTAGAAGATAAAGAAATAATCTGTCTATTGATATTAGAAGGAGAAATGCAATCGTTATCGATTAAAGTAAGTTCTCCTATTCCGCTTCTAACAAGTGCTTCAACGATAAAACCGCCCACCCCACCGAGTCCAAAAACGGCAACGTGTGAAGACGCAAGTTTTTTTACGTTTTCTTCGCCTATTAATTTATTAGAGCGATCTAAAAAAGACGTCATAGTAAGTGAATACCTTTATTATCATATTCTTTAAGAGTACTTTCGTCCCAAACTGATGCTTGAACTTCGCCGATATGCGCTTTTTTTAAAAAGAACATGCAAAGCCTTGATTGACCTATTCCACCGCCTATGGTTAGCGGAAGTTTATCTTCTAAAATACCCTTACAATACGGGTTATCTAATTTATATAATTCTTTTTTGGCTTTTAATTGAGAAACTAAACTCTTTTTATCTACCCTTATTCCCATAGAAGAAATTTCTAACGCAATATTTAAAACGTCGTACCAAAGTAATATATCACCGTTTAATTTCCAGTCGTCGTAATCGGCCGCTCTGCCGTCGTGTGGCTTGCCGTCTTTTAATTTCCCGCCTATTCTATAAAGGAATACGGCGCCGTATTTTTGCGCTATTTTATTTTCCCTTTCTTTTCTGGTTAAATCTGGATATAACTTTTCCAATTCCGAAGTAGAAACGAAAGTTATTTTTTCGGGAAGTTCGGTTTTAAGCGAAGGATATTTTTTATTTACTGCCTTTTCTAATTTAAGTAACGACTTGTAAATTTTATTAACAGTCTTTTTTAAATAAGATAATTTTCTGTCTTCACTGTTTATTATTTTCTCCCAGTCCCATTGATCAACGTAAATAGAGTGAATGGCGTCTAAATCTTCGTCACGCCTTATTGCGTTCATATCCGTATATAATCCCGCACCTTCTATAAATCCGTACTTTGATAGTGCCATTCTCTTCCATTTAGCAAGAGAATGTACGATTTCAACGTCTTTTTTTAACGTTAAAATATCAAATTTAACGGCACGTTCAACACCGTTTAAATTGTCGTTAAGCCCTGACTCCGGAAAAACGAAAAGCGGTGCGGAAACACGTGTTAAATTTAACGATTTAGCAAGTTCCTTTTCAAACGTGTCTTTAATAAATTTTATTGCTATTTCCGTATCGAGAAGACCTAGTATGGAACTGTATTTCATCTAATAGCCCCCTCGTAAATAGGATGTGCTTTAACTAATTTACTTACTTCCTTACTTACGTAATCGAATGCATTTTCTTTTTCTTTAATAATTTTAACAATTAACCTTGCAACCGTTATACAATCTTGTTCGTTAAACCCACGTGAAGTAACCGCAGGGGTACCGACTCTTATTCCGCTTGTGATATTTGGTCCTAATTTATCGAACGGAACGGCATTTTTATTAACCGTTATATGTACTTTATCAAGCATTTCTTCTAATTCTTTACCGGTAACACCCGTTTCCGATAAATCTAAAAGCATTAAATGGTTATCTGTTCCGCCCGAAACAAGTTTAATACCGTTTTTAATAAATTCTTCGCTCATCGCTTTTGCGTTTTTCATAACGTTTTGTTGATAAATCTTAAATTCGGGTTTTAACGCTTCGCCGAATGCAACCGCCTTGCCTGCTATTATGTGCATTAACGGACCGCCTTGAATACCGGGGAAAATTGCCTTATCTATTTGCTTTGCATAAATTTCTTTACACATAATCATACCGCCCCTTGGACCTCTTAAAGTCTTGTGAGTGGTAGTCGTAACAAAGTCTGCATAAGGAACGGGGCTTGGGATTAAGCCCGTTGCAATCATACCTGCGATATGTGCTATATCAACTAACATATATGCACCGACCTTATCGCAAATTTCTCTTATTCTTTTGTAGTCTATAAGTCTTGAATAAGCAGAAGCACCAGAAACTATCATTTTAGGTTTTTCGGCTACTGCAATTTTTTCCATTTCATCGTAATCTATTAAACCCGTTTTTTCGGAAACGCCGTAAGAAACGCAAGGAAAATATTTACCAGAAACGGAAACTTTGCTTCCGTGAGATAAATGTCCGCCGTGGGCTAAACTCATACCCATAATTTTATCACCGGGGTTAAGCATAGCAAAGTAAACGCCGAAATTTGCATTTACGCCAGAGTGTGGTTGAACGTTAACGTGTTCTGCGCCGAACATCTTTTTAGCCCTTTCTATTGCGATATTTTCAACAACGTCAACGAATTCACAACCGCCGTAATATCTATGAGAAGGATAACCTTCGGCATATTTATTAGTCAAATGGCTACCGTTTGCAAGTAAAACGTTTTCCGTAACGATATTTTCGCTTGCAATTAATTCAATGTTGTTTTGTTGTCTAATTAGTTCCTTTTCAATACCCGCATATACTTCGGGGTCTTGATTTTTCAATGGGGTAAAATCAATCATAATATCTCCTTAAGTAAAATTATATATTTTTCAAAATCATTTCTGAAAGTTCGGCTTTTGTTGTTAAGCCTATTTTTTTATCTTTTAACTCGCCGTTTTTAAAAAGCATTAAAGCAGGAATAGAATTAATATTATATTCCACCGCTATTTCGCCCAAAACGTCTACGTCTACTTTAATTATTAAAGCTTTTTCTCTAATATCGTCTAAAAGTTCGTGTAGTATAGGCGTTTGCATTTTACACGGATAGCACCACGTTGCAAAAAAATCCACTAACACGGGCTTATCTTTATTAATAAAATCCTTAAACTCTTCTTTTGTTATTATTTCTTTTATTTCACTCATATTTTTCTCCGATAAATTCAGTATACGCAAAAAAATAACGGTTATATATTATTTAATAATTTGGTTTAATATGTCAGAAAAATCTACAAATTTTTCTTCTCCGTTATTCATATTTTTAAGTTTGATTTTATTTTCTTTTAGTTCGTCCGAACCTATTACCGCAACGTATTTTGCCTTAATTTTATCCGCATACTTAAAGTTAGATTTAATTCCACGATTTAGGTGGTCTACTTCTGCAATAACGTTATTTTTTCTCAATTCGTTAACAAGTAAAAACGCTTTTTGTTTTTCTTCTTCACCCATAGGCGCAAAATAAACGGTAACTTCTTCATCGCTATTAATGGTTATATTTTGACTGTCTAACAAAAGTAAAAGTCTTTCTATTCCCATGGCAAAACCTATACCGGGAACTTTATTACCGCCTAATTGTTCTATTAGTCCGTCGTATCTTCCGCCACCGCAAACGGTACTTTTTGCACCGATATTTTCCGAAACGAATTCAAATACGGTTTTAGTATAATAATCTAATCCTCTAACGATATTAGCGTCTATTTCAAATTCTACTCCCGCATTTTTAAGAAAGTTTTGAACGGATTTAAAATGTGCTTTACAGTCGTCGCAAAGATAGTCTAATATTTTAGGTGCGTTTTTCGCTATTTCTTGGCACTCGTCGTTTTTACAATCCAAAATTCTTAACGGATTTTTATTAAGTCTTTCCTTGCAAAGTGAACAAAGTCTATCCGAGTTTATATTTAAGTACTCTTTTAATGCGTTTTCGTATTCTTTCCTACAATTC
>JAZUKR010000043.1:0-7294 GCA_045643385.1 Christensenellaceae bacterium | reverse complement strand
TTCTTTTATTATTTCTTTGTTCTATCACAATTGATCCTTCGCGATAAGATCTTATTCCTTCGAAAGATTGTGGAAGTGGATCAATATGAAAATAATTATAAAAAGGGTTGATTATACATTCTTTATTTCCAAGAAATATGCAACGGACTAAATGATCGCGTTTTGTAGAAAAGAAAATATCAATAAAATCAGCAACCACGTCACCACGATATAAATTTTGCTTTGCAATTGTTGAAGTAAATTCGTCATAAACTATTGTGTCGCATTTTGGATCGTCAACGCCACGCATTGAATTTGCTTTCGAAGCAAGAACAATGTGAAGAAACCATTTCCACTTGTCGCCTTTATGACGTCTATAATAAAAAGTTCGACCTATTTGTTTAACATTTCCGCTGTTAGATTTTTTATCATATAATTCAACGCCACAAAATGAACGAAGTTTGCTGTTCGTGAAAAATGTTCTTGCACATTCTTTGACTTCTTCTTCGAATGTGCGGATCCATATTGTTTTACGATCGTGCTTGATCGCACGTCTAAACGCCCGACGTTTTAAGCACCAAGTTTTTCCATAATTTCTATTTGTTATGATCATAGTGAAAATTGCGTTATATGACAAGACAAGCAATGCGTCATAATAAATCATTTGTTTTTTCATACTAAATTTTGAATATATACACCACTTGAAAATGTTTCTTGAATTTTAGATATAGCGTCTAATGGAATATTGTCAATGTCAGCGATCGCAACAATAAATGTGTCGTCGTCTTGTGATCCTTCACCTATTAGATCACAAGTAAATATTTCGTCAATGCTTTCGATCCATTCATTAAAATTCGCACCCGTTTTTCTTGCGCGTTTTCCTTCATTTATCAATGAATTTGCAACGGCAATTTTATATGGTGATACATATGATCCGCTGTATTCACTTTCCTTATAAAATGAAAGAAAAGCGTCACAACCACCGACGATTATTTGTTTTGGTGCTTGATTGCTTCGTTCTTTATCAGCAATCGCCCCACCTATTCCGCCAATCGTTCGACGTAGTCCACTAGCAATTGCAAGTGGGTTTTCCGTTTCTAAACCAACGCCCGTCATTACTAAACCGCCAATAATTGAAGCACCGCGATTAATCATATTGCTTATTTGTTCAAGTTGATTGTTTGTCGTTGCGTCACTTATTTCAATCATAAAGGAATTTGTAATATCAAGCGTATCGTGACCAATACTGACGCTTACTTTAACGCTATTATAAGAAAATGCGTAAGAATAACGCACAATTTGCTTATTAGTTATTAATCTTTGTGATTTTAACCCGTTACCAATAACACCTATAAAATAACTTTTGTTTATATCACAATTTATTTCAATATCGTCAATGCTATATGAAGGTTTAACAAACCATAATCTTTGAATATACCCGTCTTTATCACGCAATTTGTATGTAAAACCATAACGTTTTTCTTCACTTTTGACCATATTATAAGGGACAACATACAATTTCATTACTGACGCGTCAACTTCCTTTGTTGATCCTTGTTCATTAGTAATAATAACTTTATCAATATTCGACAAAGATTGTATTGCTTGTTTAATGTCGGGTAATAAAGGGTTGATATGAAAAAATTCTACATACGCGGAAGACGTTGTTGATGACTTAACATTTAATACACCCAATATTGCAATATTTTCGTATGCTTCGCTATAATTTAACACTTCATATTTTTCCGTTTTACCAATTTCGTCATATGATCCGCTATTGCTAATCTTTCGATTGCATTTACGAACATTTATGTTTTTAATATTTGCAAGATATATATAAGACGCCCATAAATCAATTTTAAGATCTAGAAAAACAAAACCACTTTGTAATGTTGCTTTTGTTACGTGATAACACATACGATCTTTTGTGTTTAGAACATATGTAATTTCTTTGTAATTGCTTTCGGTAATCTTCGTTTGTTCGATCTTTAATCTTAAAGATCCGCGAATAATTGTGTAATTTTGCGGATCAATATTGTCAATAAGATTTGCCGACAATTTATTTATAAATTTGTCGAAGTCCTTAAAAATAAAATATGTTCTTGTGCTGTTTGGAAGACTATTCTTCTCTACTCTTATCCTTATCAATTTCCTTTAATATATTTGCATAAATAATGATTGAAATTCATTAAGACATTCAACCATAATTGAACGGATCTTGTCGTTGAAAAATTTTGCGATAGCGATCGCGTCTTGTCCGTTAGATCCTTTTTCAACAATTTCGCTGTGATCTTCGGTTGCGTCTTGTTCGCTTATTTGATTTGGATCAATACCTTCCCCGTCGCTATTAATAGGAAGATCTTTGATCTTTGATTTTCTTTTCCCGTTGTTGATCTTGCTGTTTGTTGATTTGGAAGGATCAAGCGCGTTTTTCATTGCAATCTTAACATTTTCGATCTTTTCTTTAAATAAAGGGATCATTGTTGTTGCGGTTAGATCAAGTTTCGTTTTGAATAATTCTTCCGTTTCGAAACCAATTTCGTGATCACAAAAACGTTTTATGAAAAGATCTTTGAAACCTTCGATTTCACTAAAAATTGAAGGAAGTTCATTGTCCTTCATATAATCAACTAATAATTCCGTATATTTTGCCATATTTTAATACCTTCCTTTTATTCTATGCTTATTTGCTTTGCGCATATACCTTGATTGTTGATCGTGAAATCTTTTATTAAAGATCCTTCGATCATAAGAATTGCGCCTATTCTTGATTTGCTTTATCATAAAATTTCTTTATAGTTTCGCGCAATTCACTTAATTCGTTTGCGGTTATTTTTCCGTCGTCTTTTAATGAATTGCACAACCATATTGCAATTGATAAGATAAAACTTAAAATTTTCTTTTTCATTTTCTTTTTCCCCTTCTAAAATTTGGCATTGCCATTATTCGTTTATAATATTCGTTCATAACACCATTTTTGCCCAATGAATGATATTGTTGATAAAGGTTATCGAAATTATTTTTTTCAAGCATTGTTGCATAACCTTTTTCTTCGCATTTGAAATAAATTTCATATAATTTATTTCTTAATAGTGCTTGAACGCCACGCGCTATTGCTAGCACGTGACTTTTTTGAACGCCCAACCAAGTAAAAATTGCTGTGATTAATATTCCAAGAAGCGTTGATACAATTATTTCAGTTATAGTCATAATTATTTACCTTCTTTTTTACCTTCTTTTTTAGTGGGAATATCTACGTCTTTAATTCCTATAATTTTTACGGGAACAATAAAGTTATTCACGACAACACCGCTGTTATTTCTTGCGTCGCCAAAATGCACTTTTATATTATTTGCATTTTCAATATATGTCCCACTTCTAACTTGATAAGAAGAAACGTCATTATCAGTGTAATTTACTTCTTCGAATTGTATTCTACCACTGAATGATTTTACAATAGGCAATTCTTTAATGTTATAAGAATTTGGAAATCCAATATCAGCGTGATAAAGTATAATAATTCTTTTATAATTTTCAATACTTGATCCCGTAATTGTCACGTCTTGCGAAACAAAAACTTCGGTAGGATTTGCATTTTCCCATAGAACAATTTCTTCTTCTTTATTTGCTTTGTAGGTGTCAAGATCGCTAATGCTATCTTCCGTTGTTTCAACACGTGCGTCTAGTGCGTCAATTTCGTCACTAATCTTTTTATCTAAATCTTTAAGATCTTTATCAATCTTTGTTCCTAATGCTTCAAGATCTTTATCAATAGCAATTTTTCCGTTTTCAGTAGGAAAATCAATAATTGTCGCATTTAATTCTTCGTCAACAATAGTCAACCAAGTCGAATGAATTGAAAGGTGTTTCTTGTCGGTTTCTTTGTTATAAATAACAAGTCCGTCAATATTCTTTATTGTTCTTTTTCCGCTAATAACAGCGTCTTTATCACTATATAACAAAGTAGTCGGTATATTGTCAATGTCTTTCCAATCAGTAGAAATATCACCCGTTGCACTGATTATAACATTTCCTTCTTCGTCATATGTGATCTTTATGTTTGCACCTTCATTGACTTTTGATAATAAAGGTTGTGCTTTTTTAATTTCGGTTGATAAAACCTTTAACCATTGAAGCAATGTCAATCTATCAAGATCGTCATAACCACTTAATAATGTTTTAATTTTAATGTTTTTATTCATTTTCGTTACCTTCCTTTGACGGATCTTTTCCGTCGTCTTTTTTATCTTCGTATTCATTTAACGAAGTATTTTCGATCATTACAGCGTCAATTCCATATGTTTCGCATTGTTTATTGAACGTGTCGATCATTAAGTAAATATAATCTAAACATTGCCCAAGTGTTGCGTTTACTTCGCCAACTTGAACACGTTCTTTTTTATTTATGTTTGCCGACATAATTCCAAGTTTATTGATCAATTGATCTATTCGCTTTTGTTTTAATTCGTCAATGTCTTTTGCAACATATTCAACTTTTATGTCGTTCGGTTTTACCGCTTCACCTAGTTCGTTAGATACGACAAGAACGGGTTTCCCGTTTTCTTTATCTTCGATCGCGTGTTCAATTGATAATTTAATATTGTCATTTTTGCACGCAATAATGTATGGTGTCTTAATTGCATTAATATTTTGAACAATAGCAATATCACAATTTGCAATGAACGCGCACGCATTTTTGATCATTTTTGCTAATGTGAAATCATAAGGAAGTGCTTCGACGATATATGCCCCGTTATCTTTTGGTGCATATGACGCTTGCCTACGATAACTTGTGCCATTTGGAAAAATGAAATTAACCCAAGTCCAATAACCAAGATCGTCCAATTTTCCCGTTCCATATGCTTCCGTCCATTTATTAACAAGTCGATCATAACCGACTTTATTTGTTTCGATCAATAATGTTTTGATCTTTTTTTCTACACGATAATCGAATTGTTTCCCGTCCTTGTGAAAAATTGAAACATTATTCAATAATAAATTTATAAATTCACAATAAAGATCGTCCGCCCCTTCCGTAATGGAAGAAGCGGAAACGTGCGCTAAATCACGAATTTTCTTTGTGATCATACGCCTTTAACCCCTTTATCATTCTTGAATTGCTTCAAGATCAATTGTAACGTCAGCGGTTACGTTTTGAATAGATAGATTTGCGTTGTGTCCGTCTTCGCTTACGCGGAAGTCGAATTTTGGTTCTATATCACCCATTCTTACTGACGGACGTTGTCCGCTAAAAGTGAAACCGCTGTCCGCTGTGAAAGTAAGATCTAATTTTGCCCCGTCTTCAATTTCGGGAATATCTTGATCTACAACGCCATTAATAACGTTAGTTGTTACTTTATGCTTTGTGACACTTCCTTCTTCGATTAATTCACTTCTTGCTGATTTGCACGCAACGCTACAATCTAGTTTTGCACCTTTGAAAAGTCCACAATGGAAGTATAAACGATCAATGGTTAAGTAGAAGTTAGTGAAACGTCCTTTTCCGCTTTCGTCGGTTGTGATCTCACGTAATCTTACCGCTTTCCCTAGTGCATTAATGTCATACACAAAGAGCGTTGAAGATAATTCACGAATACGTTCGTATGTAATACTTTTATCTTCCGCTTTTAAGAAGGAAAGATCATAAATAACTAATTGACCGAATAATTCTTCTTTTGAAAGATTGAACGCGTCAACTAATTCAGCAACGTCCATTAAGTTCATTATTTCACTTGATAACGCAACACGAATGTCAGTAGGTTTTGTCGCCATAATGAAATCGTGATCACTTGTAAGATCATTGTTGTTATACTTGCAATGATTATACATATCACGTGCGGAATAAATAATTCCACGAACGTTTTTCGGGTGTCCGTTCAAGATTTTTGAATAATCAACGAATTTAGAAGTTGATAATAATTTCATAGTTTCGACATAATCTTCGTGACCTTCACCTTGCTGTAAAGTATCAAGAATGATTTCCGCAACTTTGTTTGGACTTAACCCTTTATTTGCAATGATCTTGCGAATATCGTCACGTCTAATAGTAACGCCATATTGACGTTTTTCCCAATTATTCCAATAGCGCGCAACAATTTTTGGATCGATAGGCGTTTTGTCCCAAGCGTCACGATTGAACGCTTCACTTCTTGCAATATCAACAACGCTTTTTTCAATAACGGATCCATTGTCCACTTCATAGTTTACAAGTCCGTCACGATATACATTCGCGCTTTCACAAGCGTCCATTTCTTGAATTGCGATCTTTTCAACTAATGCTAAATATTCGTTTACTTCAACGGGAAAATCTTCACTTCCTTCGTGATCAGTAGTTTCGGTTGGTAGAGAGATTTCAACCATTTTTGCGTTTTCATTTTTTTCCATAATAATTTACCTTCCTTGTGGTTTTACCACTTTTTATTAAGTTCACGATTTCTTTTTTCGTTTAGTCGATCACTTACGCTTTTTTGTTCGTGATTGTCCTTACCTTTGGAAATCGTTTGTGCGATAATGTCGTCGCGATCTTTCAGTTCCTTTTCATAGAACGCTTTTTGATCAGCAAGTTTCTTATCGTATTCTTTCGAAACCTTTTCAACAAGTCCTTTCGCGTAATTTTGCTTTTCCTTTTGACGCGCTTCTTCTTGTTTCTTGATTTCTTCCGCTTTGCGTTTCGCTTCTTCTTCCGCTTTGCGCCTTGCTTCTTCTTCCGCTTTTTTCTTCGCTTCCGCTTCCGCCTTTCGTTTCGCTTCTTCCGCTTCACGCTTTGCTTTTTCTTCCGCTGTTTCATTATTTGGTAATGGCATAAGCGGTCGCCCCTATGTTTTGTCCTTCTTGTTTTACGTCGCTAGTTAGGACTAATTTTGACAATGTATTTTTCTTCATACATTTTGATTATAATGTTTCACGTGGAACATTGTCAAGTATAAAATAAAAAGGTGATACACCACAAGGTGATCGCCTTTTTAGTTATTCATAGGTATCTTATAATGCGCCTTACATATAAAACCGCTGTTTTCTCAACGATCTTATTATATAACGTGTGGATCATAAGTCCATAGAAACGTTAGAATGGACAATCGTCGCTTTCAATTGTTGGAATATCTTCTTCAACTTCTTTTTGTTTGTGATCATAATCTTTTTCAAGCATTTTGATCTTTACGATTGCGAAACCTTCTTTGATTTCAACACGTTCAAGTGGAAGTGTAATCAACGAAAATTCTTTATTACCTTTAACAATTGAAATATTCAATCGTTTTCCACTTTTGGAAATTCTTCCACCATAAATTGTGAAGATATTTAAGTCGGAGGCCAAGCG
>JAZUKR010000042.1:0-3198 GCA_045643385.1 Christensenellaceae bacterium | reverse complement strand
TTTCCTTTAAATACTCTTGAAGGAGAGCTGTTGGCACTTAAAGAACCTACTTCTCTGTGTACAGGACCTACACCGTGAGTTTCTTTAAGTCTGTGATTGTTCCATCTCTTGATAACGCCCGAATATCCGTGACCTTTAGATACGCCGGAAACGTCTATCTTATCACCTTCAGCAAAGGTGTCGCATAAAATAACCGTTCCAACAGTCAACGTTTCAGCGCTGTCTAGCTTGAACTCTTTTAAAACCTTTTGAGCAGGAACGTTTGCTTTTTTGAAAACGCCGAGTTCGGGTTTTGTAAGTTCTTTTTCGTCTACTTGGTTAAAACCAAGTTTAACTGCGGAATAACCGTCTCTTTCCAAAGTTTTAACCTGAACGACCGGACAGGGACCTGCCTCGATAACCGTTACGGGAATAACCTTGCCTTCTTGGGTAAAGACTTGCGTCATACCAAGTTTCCTTCCAATGATTGCTTTATTCATAGATAAAGTTCACCTCCGATTATATTAAATTTATTTTTTTATAATTTGATTTTGATATCTACGCCTGCGGGAAGATGTATGCTGTCTAAAAGTTTTACGTTCGGCGAATAAATATCTATAAGTCTTTTGTGAGTGCGAAGTTCGAATTGTTCCCTAGAATCCTTATACTTATGTGGAGAACGTAAAATCGTTACGATTTCTCTTTCCGTGGGTAGAGGGATAGGTCCGCTGATTTTTGCACCCGATTGTTTCATTGTTTCTACGATTCTTTGTGCTGCCGTGTCGAGCATTTCAGCATCGTAAGACATCAATTTAATTCTGATTTTTTGACTTGCCATTGTTGTTTCTCCTTTTTTTACCTAACTTTTTCTTTTGCCGTGTGAGTCTAGTTAACTCTGCCGTGTGTGTCGAATATTAGTAAATAAAAAAATCATTCGCCGATACTTAAATTTTTAAGTCGCTGCGAATGACTTTACTAAATTCTATTTTGAAGTTAGTCGCAAGGGTCTAGCCCTCACCATTGTCAACGGAAATTATCTTTCGGAAAACCCGATTTTAAGTAACTTCCCGTCTCAACCCAGATTACACAGCCTATACATTATAACTGATATTACAAGCCGTGTCAAACGTTTTTTATATGTTTTTTAAGATTTTTTTATATTTTTTTCTTACGCTTTTTTACCCCTAAAATGATGAAAATTAAAGACAAAAACGTTAGTGTAATAAATATAATAAACAATACGTTGTTGCTTATATTATCACCTTTCCATGAAGAAAAGTCAAATAAAAAAGGATTAAAGTTTTGATTATTATCTATTTTTATATCTGCGTCTTTTAAAATAGGAATAACCGAATACCCTACTAAAAGATAAATTATAGTCCACGCCAAAAGATTTAGCCCCGACTTTAACAATTTATTTACCTTTACGTATCTTAATATAAAAACGTTAATTAAAGAAATACCGTACCCCATCGATAAAAAGGGAAGCATTAATTTAATAAAATAATTCCCCTTTATATATACATTAATATATATAAGGAAAAAACAAAGCAAAATAAAGTCGACGGTAACCGAAATTATAGCATTGTTGTTTTTAATAAACTTCGGAACGTTTAATTTGCAAAATATAATCGGCAAAAACACGACGACAACTCCAAAAACCGTCGGGATTGCGGAAATTAAGAACCAGTTTCCGCCCGTATATATATTACAAACCAAAAGAAGCAATAAAAGACAAAGTAATTCGCTTAACGGAATAAAAATTATTCTTAACTTTTTTATATATTTAGGAAAGGTAGTAAAACTTGCCGACAGCAAAACCGAACATAAAACTATAAAAAACCACTCAAGCGTTTTATCTACGGCAAGATTTACTATAAAGCAAGTAAGGATTGCAATCCCGTAAGATATATAAAAAAACATATCAAAAGTCTTTGAAAGGTTTTTCCATTTTTTGGCGTCCTTTTCTTTTTCTCTGTTTTTCTCGTCTATAGAAGCATTAATAAGTTCGTGTTCGGTTACGCCCAAAACGTTTGAAAGTTTTGTTATAAGCGACAAATCGGGACGTGCCACGTCCTTTTCCCATTTGCTTACGGCAGATTCCGAAACGAATAACATATTTGCTAATTCTTTTTGAGTTAAGTTTTTCTCTTTGCGCTTTTTAGAAAGGAATTGACCAAAAGTATTTTCTTGCATAAAAAATCTCCTTTATTTTTTACAAACATTTTAGCACACTTTGTAGTTAAAAAAAAGAGATTTTATTTATTTTTACAGTGGAATATTATTCAAGTCAATATTAAAAATATAATTATTTTTATAAAAACAGATTTATTATTTCTTTTTTCTTTTGAACGGCAAATTTATAGGCAACGTTTGTGCCACTATTAGGGGTATAATAAGTTAAAAAGCGTCTACCGTATTTACGGTCGGGAGGAACGTAATTTTTATCATAATAAAAAACACATATATCACTACTTAAAATCATCTCTTCGTTTCTTTCTACATAATTGCCCCTACCTGCAGTATATCTATTTTTAAAATGTACTTCTTCTTCTACTCCAAAAAGGATAATCGGTTTTTTAAAGTATTTGAAATAAAATATTTCACTCTCTATTCTGTCTTTTTCTAAAACGCACGTTTCGTGCCTACACGTATATTGTTTTCTTATAATAAAAGGAAAAGCGGTATTTTTTAACTCTGTAACCGCTTTTAAACATAACGTGTCAAAATCACTTCTTGAACCGAAGAGAAAAGTATCAAATCCTTCTTTTATTAAATTACTAACCGTCTCTTTGATTTTTAAATATAATTCTTCTTGTTTTTTTACCGTTCTATGCCCTATAAAACAACAAACTTTACCCATATTATTTACGCTTTAAAATAAAAAATGTCGCTCCAAACGGAACGACATTGCAGAAATGCGTATCCGCTTGTTTGCGACAACATATATATCTATTCAAAGAGAAAAGACTGCGAAAAACACATAACTACCATAAGTTATGATTTCTCTTTGAATATAAATTATTCATAAATATATATTTGTCGCATTTGTTATTCTATCATAAATAAAAATTAGTGTCAATATTAATTTACAAAAAAAAGATTTAACTTTGTGTTAAATCTTTTTTTTATTTATGCTATTTTCTTTTTAATAAATTTAGGTTTAGAACCGCTCTTTACAACTTCTTCATCTACAACTACTTTTAAAATTTCTTTATC
>JAZUKR010000041.1:0-3916 GCA_045643385.1 Christensenellaceae bacterium | reverse complement strand
GAATGTAATATGAATATTTATGAAAAACTTATAAGTAAAAAAGAAAATCTTTCGTTAATAGGTTTAGGTTACGTTGGTATGCCTATCGCCGTCGCTTTTGCTAAAAAAGGCATTAATGTCATTGGTTTTGATCTAAATAGGTCCAAAATTGATTTATATAAGTCAGGAAAGGATCCCACAAATGAAGTTGGTGATGAAACGATAAAAAATACAACTGTAAATTTTACTTCAGACGAAAAAGAATTACGTAATGCAAAATTTCATATTGTAGCCGTACCAACTCCCGTTAACGTTGACCATACGCCGGACTTAACTCCGGTTATAGGTGCGAGCGAGATTTTGGGAAGAAACTTAACTAAAGGTTCGATTGTTGTATACGAATCTACCGTATACCCCGGTTGTACGGAAGATGTGTGTATTCCTATTTTAGAAAAAGAGTCTGGATTAAAATGTGGAGTCGATTTCAAAATAGGATATTCCCCTGAAAGAATAAACCCTGGCGATAAAGTCCATAGGCTTGAAAACATACGTAAAATTGTTTCAGGTATGGACGAAGAAAGTTTAGCAGAAATAAAGAAGGTTTACGATATCGTTATAGAAGTGGGTACTTATCCTGTGTCTAACATAAGAACTGCCGAAGCTGTTAAAGTTGTTGAAAATTCACAAAGAGATATAAATATTGCTTTTATGAATGAACTTGCGATGGTTTTTGATAAGATGAATATTGACACAAATGAAGTCGTTGACGGTATGAATACCAAGTGGAATGCTTTAGGTTTTAGACCGGGGTTAGTTGGCGGACATTGTATAGGCGTAGATCCGTATTATTTTACATATCAAGCGGAAAGGTTAGGTTATCATAGTCAAATTATTCTAAACGGAAGAATAGTAAATGACGGAATGGGTAAATTTATTGCAGATACTGCCGTAAAAAAAATGATAGAAGCAAACCAAGCCCCCAAATCGTCAAAGGTTGTTATTTTAGGTTTAACTTTTAAAGAAAATTGTCCGGACATAAGAAACAGTAAAGTTTATGATATTATTAAAAGACTTAGCGAATACGGAATTCAACCGCTTGTTGTGGACCCATGGGCAAACGATATTGAGGCTAAAAAAGAATACGGCGTTAACTTAACAAAAATAGAAGACGTAAAAGATGCTGATTGCATTATTGTTGCCGTTTCGCATAATCAATTTAAGGAGTTAGGACTAAACGGAATATTAAAACTTTATAAACAATCTTCTAATTCAAACAGTGTTTTGATTGACGTTAAAGGTTTATTTACCGTTAAAGAATTGAATAAGAGTGGCTGTAAATATTGGAGATTATAATTGGAGATTTGGAGTTATGAATATTTTAAAAAAATTTACAAGAGAGTTTTTAACAAGTCTTATACTATTTATGATGTAAGTAAAGATATTAAAAAGATGATTAAAAATGTTGGTGGAAATGTTGATGAAAATGTTGATATAATTGACTAAACAGTTGATTTTGGCAGAAATAATTGTCATTCTAATTTGATTTATTTATGCAATAATGTTACTATAATGGGGATTTTTTTATTGTTGCATGATGCAAGTACTTATAGAAAATTGAATTTTGTAAAAACTGGAAATATTTAAATAGGCGATAATTGCTTTATTGGTATTAATTCTATAGTTATGCCAGGAGTTACAATAGGTGATAAAGTAATTGTTGGGGGACGGGGACTGTTGTATCAAAAGATGCACCAGAGGACTCTGTAGTAGTAGGTAATCCTATGCAAATAATATGCACTTATGATGATTACATGAAAAGACAAAAAGATAGACACGATAAATGATTGATATGAAGAAGATTATATTTGTTTTACCATCTCTTGCTATAGGAGGATTGGAAAGAGTTCAAATAACTATTGCCAATGCGCTAGTAAGTAAAGGATATGACGTAACTGTTTTATGTTTAGATCCTATGGCAGATTTATTGCCCTTAATTGACAAAAGGATAAAGTATATTTATAAACCTTATAAACAGCATCATATTATGGGTAAATTGCCATACGTTAGATATAAATTTTACGATTCTGGTATGTGGGAAACAAGGGCGTCGGCAAAAAAACTTTACAAGTACTATGTTGGAAATGAAAAATTTGACGTTGAAATTGCCTTTTTTAGAGGACTTCCCATTAAAATTATTAGCGGTTCTACAAATAAATTTTCAAAAAAAATTGCTTGGGTACATAATGATTTTACAAAATGTTCTGGATTCGTTAACAATTTTAAGTCAATTGATGACGTAAAAAAAGCATATTCTGTTTTTAATAAAATCGTTTGTGTCTCTAATCAAGCAAAAGAAGGATTTATTAAAGTAATAAGTAATTTTGCATCGTTAGTAACTATATATAATATTTTACCAAAAAATTTTATTATTAAGGAGTCTAACAAAGTACCGAGTATTAAAATTTTAAAGAGTGATTTTCATTTTGTATCAGTTGGTAGATTATTAGATAATGCAAAAGGACAAATTCGTTTAATAAACGTTATATCAAAGTTGCGCAAAGAAGGTTATAACGTGTCGTTAAATTTAGTAGGAACAGGTCCTGATGAATGTAAAATTAAAAATAGAATTATTGAGCTAAAGGCAGAAGATTATATTTATACCGTTGGAAATCAAATTAATCCTTATCCATATATAAAAGAATCAGATTTATTGATTTGTTCATCATTTTTTGAAGGTTTTAATTTAACTGTAGCCGAAGCATTAATTCTGGATGTTCCTGTTTTAAGTACTAACTGCACAGGGCCAAATGAAATTTTAGATAACGGCAAATATGGAATTATCGTTGAAAATTCTGAAGAAGGTCTATATGGCGGATTACTTAACGTATTAAATAATCCTTCCATTTTGGACGATTTAAAATTGAGAGCAAAAGAAAGGAAAGATTTTTTTAACGAAAATAAATTATTAAATCAAATTATAGGTTTGTTTAATGAATAAAATTAAATTAAGTGTAATCGTCCCCGTTTATAACGTTGAAAAATATTTGAATAGATGTATTGATAGTGTATTAAATCAATATTTTAGCGATTATGAATTAATACTTGTTGATGACGGGAGTACTGATAGCTCTGGTAAAATTTGCGACGAGTATTCAAAATCACATAAAAATATTATTGTTTTACATAATAAAAACGCCGGTAGTTCGTCTGCAAGAAATTCGGGACTTAAAATTTCTAAAGGCGAATACGTAATGTTTTTAGACTCAGATGATTATTTAGATAACTCGTGTTTTGAAAGCGTATTTAATGATGAACGTTCTAAAAATGCCGATTTAATAATAGGATCGATTTCTTGGTGTAATGAAGATTTAACTTCCGTTTTAAGACAAAGCGAAAGGGATACAAAATTATTTAATAAATTAGATTTTTACGACGAAGTTCCATCATTATTAAAAGAGAGAAGATTAAATTATTTTCACGGTAAATTTTATAAAAAATCGATAATTTTAGATAATAATATAAAATTTGAAGAATTTTCTTCCTCTTACGCAGAAGATACTGTATTTAATTTTAATTTTATTTCTTTTATTGACAACGTTTTTATAATAGATAAAGTTTTTCATTATTATATTCAGCACGGTAAGGGGCTTGCAGGGAAATTTTTCGAAGACAGATATGTTAAAAGTGTTAAACTTAATGATTTTATTGAAGATAAATTAAAGGAATTTAATATTTTAGAAAAAGGGAAAAAAGAATTATTTGAGCGACGTTTGATTTCGGCAAAATGGTATATAGATAGTGTTTTATATCAAAAAATTTCTTTTTCTAAAAAGAGAAAACTTTTAAATTACGTTTGTAAAGACGAAAAACTTAAAAAAAGTATTAGTTCTATTAATCATGAGTTTAAAAAAGAAGTTAATTTATTACTAAAAAAAGG
>JAZUKR010000040.1:0-7373 GCA_045643385.1 Christensenellaceae bacterium | reverse complement strand
AAAGACGTTAGATTAAATGATTATAAAGTAGTTCAAAATAATAAAAGCGAAGTTTTTATAAAATATTTCAACGGGTTTAAGAGTCTAAAACAAATCGACTTTTTTAACGACGTATATAAGACGCAAGAAGGTCGGCGATTTCTTTGGATTTATCAAAAATAGGATTAGAAGATAAGTTTCTAATTATATTAAATCTGTTTGAATAAAGTGCGTTTATTTCGTTAATAAAAGATTTTTCGGTCAATAAGTCTTGATACAGTAAAGAAACTAATCCTTGTTTATAAAAGTACTCGGCGTTTAGTATTTGGTCACCCCTGGAATTTCCTTTTGGTAACGGGATTAACAGAGAAGGTATTTTTTTATTAAGTAATTCAAAAATAGTGTTAGAGCCGGCACGAGAAACGCAAATATCTGTTATTAAAAAGGCTTTATTCATGTCGTAAAGATATTCGCATTGATAATATCCTTCTTTATTAATTTTAGAATTCAAATTTCCTTTACCGCAAACGTGAATTACGTTGTAATTTTTTACTAATATATTAAGAGAATTTAATACTGCATTGTTTATAGTAGATGCTCCCTGACTTCCGCCCGTAATCAAAAGCACCGGTTTGTTATCTAAAAATCCGAATTCTTCTTTTACGCTGTTTTTATTATAAATTTTATCTGCCGATTTTATGGGAGTACCTATAAATAGGGCGTTTTTTGTTTGCTTTACCGTATCTTTAAATGTAGTTAAAACTTTATCGCAAAATTTAGAAGTAATTAAATTTGCAAGCCCCATAGAATAATCGCTTTCGTGTGATATTATAGGGATTTTTTTTATTTTTCCCGCAATAACAACGGGAACGGAAACGTATCCGCCTTTAGAAAATATAACGTCCGGTTTTAATTTTTCTATTAATTTTTCCGCTTGTTTTATTCCCGATAAAACGTTAAAAGGTATAGATAAATTTTTTAAGTTAAAACTTCTTCTTAATTTTGCACTGTTAATTGAATAGTAGGGTATATCGGTTTTAGATATTAAATCTCTTTCTATTCCGTTTTTGCTACCTATATAGTAAATGTTATCAAAACTTTTTTTTAAGTAGGGAATAAGCGCCAAATTAGGCGTACAATGACCTGCGCTTCCGCCACCTGTTAATATTATCGAAGACATATTATTATAGTATGCAAATAGCAAATTAATATTTACGGAATAAAAAAAGACTTTGTAAATTTTACAAAGTCTTTTTTAGATTAATTTTTAATTATTCGGTTTTATCTTCTTCGGAAGATTCTTTTTGCTCTTCGGTTGTTTCTTCAGTCTTTACTTCCTCTGCTCCGAAATCTTGAACTTCGCCGTAAACGTAGTCGTTAGAAGATTCTTCCTTATTTTCTTCTTCTGTTTTGTTATCTTCATTTGCTTCGGGCTTAGCCGTTTCTTCTACGGTTTCTTCCGGAATTTCTTCTATATTTTCTTCACTTTCTACAGGTTTAACTTCTTCTTTTTGTTTTGTTGTAACCCTGCTTGTTACTTTAAAGTGAGATTTTGCATCAGATTTATTAGCTTTCTTTTTGCCTCTTAAAGTCTTAACGAATAACATTATTATTGCTATAATCAAGCAGATTGCTAATAAAATTGAAGACAAAGATAACCAGAACGTAGAAGGATCTGCGTTAACTCCGCAACCTTCGGTTTCTTCTGTTTCTTCTTCAACGCTCGGTGAAACTATTACGGGTTCAATAGTGTTAAAGATAGCGTATTTTGTAGTAGAGTTTTCTGCCCAAATAATAGTTGCGTTATAAGAAACCTTGTTGTCGGGGTTTTCTTTATTAAATTCAACTTCTTCGTCAGTTAATACTCTCTTGTATAATAAGTAGTTGTTTGAAATCGAAGAGTCGGATTTTTTAGCGAGATATAAAACGCTTGAACTGTCGTTTTTAAATGCGTTTTCCCATTTATCGGGTTCGGTAAATGCGGAGGATAGGGTAATATCAATAGAATTGATAAAGACAAAGCCGGTTGTTTTTTCTCCTGTTCTAGAACCGTTCCAAACTTCTAAACGAACGTCTTTAGCTTCTGTACCAGTTGCAACGTATAAGTTAACTGTAACCCAACCGGTTGTGTCCATCATAGAAGAATCTACTTTCAAAGATAATTCTTTATTTATAGGAGCGTTTTCATCGGTATAATCGTAACCGTTGGTATTAGAACTTGCTGAGAACTTTAATACGTTTTTGTCAACGTCTTGTGTATCTACTAAGTAAACGTAAGAAATAGCATCGCCGGTAACTCTTAAGGTAACCGAGAATTTAGCATAAGACGAACTTGAAATAGTTTTAGATTCGCCTATAAATCCGTATGCAGAGTCGTTGTTATAAATCATTATAGGTTGAATAGAATCCGTATAAGCGCCTTTTAATGCGTTAGTTAAATAAATATTATTGTATGCGTCTAAATAATCGGTATTAATTAAGCCTGCATAGTTACCGTTTCCATCGCCGTTTAATCCACTTCTTGTATTAATCTTATAATCAACGCCTTCGTGTGTTTTTTCGTCTAAAATATAAATGCTTTCGGGTGTTACTCCTGTGTAACCAGCAACGTCTGAAGGGGCATTTTTAATAGTGTCTTTAGAATATTTTGCTTCTTCTAAATTATAAGTTTTAGTTGCTTCTTCAGCATACTCGGAAGTATAGCCTGCGTATAAAGAAGCAGTATAATCAACTTTTCCCGTATAAAGAGTATATGCGGTGTAGAAGGGGAGTTCTGTATCTAAAACTTCGTATTCGGTTGAAGATGTATAATTTCTTTCGTATCTAAAAGTTTTGCCTTCTGCCTTTTTGAAGTTATTTATAACTACGCTACCCGTAGAAAATTTGTCTGCAACCTTAATGTCGTTAATATTAGTCGGACCTACAACTATTATAAGATTAAAGGTTTGGTTGCCGTAAATATCGCTCTTACTTTCGGGGAAATCGTTTTTAACTAAAATACTTACGTTTTTAGAATCGTTTACCGTTACAAACGAAGTCGCTTTGGTGATTTTGTTTGCGCTGTCTTTAATATAAACGGTGATACCGTTAGTATCGAATTCACTTAAATTGTTTTCGATAGTAAAGGTTAATAAAACGTAACTTTCAACAGGAACGCTAAACTCAGGTGAAGTTAACGTAACGCTTGAATTCGTAAGCGTAACCGAAATGTCATTTTCATTTTTAACAACGTTTGACTCAGAAATTCCGCCCGATAAAATATCTGAAGGTGTAGTACCGACTGAAGTGGTAGTTAACGAATCGGAGAAATCTAAAAGGTTAACGTTTTCAAAATATCCGTCTACTTCAATAGACAAATCTAATGCGTAATTAAAGGTGGAATCTTTCTTATATTCATATGAGTCAGTAGAAGAATTAGAGTAATCTATGTTATAAACTTCTGCATTTAATATCGCTTCGTTATAAGCTTCTTCGTCTATTTCTTCGAATACTGCGTCATCAAAGAAAACGGTTCCTTTAACGTAGTCAGACATTTCCTTATTAGTGCCGTTGCCAAAGCCTAAGCCTAAAACTAATTGAACGGTATTAGAAATAACGTCGTCTGCTTTAACGTATATAGAATATTGTTTCCAAACGCCTTCGGTATCTATATCGTAAATAGCAAGAGTTTTTTGTTTAACGGAATTTACGTTATTTATAATTCTTATGTTTGCACCGCCGTGTCCGTCATGGGTTTTGTTTTCTATGTTTTGAGTATTAATCCAAACGGAAATTTTGCCGAAAGAACCTTTTTCTAAAGTAATCGTTTTAGAAGAGGTAAGTTTTTGAGCAGTACCGAAGAAAACTGAGCCGTTATAGAAGTTGTTAAGCATAAAGACTTTAAATTCTTTTTTCTCTTTAGCAAGGTCGTTAACGCTCGGGTTATCTAAGATGCCTGCCATTAAACCGTCGTCTACGAATTTAGTGTAAACAAGTTTTTTTAATTCGGAATCGTTTACATCGGGATTAGAAGCTTTAACTTCCGCTTCAATTTCCGAAATTGATTTAGACGGATTTGTTTTTGCATATTCTTCTTTAACTAACTTCCAAAAATCATCGTCGGAGCATAAAGTTTTAAGTAATTCTTTAAAATAGTCGTCTCTTAAATCAACAATACCCGAGTTGACGGAAGATGAATAAGCAGAATTGTCAACCGCTTTTGTCCAACCGCTGATAGAAGTTTGCGGAAAAGCGGAGATAGAAAGTTCGGCAGAACCGAATTCAAAACTACCGTTTTGAATAATTGCGTCGTCGTTTTCTGTCTTTGTAATAGATGTTTGACTTTCTTCGGTTTCTTCTTCGGTGTTGCCACAAGCAACAAGTCCGCAAAGAGAAAGAGCAAAAATCAAAATCAAGGTTAAAATCCAAACGGATTTAGATTTAAGTGTTTTTGGTAAGTTTGTTTTCGTCATATAATCACCTTTTGAAATTTGTTTAAGCCATGCCTTATAAACATATATAATAAGACACTGAAGTTATTATATATTATTTTAAAGTAAAAATCAACATTAATTTAGAATAAATTGCTAAAAAAAAATTTTTTTTTAATAATTTTTAAAAATTGCTTAAACTAATGATATGAATAATGAAAAATTAAAGGGCGGAAAAACGGAAAGTAAAGCAAAAAATATTATGTCTTACGTTTCAACCGGTTTACTTGCGGGATTTTTTAACGGTTTATTCGGTGGCGGTGGCGGAATGATTGTTGTACCTATGCTAACAATGTTATTAAAGAAAAACGTAAAAAAAGCACATGCGACCGCAATACTTATTATTCTACCGATTTCGTTAATAAGCGGTTTAATTTATTCATCTTATCAAAAGATTGAATTTTTACCTTTTCTTTCGGTTTCTTTAAGCGTTGTTTTAGGAGGAGTTTTAGGAGCATTTTTATTGAATAAGTTACCCAAAAAAGTAATTTCGATTATTTTTTCGTGTTTAATGGCGTTTGCCGGGTTAAAAATGCTAATTTTTTAATATGAAAACGGTTTTATTTATTATTTCAGGAATACTCGGTGGAATTTTGGGCGGAATGGGTATGGGTGGCGGAACGGTTTTAATTCCGCTTTTAAGTTTTATTTGCGGGCTAGAACAACATATGTCGCAAGCAATTAATCTTTTATCTTTTATCCCTATGGCAACCGTTTCTTTAATTATTCACCTAAAAAACAAATTGATAGATTTTAACAACATATTTTATATTATTTTGCCTGCGATTTTAACTACGCTTATAGGTGCGTATTTATCAAAAGATTTAGACGGCGAGATATTAAAAAGATTATTCGGCGGATTTTTAACTGTTTTATCTGCAATCCAATTTTATTTAATTTTTAAAAAGCAAAATAAAAAATAAAGTTAATAAGTTTTAATTTATCAAATTTTGTTAGAAAATAAAATTTTATAAAAAACCTTGACAAATTTTAAAAAACATCTTTACGAACACAAGGTCTTGTGTTATAATACAAAAAAGAAACTATAAAAGGTGATTAATGTGGAAAAAATTGCAATAATTGATTTAGGCTCAAATACCGCCAGATTACTTTTGGTAAATATTAAAGATAGTGGGCATTTTCAGGTTTTTGACCAATTAAAAGAAGCGACAAGGCTTGGCGAAGGAATGGAAAAGGACGGGTTTTTAAAACCCCAACGTATTCAAGATACCATAAAAACCTTAAAGATGTTCAAAAAGTTATGCGATGCAAATGGAATAGAAAAGATTATAGCCGTTGCGACCGCTGCCGTTAGGCGTGCCAAAAACCAACGTAGTTTTTTAGATGAAGTTTCGGCAACTTGCGGTATTAAATTACGTGTATTGAGTGCTGAAGAAGAAGCGGTTTACGTTTATCGTGGCGTAATAAACACCATGGACGTTCCAAAAGGTTTAATTTTGGAGATAGGTGGCGGAAGTACAAAAATAGTATATTACAACAGACGGAATTTGTTAAATTATATTACTTTGCCGTTTGGGGCTATAACTTTAACCGAAATGTTTAGCGAAGAGGGTTTATCTTCGGAAAAACAAGCGGAAAAAATAGAAGACTTTTTTGTTGGGCAGTTAAAAGATATTGAGTGGCTTAAAGAAGTTGATCCGGAAGTTTCGCTAATAGGCGTTGGCGGTTCGTTTAGAAATCTTTGCCGTATGACTAAGATTATGAAAAAATATCCGTTAAAGTGCATACATAATTACGTGGTTACGGACAACGATTTTAATCACGTTTACGATTTATTAAAAACTTTAGATTTAGATAAAAAGAAAAAAATAAAAGGGTTATCTAGCGGAAGAGCGGATATACTTCCCGCAGCGCTTGCAGTTGTATCGGGTTTTAAAAAGTATATGAATCTCGGCGATATAGTTATAAGCGGTAGCGGTTTAAGAAC
Organism: Christensenellaceae bacterium; assembly: GCA_045643385.1. GTDB lineage: Bacteria > Bacillota > Clostridia > Christensenellales > Borkfalkiaceae > UBA1259. Next base: position 977 of record JAZUKR010000040.1, on the reverse strand, counting down.
GGGGCTAATATATAATTATTCTTGCCCGTCAACAATAGATAAGCCTATTTCCGACGTTTTAACGTATAGCCTTAACACTTTAATAGATTTTTACGGTTTAGATTACGTTCATACGGAACACGTTGTAAATTTATCCGTTCAGTTATTTAAACAACTTAGAGTTTTACATAAATTCCCAAGACAATATTTAAAAATACTTAAGGTTGCTTCATTCTTATACGAAACGGGAAAGTCCGTTGATTTTTACAATTTTGAAAAACATAGCGGATATATTATACTAAATTCGCAGATACACGGAATAAGTCACAGAGATATAGTTATGGCGTCTTTTGTCGCTTCAAACACGGCAATAGAAGATATTAATCCTTTCGATTGGGTAAAATTTAAGGACTTATTAACCGATGAAGACATTGATACAGTTAGAAAAATGGGTACTATGCTAAGAATAGCTTATGCGTTTGATAGAAGTTTGTCTCAGGTTATAACCGGTATAAATTGCGATATTTTGGGAGATTCCGTTATTCTTAAAACAGAAGTTACTGGTGATGCTACGTTAGAAATAAATTCTGCATTAGAAGTCGGTTCGGATTTTAGAAGAATCTTTAAAAAGAATTTAGAAATTTTATAATTCATTATTAATAAACGCTGTTAAACACGGCGTTTATTTTAAAAAAGGAGTAATGTTTTGGTTGAAAAATTAGCCATAGATTTTGACAGTTTATACACGAATATTTATAAACTCGGAGCGGGGCTTATATTAAGCGAGCCTACTGTTGCCTTGGTGTCTTTAAGCGATGGTGCAAGCATTAAAGCAATAGGGGAAGACGCTAAAAAACTTATAGGCAAAACAGCAGAAAATAACAAAGTAGTTTTTCCGGTATTCGAGGGCGAAATTGTAAACGAAAAGGTTGCGACAAGCGTTTTAACATATTTTTTACATAAAATAGGTATAAAAAGTAGGCTCATTAGCGTTGAAG
>JAZUKR010000039.1:0-4568 GCA_045643385.1 Christensenellaceae bacterium | reverse complement strand
TACGGCCCTATGGCTTTTGCATAATTAAGCATAAGAGTTCTTGATACCCCTAAAACTATAGGCACACCAACACCTGCATAACAAGCCAAACCTATCGTAGCGTATAAGAAAACGTTTCGTTTCTTACCGTTTTCTTTTGCCTGAGCCTTTTGCCAATCGGAATCGCCTTTCGCATTTCCACGAAGTGCTGAACTTGTCATTGCTACGGCGTGGTCTTCGTATATTTCACGGTCAACGTTATAAAATACGGAAATACCTTCCTCCATTGCTTCTGCCGTTTCGGAATCTTCTTTTAATTCATTAACATTGTCATAAAGGTGGTCTTCTTCACACTTTGCATCTAAAACAGCGTTTAATAATCCGTTTACACCTACTGTTGATTTTAACCCTTCAGACATTGATGCAATAAGCGGATACCAATGATACAATGCAACGTCTTCTTTCATAATGAAATCGTAAAGTGTTTCACAACCATCTAATTCTATTCCCGAATACGGAATTTCACTTAATAACGTAATTGCGTCGTGTCCTTCCGTCCACATAAGAGAATAATCGTATTTATTATCTTTTTCTTCGTTAGTAATATCGAGAGCTATTAAAGACGCACAATATTCTTTAACTTTTTCTTCACTATCAAAATCTTCATATTTCTTAACGGAAGGAGATAAATAATAGTTTATACTTTCACGCATACGCTCCGCATCGTCCATAAGAGAGTAAACTACGTCGTTAAATTCCGTTGCATCATAATAAGCATACGGGTTTATTGTGCTTAATCTATCTAAAAACGATCTATCATCTAAATCTTTTGAACATGCTATCGAAAGCGAATTATATATTACACTTAAAACATCCATATTCGATTGTTTGAATACGGTTATCAAAGTTTCACTCTCTTTATTTGGTACTTTAACTGTATCTAATAACAAATCACCTATCTTTATCGGCTTTCCGTCTACTAAAATATCGTCAAAATAGAATATATTCATTACGTCGTGAGCAAATACCGCTTGTTTAATGTTTTTAGTATACATATAACGATATTCTATTATTGCAGGCCACAGTTTCCCTGCCATTTCTTTTGCTTGATTGTCAAGTTGCTCTAAGAAATCATCGTATTCGGCAAAAGACCAACCGCCGTTCATATTCATAAGTCGCATATCGGTTATAGCATCATTTGCCTTTGTAGTCGTTTTATATGCAAGATAGGTAGAGCCTTGCCCACTTTCCTTTCCGCTATACAACGACGTATCCAAAAGTTTATACCCTTCGGGTAAGTTATCCTTTTGTTCATCGGTGACTATAATTACGTCACTTATGTACTCTTTTGTTTCTCCTACTGCAAGAACTTGAAGCGTTGGCTGAAAGCCCATTAGTAGTGTCATTAAAAGTGCAACGGCTACGAATAAAAGCCCATACTTCCACTTGTTTGAAAACTTTAATGTTTTCCACATAATTTACTCCTTTTTACCCGATTTTTTATTCGGGTTATTTTTCTTTTTTCCTATTATAATGAAGGCGACAATGCCACCTACAAGTATTACACCTGTTAATATAAATAGCCACGTTTTAGCGTCTGCAACCGCAGAGCCTACGAGAGCGGAAGAATAATTGATTTCTTCTAATACGGTATCTTTATAACAACGTATTGCAGCAGGACTTTCCAAATCGGTTTGGTCTACGTACGATACTTCCATTACCGACATATCACTGTGTTGGATAGTTATGTTTTCGAGTTTGCCATAACCCGAACCGTAATACCAGTGATTATAAGCATTTGTTATCACTATGTCGTATCCGCCGTAAGTGGATTTACAATTTACAAAATTACAGTGCGAAATAACGTTATACGACTTTGTTTTATCGATATCGTACGAGCAATAAATTCCACCGCCGAAATATCCTGCCATACAATTTTGGAATCCGCAATCTTTTACGTTAAATACTCTTGACTGCAAGCATAACCCACCGCCACGTTGACTGTTTTGAGAATTTTTTACTATACTTTCGTAATTTGCCGTATGGTCTATTCCCGTACCCGTAAAACAGTTGATAAACGTGATACCCGACATATAACACATACCGTCGGTTCTACAATTTGAAAGCCTACGTTCTCCGTTTCTGTTCTGATCGGTAATAAATATACCGCCACCGCCCGATAAAGAGTGACAATTTTTGAATATCGCATTATCTCCGGTAATAACGGGATTCATCCAGCAAAGATACATACCGCCACCGATAGTGTCCGAAAAACAATTTTCAAATACCGTATCGGTAAGTTTTATCGTATTCGTTACGCTTTTAATATTCCAGTAATTTCCGTCACCGACTATACATATTGCCCCGCCTGCCATTTTAGCATGCGAATCGTAAACCGTAACGTTATTCAGCGTTACGTTTGCATAATAACTTAATAAATTCAAAAATGCTCCGTCGGTTTCCGTATATAAGTTTTCTACGTATAAATCCGATATAATAACGTCGCAATTTTTTGCCGTTAAGAAAGAACACAAACATTCTTTATAAACGATAAACGACGCTTTCTTTTCGCCCTTTTCTTCCGCCGATACGCCGTTTATTATAAACGTCGCTTTTTTATCTGACGTAGAAGTAAACGCAGTAGTATTCGGCTCGCCCGCAAACACCCACGTAAAGCCGTTCATTTCTATGGTGAGTTTATCGGCAAACTTTATCGGCGTTTCCGTTTGAACGTCAAACTTTAATTCTACGTAATGGATTATTTCATCAGGGTGCTCTAACAAATATTTATTGAAATCTTTTGCATTTTCAATTAACGTTTCGTTTATTATCGATTGCGATACCGTTTGACCGTTGTCGATTAAAATCTCACCCGATTTTAAGAATTCCGCTATATTGTTTTCCGTAATCTCGGTATGTTCTTGAACGTGCAATGCTGAAAGTTTATTCGACACGTAAACCGTTCCGTTAGAAACGTCGCCGTTTGAGCCTTGCAATCCGCCTGCACCTACTACGGCATAACCTTCTCCGCCGATAAGGTCAATATTACCGCCTACGATATAAACGCTTCCACCTGCACCGTTCTTTCCGTTTAAAATAGAGTTGCCACCGCCTATCGCTACGCCGTTGTCGTTTTTGATTAAAACGTTTCCACCAAAAATATATACGTTTCCGGAAGATTCTCCGTTTTGACCGTAATTTCCGCCGACAGCGGCATTTCCGTCAAAACCGTAAACTTCCATTTTACCCGCAAATTTCGTGTTTTCCGTTTGAGCATAAATTCTTAACGTTTCGTTTTGACCTACGTGTATTCCGTTTAAGAAAACTATCGAACTCATATTTTTAAGCAATATGTTCTTTGCACCCGTGTATCTTTCGGTTATCTCCATATCGCCTTCAACAATAAGCCAACCGTTCGTAGCCATAAGCCATGCCTTTTGCGGGGCGTTATTGTCATCGTAATAAACGTATAAAATTCCCGGGACAGTTGACTTATACCACTCGATAGCACTTTCGCTACATAACGTAATTCTGTTATCTTTCCAGCCGTTTTCTTTGCGGTTTTGGACAGTTGTTTTTATAAAACTTTCATCTTTATAGACGTTTATATCTTTGCCTAAAATCAAGTTCGCATTTCCGGACAAAAGACTTGCTCTTTTTTCTATATTATATATATTCGAATTATATATATCGGATATTTCAACAAGTCCGCCGTAAACGTAAACAGGTTCCTCCGTCGTAGAGTAGAAAGAATCGCTATAAGTTTGTCCTATTTTTACGATTCCGCCGTAAACTTCAATGCGTTCTTCGTCGTTGGTATAATAATGTTCTAACACGTTACCCATAGTAAGTGTTCCCATTTTACCGTAGTCAAGTGTCTCTGAATATACTTTCAAAACCCCAACTCCGAACTGCGGACGAAGGTATAATTTATTAAATGACAATGATGAATTTTCTCTTAATATTACATTGACTTCATAATCCAAATTAATGTATGACGGGTAACTGCAATTTCCTTCTACGATAACCCATACCGCCGAAAGGTCTTGAAAATACCCGCTTTCCGTGTATTCACTAAACACCGAACACTTGCTATCATTACTTAAATAAAATACGTCCTGTGCGTACTTGTTTACGTATTCCGTTTTAGGGTTTCCGTCTTCGTCAAAAGTAATATACGGTATTAAAAAGTCGGTATTTTCCGGCTTTCTCGGATTTTTCTTAACGTCATAGTCCCCGATTATCAAAGTCCCCGGATGATAACCTATCGAATTAAATTCGCCAGATTCAACAAAACGGTTTTCGTCTTCCATAAATACGGGAAGACCTTCTTTTATAAATAAGTGATATCCTACTCCGAAAAGTCCGTTACTTCCAAGCGTTCCTACGTCGCCATACGACGAAAGAGTTACTATTCCGCCGTAAATACTTAAATAGTTTTCGGTATATCTTCTTAAAGCCAATGCCGAACTATCCGATTCGATTGTTATGTTTCCGCCGTAAACGTTTACGTAAAAGTCGTTGAACGAACAATCTATTGCACAAACGTCCGAATAAACGTCCATATAGCCCATATCGTCAGGATCTGA
>JAZUKR010000038.1:0-10270 GCA_045643385.1 Christensenellaceae bacterium | reverse complement strand
CGTTTATACCCTCATCTCTCATACCTCCTTTTTGAATTGCTTCGTTAGCGCTTAAACCTTGACCAATTAAAAATCCTGCATTATTATTACGACTATGCGTACTCGTTGCGGTTACTATTAAATCTCCGATTCCTGCAAGCCCGCTAAACGTTTTTTCGTTACAGCCCATTTTAATACCTAAATTTTTAATCTCTTGCATGCCACGTGTAATTAATGCCGCTTTTGCATTGTCTCCGTAACCGAGTCCGTAAGAAATTCCCGAAGCCAAAGCAATAATGTTTTTAAGCGCACCGCATAATTCTACACCTATTATATCACAATTTGTGTAAACACGCAAAAAATTTGACGTAAAAATATTTTGAATTATTTTTGCAACACTTATATCTTCACAAGCGGAAACAATAGTCGTTGGCATATCTAATGCAACTTCTTCGGCATGGGTAGGACCTGAAAGAGCAACGACTTTAACGTTTTTTAATTCTTTTCTTTTGTTAATTTCATCATTAATTACGCCCGATAAAGTTAAATTAGTACCTTTCTCTATTCCTTTTGCAACGTCAACAATAATTTGATTATCAGAAAAATACTTTAAAGCCTTTTGGCACGTTTCTCTGACATAAATAGACGGAACAGCAAAAACAATAACGTCTTTATCTTTAATTGATTTTGAAATGTCATAAGAAAATTCTATATCTTGCGGTATTTTCATGTCGCCAAGATTTGGGTGAATTCTTGTTTTAGATAAACTTTCAATTTCCGATTTTATTGCAGACCACATGAAAACGCTATGTCCGTTATTAGAAAGCATACGCCCAAGAGCAACGCCCCACGTACCCGTGCCTAAAATTCCAATTTTTTTTAATTCTGCCATATTAATCTACCCTAAATTATTTTTTAAAAATCTTAAGTTTATCGTAAACCTTTTTCCTTTTATCTGCTTCACTTAACAAAGAAGTAACCTTAGAACGCTTTTTAAATATTGCACCATATAAGTACACAAAAAAATCGCTTACAAAAAATATCGGGTATAAAAAAGGATGTTTAGCTAGTGATTTATGTTTAGTATTTATGTTTTTATTATATACTGTGAATAAGTTTCTTATTTTAGAACGTCTTGTTCCGTATTTTCCATGCTCGGAAATTAATACTCCGCTTTTAGACTTTTCTCTATCGTTTATACCAAAGTTTCCAAGTGTTAATATATCGTTTATCAATTCAAAACATATATCGTTTGAAAAATCTTTACACCAACTCGGCAATTCACTGTTTAAATATAAAGCACAAGTTTTTGTTAATGCAGAGGCAAAAGTAAATAAACCGATTTTCTTTAAAAACGGTATTAATTCGTTTTCCCAAAAATCAAATTTATACGTCTTCTCAATAAAATACGCCCAGTCGGACAAATGTCTTAGTCCTATCCCTTCAGAAAGTAAATGATGCTCTGTATGAAGTAAAAGAATTAATCCGTGCATTGCGTCGCTCGGCGCATAAAAACAATACGTTTTATCAAACAAGTCCAAGTTAATTTTTTTAGAAGTATCAAAAATACTTTTAACGTATTCTCTAATTATATCTCCACTTTTACCAAACGGAACACCGGGAATTTCAAAATGCATTTCAAGATGTTCGTTTTCCTTTTTAAAAACTATATGATGATCGTTATCGTCATTAGATTTAACGTATCCGTTTTTTATTAAAAGTTTAGATATTCTTTCTTCATCTTCTTTTTTAATTAAAAAATCGACGTCACCAAGGCACCTATTTTCAGGTTTATTATAATAACTCGCCGAAGTTAAACCCTTTAATATTACATAATTAAACTTATTATCAAGTAATTTAACCAAATTATCTTGGGAATAAACAACGTATGCATTGGTCTGTATTTTTTTTAAATAAAACTTTTGCCACTTGGAATAAATTTGTTCGGGAATTAAGTCTTTAAATTGAAAAGCATTTTCAAAACAACAAAGTAGTACGGCTTGAGTAATCGACTCTTTGCCTATTAAATTCCAGTCAACGTTCTCTATATTAATATCTTTTGCTGGTTTTACGCTTGAAAGATTTAAAAATATTTGTTGTTCTTTTAATAAGTTTCCCATAAATTAAAATTTACGCCAAACCATTTTATTTACAACACCAACGTAACTTTGTATAATCTTAACGACTTTTGTAGAAACGTTAATATCAGTATAATCGGGAACAGGAATACCTAAAGCCCCGTTTTTATTTAATTCAACAGCAGTATCAACAGATTGCAACAAACCTTTTTCGTCGATTCCGGACAAAATGAAACAAGCCTTATCAAGTGCTTCGGGTCTTTCCGTCGACGTTCTTATACATACTGCAGGGAAAGATTTGCCGATTGAAGTAAAAAAGGAACTTTCTTCAGGGAGAGTACCACTATCAGACACAACGGCAAAAGCGTTCATTTGTAAATTATTATAATCATGAAAACCTAAAGGTTCATGTGCTATTACTCTTTTATCAAGCTTAAATCCGCTTTGTTCTAATCTCTTTTTACTTCTCGGGTGACAAGAATACAAAACAGGCATGTCGTATTTTTTTGCCATTTTATTAATAGCACCAAATAAAGAAGTAAAATTCTTTTCAGTATCTATATTCTCTTCCCTATGTGCAGATAAAAGAATATATTTGCCTTTGTTTAATCCAAGCCTTTTTAATATATCACTAGACTCTATTTCTTTTAAGTTATCAGTTAAAACTTCAGCCATAGGGCTACCGGTAACGTAGGTACGTTCTTTTGGAAGTCCCGTATCTGCCAAATATCTCCTCGCATGTTCAGAATAAGCCATATTTACGTCTGAAATAATATCAACTATCCTACGGTTAGTCTCTTCAGGTAAACACTCGTCTTTACAGCGGTTACCTGCTTCCATATGGAAAATAGGAATATGCAATCTTTTAGCGCCAATTACCGATAAACAAGAGTTTGTATCACCTAAAACCAAAACGGCGTCCGGTTTAATCTCAGCCATTAAATTATAGCTTGACGAAATAATGTTACCCATGGTATCACCAAGCGTTTCTCCTACTGCGTTAAGATAAATATCCGGATCTTTAAGTTTTAAATCCTTAAAGAAAATACCGTTTAAATTATAATCATAATTCTGACCGGTATGAGCTAATAAACAATCAAAATATTCTCTACATTTATTAATAACTGCAGAAAGTCTTATTATCTCCGGCCTTGTCCCAACGATTATTAAAAGTTTTAATTTTCCGTTATCTTTAAATTTAGCGTTAGTTGACATATTATCTCCTTATTATACCTTTTCGTAAAAAGTATCGGGATGACTCGGGTCAAATTGTTCGTTTGCCCACATTACCGTTACTAAATCTTCGGTTTTAGATAAATTTATTATATTATGCGTACAGCCGGGAAGCATATGCACTGCTTGTATATTATCCCCGTCAACTTCAAATCTAAGTACCTCGTCTGTACCGATTTTTCTTTCTTCAATTAAGCCATGCCCCTTAACAACAATAAAATATTCCCATTTTGAGTGATGAAAATGCTGACCTTTTGTAATGCCGGGTTTACTTATATTAACTGAAATTTGTCCGCATTTTTCGGTTTTTAATAGTTCTGTAAAACTCCCACGCTCATCGACGTTCATTTTTAAAGGGAAAGAAACCTTTTCTTTAGGCAAATACGATAAAAACGTTGAGTAAAGTTTTTTCTCAAAACTACCGTTCGGAATTTCCGGAATAACTAAATTCTTAGAAACTTCGTTAAACTTATATAAAAGTTTAGATAATTCACCTAATGTTACCTTATGATAAAACGGCGCAATAACGTATTTGCCTTTTTCATTAAATATAGGCGTTATCCCATCGTAGTCACAATGTATTTCTCTTCCTTCTAAGGCATTTAATAATTCACTTAAAAGATCATCGATATAAAGTAATTCTAACTCTGTTGATTCGTCATTGATTTGAATAGGCAAATCGTTTGCTATATTATAGCAAAACGTTGAAACAACAGAATTATAATTAGGTTTACCCCATTTACCGAAAAGATTAGTAAATCTATATACTAAAACTTTTGCCCCCGTTTCCTTGGAATAATTAAAAAACAATTCTTCGCCTGCTTTTTTACTTCTTCCGTATTCGTTATCGTATCTCCCTATTAACGTCGCTTGAATAGAAGACGAGAGCATTACAGGACATTTATTGTTGTATTTTTTTAACGTATCTAAAAGCGTAGAAGCAAAACCAAAATTACCTTTCATATGTTCTTCGACATTTTTAGGACGCATAACACCTGCAAAATTAAAAACAAAATCAGCATTTTTACAATAGTACTCTAAATCTTCAGGCGTGGAATCTAAATCATATTCAAAAATTTCGTCTATTTTTAAATTAGGACGAGTTTTGTCGTTTCCGTTTTTAAGATTTTTTAAAACCGTGCAAAAATTTAATCCAACAAATCCTTTTGCACCCGTGATTAAAATATTCATATATTATTTACTTAATTCCTCTTTAATATATTGAAGAGACGCTATTTTCTCTTTTGTCTCTTTTACAGAAAGAAGTTTTGTATTATTACTGTTAAACTCAGATAAGGTATTTCTCTTCTCATCACCTTTACTGAAATATTTATCGTAGTTTAATCCACGTTTATCTGCAGGAACTCTATAAAAATTACCCATATCTATAGCATGTGCACACTCTTCGTTAGTTAAAAGAGTTTCATACATTTTTTCGCCATGACGAATACCTATAACTTTTATGTCTTCTTTTTTGCCACCGAATAATTCACAAACGGCTTCCGCTTGAGTTTGAATAGTGCAAGCAGGTGCTTTTTGTACTAAAATATCACCGTTTTCGCCGTGTTCAAATGCAAATAAAACAAGATCTACTGCCTCATCTAAACTCATAATAAATCTTGTCATTTTAGGTTCTGTTAAAGTTATGGGTTGTCCTTTTTTAATTTGATCTATCCAAAGTGGAATAACAGAGCCACGACTACACATAACGTTGCCGTAACGTGTACAACAAATTTTTGTATTACCACTGTAACGAGATTTTGCAACGGCAACTTTTTCTTCCATTGCTTTACTTGTTCCCATTGCATTAACAGGATACGCTGCCTTATCCGTAGACAAACAAATAACTGATTTAACACCTTCTTCAATAGCGGCGGTTAAAACGTTATCTGTACCGATTATATTTGTTTTAACGGCTTCCATAGGGAAAAATTCACACGAAGGAACTTGTTTTAATGCCGCAGCATGGAATATAAAATCAACTCCGTGCATAGCGTCTTTAACAGATTGTAAATTTCTCACGTCGCCAATAAAAAATTTAATTTTATTTGCAACGTCAGGCATTTTAGCTTGAAATTCATGACGCATATCGTCTTGCTTTTTTTCATCTCTTGAAAAAATTCTTATTTCACCTATATCGGTTTTTAAAAATCTATTAAGAACAGCATTACCAAAACTACCCGTTCCACCTGTAATCATTAAAGTTTTACCCTTAAATAAAGACATAATTATCTCCTTAACAAATTATTTGTTATCTTTTTTTAATTTCAAAAATATTAATACATTTTTCATATGTTTATGAAATGATTCTTTTCTTTTTTGTTTTTTGTATGCTTTTTTATATAGTTTATCAACAAAATCTAAATCGTCCGAAAAAGCAAGCTCGTAATATTCTTTATAATAAAATATCGGAAATGTATTTTTATTATAAAGTAAATGCTTTTTCATCAGTTTTTTAACACGAATAAGATGCTCATTACCTAAATAATTTTCCTTAATCCCTAAAAGGCATCTCCAAAGAACAAGCATATAATCACTCACAGCCCAATTATACGCCTTTTTATATCTATATTTTTTAAAAAACAAAAGTTGATTATATCTTGCATCTATTAAATCTAATCGTTTGACTGACCATTTTGCCATAATACTTTCTTCTCGTAAAAAATAATAATAAAGTTTATTTGAAACGTAAGCAATTTTTTTACAAGAAAATAAAAGCTTATATGTCGTAAATTCATCTTCATGAAGTTTCCCAACTGGAAATCTTACATCATTAAACAATGATTTTTTATATAATTTTCCCCAAGCGACTGTGGCATTAATCTGATTTTGCACCCAAAAATCTTCAGGATTTATAAGATTAAAAACATTTACATCATTTGTGTCAATATTAAAATCACTAGTTTTATGAAAATCACAAACGGAGATGAAACAATTATCATTTACCGAGTCATATAAAAATCTTAAATAATTAGCATCAACCCAATCATCGCTATCTATAAATGTAATATACTCACTATCAGTTTCCAATGCATAATCAATACCAAAATTTCTTGCTTCAGAAAGCCCACCGTTTTTTTTATGTATTACTTTTACTCTTTTATCTTTTTTTGCATAATCATCACAAATTTTAGGACAATTATCAGAGCTTCCGTCATCAACCAAAATTAAATCAAAATTTTTAAAAGTTTGCGCTAAAATACTATCTATACATCTATTTAAAAATTTTTCAACTTTATATATTGGTACTATTACACTTATTTTTGACATAATCTCTCATTAAAATTAAACTTTATTTATATGGACTTTTATAAATCTTTTTATTTTACCTAAAACAGAATTATTTCTTTTTATTTTTTTTTGAATATAAACGATTAATTTCAACCTCTTTGTCTGGATAAGCAAGTAAATAATAATCTTTATATTTATCAATTGGAAAATATTTTTTATAACAATTTAAATGATTTACAAGCTTATTTCTTATTTCATCAATTAAATCTAATTCTTTCCCGTAAATAATTACGTCATTAATTGTTGAGCATAAAACTTCTGCGCACTTATAAATCGACCATCTATATGCTTTTTTATAATGATTATTTTTAAAAAATTCAAGCTGATTTAATCTCGCATCATTAATTACAAGCCTATTAGGAGACCAAGCTTTATGCATTATACTATTCTTTCTAAAAACATAACAATAAAGTTTAGAAGGATTATATGCTATTTTTTTTACTGAAAATAAAATTTTATATGTAGTAAATTCATCTTCATTTATTAATCCTTCAGGGAACTTAATACCGTTAAAAAGTTTTTTATGAAAAATTTTATTCCAAAGTACTGCTGCCATTGTAGGATAAATTAGCCAATATTTTTCCGGAGAAAGAAAATTTAAATTTGCACTCAAATTTTCAACATCTTTAAAATCTGAAAATTGAACACCACAAGAAGCGATTAATACCTTATCATTAACCATATTATAAAGTGTTTCTAAATAAATTCTTGTAATCCAATCATCAGAATCAACAAAAACAATCCAATCTGCGTCTAAAGTTAATGCATACTCGATTCCAACATTTCTAGCAGAAGAAACACCACCATTTTTTTTATGAATTACTTTTATTCTTTTATCTTTTAAAGAATATTCATCACAAATAGCGCCACTTTTATCGTTACTACCGTCGTTAACTAAAATTAAATAAAAATCTTTAAAAGATTGATTTAAAATGCTTTCAATACATTGTTTAAGACAATCTTCAACGTTATATAAAGGCACAATTACACTAATTTTCGACATATTATCCTAATTTAAAAATAAACCTTAAAAAAATGTTTAATAGCATATAAAACAGATTTAATTAAACCGCTGTTTTTTCTAATTGTCCTAACATCGTTTTTAAAACCTACAATACGCGCCGTTCTTCCACTTTCATAAGATTTTAAACCGTATTTTTTTATAAGCAAATATTTATTAATAAACACCTCTTTTTCTTCCGGAGTATGCCAAGATGCATCAAAATGATGAATAGAATAAGTATTTCTTGTTTTCTTTGTTAAACCTGTATACCAAGATTTGGGACAAAAATAATCTGTAGAATAAACTAAGATTTTATTATCTAAAGTTTGGGTTAACCCATTATGAACTAATCCATGATTAACAAAGATTTTAGTATTAATTTGAGGAGAAGGAACCATATAATAGCTTCCATCTTCTAAAACAAAAGGAATATCAGTATATTGCTCCATTATTTCTTTTAAAATGACACATCCTTTTTCTGCAGCAAATCCATGACCTAAGTTCACATTTTCATTATCTTCAAATCCAAAAACACAATAATTATTTAAAAGATTATCAAAATTTTTTATAATCTCAACGTCTGTATCTAAATAAATACCTCCGTTGTTATAAATAATTTCGGCTCTAATATAATCAGGAACAAATCCCCACTTTTTTGCCTCGTAAGCCTGTCTTACAAATAAAGGTGCCGAAGAAATATCGTAATTAGATTCGTTCCATTCTTTAATTTCATAATCGGGACAATATTTTTTCCAACTATTTATACATTTTTTTACAAGTTCCGGTTTTTCTTTTCCTCCGAACCAACAATAATTAATAACTTTAGGAATCATTTTTACCTCAAAAATATATTTTATTAAATAATTTCCAGCCGAAAATTTTTAATTTTAATTTTAATGGCGAATAATGTAAATTTTTTGCAATTTTTCTAAAAGATATCTTACCCTTAAAAATATTACAGTACCTAATAATCTCTTCCCATTGTTTAAAAGTATTAAATTTGCCAAAAACAATAGATTGATATATATATAAACCATAACTTTTAGGACTTTTAAGATAAATTTGTTGATAATTTTTAGTCAAACCGTCTTCTAAATATTCACACAAATAAATTATCTCATTAAAAAAACGCAATTTATAGCCATCATGGGCAATTTTATCCCAAACAACACACTCTGTGCAAAACTTTTCGCCAGGAAACTCAGGAAAAGGATATTTCTTCAATATATTAGTATAAAACGCTTCTGCTTTATCGCCGGTAATATTATTCTTTTCTCTTTCTAAAGTTGTTATGTCTAAAAAGTCACCGTCAAAAGTTGTCCCAACAGATTTTTTATTGTAATAACCTTTATCTCCACATACTCCGGCAAAAAATTTCTTATCTTTTAATGGAATTGTACTTTCAACATTAACAATCTTTTCTAAAGCGTCATCAACAAGAAAATCATCTGAATCAACAATAAAGAAAAGTTCACCTTTCGCTAAATTAACTCCTTTGTTTATTGCTCTATGCTTCCCACCGTTTTCAACTTTATTATAAGAAATATCAAAAAAATTATCTTCTTTAATCCATTTATTAAATAATTCTCTCGTATTATCTGTAGAGCCGTCGTCTATAACAATCCATTCAAAATCCTTAAAAGTTTGTTTTTTTAATGATTTATATAAATTTTCGATAATATATGCCCTATTATAAGTGGGCGTAAAAACAGTAATCTTCATATTATACCCGAAAATTAAAATTTTTTAGAAAATATAAGTTTAATAATATTTTTAATATAATACAATCTTGCAATCAATTTTCCTTTTTCTATCGCAACCTGAGCCGTATCTTTCTTTAAAATTGAATACTTAGATATATAACCACTTTTTAATAATTTATATGCCTTATTAAATCCGTATTTTTTAACAAAACTTATAAAATAATCACGTTCTATAGGTTTAATGATTGAACGTATCATCATAATATTATAAGTTTCAAAATATCGCATGTCTATATCTAATTTTTTATAATTTAAATCATTCAAATCGTCAAATAAATTAATGGCTTTATTTGAATTAACAAAGAAAAGCGACGTCCCTTTATCATCATACATTTCTGGGAGAACATTTTCAACGCCCCAAAAATCTGCAATGGTAAAGTCTGCAACACGCTCAAGATCCTTGTATTTACAATCAAAACAAGACTCCATTAAAGCAGAATTTCTAAAAAATGAATAAAAATACTCGTCTTTAGAAGCACAATTATTATAAAGAGTTCCGTTTTTAAATGATAAAGAAATTGAAAAATTTTTCCAACCGTTTGATTTATCTCTAAAAGAAATTTTTTCAACTTTAGAACGATATTCCTTATTTCGCATTTTTAAATAACTACTAAAAATTAACGGTGACGGTACACCGTGGCAAATAACATCACAAGTTATAAGATTTTTATATTCTTTTTTTAGATAAGAATATAATCCTGCAATTTGACAAGACGTCCCACTAAATAAAACAAGACGGCCATCATCTAAAACTTTTTTTGCTTTAACAAAAGAATCTCCAATATAACTTTGTACATATTTTGATCCACGAAGTTTATATAAATCAGAAATCTTATCAACAACCAAGTGCTTAACAATAAAATCATCAGAAAAACCAACACCGAAAACAACACCGTTTTTCATTAACACTTGTTTTGCCAAGG
>JAZUKR010000037.1:0-3868 GCA_045643385.1 Christensenellaceae bacterium | reverse complement strand
AGAGAATTAACGTCACTATCTAATGAAGAAACTGAACTTTTACGTAATTTTAATGAACACAAAATTAAACAATTAGAAGAAATTAAAAAAGCAATAGGCGAAGCGTGTATATATTAAAGAAGGCGAATAATATGGACACATATACATTATTAAGAAAAAAGAATTATTATTGTAGTAAAGATCCGTTGAACATTGATAAGGAAATATGGGAATGCGAAAAAGGTATTTTCACAAAAAGAATTGTATTGTTAAAATCAAACGGAAGTAAAAGATATGTCATAGTTGACGCCTTTATCAAAGTTGTTTACATTATTCGAAAGGACGAAACAATTGACACAAACACAAATGATATTATAAAAGAATTTCGCGAAGATCTTATTGAACTTCGCAAAGGTGGTGAAGTATGGTAAAGAAAAAATATTCATTTAGTTTTTATAAATATTTTTCAATGGGTAAAAACTTTTATAAGGTTGAAAATGTTTATATATATAAAAGCAAAAAGGAATGCACAAATGCAATGTCCTTGATCATTTACACAATGAAGATCTTGGGCGTTCGTTATGGAATGACGCCTATGATCGAAAATGATCCAACGCTTGAATTAAAAACAAAAGATCCAAATGTTAAAGTTATTGATTTCACAAAGTAAGGAATTAAGTTATGGCAAAAAGTAAAAAATATATATACGGACGCACAAATATTAATAGGCGCATATATGCTGATACACAAAAAGCACTTGACGAATATATCAAGCGCATTAATCGTTTCAAATGTAGATATAAAAAAGTGTTTGTGCTGAATAGATTTTCAACGTATATTAAAATACGCGGTGCGGAAGTAGCAAAATATGCACTTGACATACAATATGAATTAGTAAGTGATCAAGAATAACGTCTTATATGGAAAACTACGTTAAATATTCAAAAATAAAGGTTGACGCTGACAAATGGATCATATGTGAAAAAAATCACGATCCATTTCGTCCGTCTAAATTATCAGTAACAAGCGCGATCGACACCGAAACGTTAGTTTTCATTGACGGGAAAATTGTTTCACAAAAGGAATTGTTCAAAATGTTAAAAGACAGCACAACCGAAGAAAAGCGAAAAAGATTAAGCAACTTGACTTGGGCGTGGTTGAATTATGACGAATACAATGGTTTCTTTATGACAAACGATTTCGAAACATTCTTATTATATCTTTCAAGGTGCGGAATAAAGTTTTCGTGGTGTTATAACAGCACTTTCGATTTCGCACAAATTGATTATCAAATTTTGGCGATCGGTAAGGACAAATGGAAGAAACACGTTAAAAGACAAAAGAACTATGCTGATCTTACTGAATGCAAAACAATTCAAGAAACAATTGACACAAAAATTGAAACTTCAATCGAAAATAGACGTATTGATCATTACAACAAACACCAACCTTACACATACGAAAGTATTCATAATGACAGCGGTGCGCGTTATGCATATAAGTTGTGGTTTCCTTACCGACAAAAACAAGATCGTCACGAATACGTTCACGCAATAGAATTTCGTGACTTTATGAAATTAGTTGTGGGCGGTCTTGCAAAATTGCTGAAAGATCTTGACGTAACTGATAACGAAGGTAATAAAATTCGAAAACTTGAAATGGAATATCAAGCGGTCGATCCTAACAACCTAACCGAAAAAGAAATTGATTATTGCGTAAATGACGTTAAAGGTTTATATTTCGCAATTAAGAAATTCAATAAAGTTGTCGAAACAATAAGCAATAGGGAAAGTCACATATACGGAAAAGAAACAAATATTATGACAAGTGGCGGTTTCGCAAAAGCGGAATTATTAAGATCACTATACCCGAAAATGTGTCGTTTCAAAAGGTTAAAACAATTCCAAAAAGAACACCCGTTGACAATTGAACAAGACGCTTATATTCGTAACAATCATTTATATCGTGGCGGAATTACATTCTTAAACAAACGTTATCGTGGTAAGTTGATAACTGATCGCAAATTATATCGTTATGACGTAAATAGCGAATACCCGTTCGCAATGTCAAATATTCGTGATCTTGTAGGTAAATCACGTTGCATTAAATATAAAACGTGGTTGAAAATGTCCAAAAAGAAAAAAGAAGAATATGAAGCAATTTATATTCTTGAAAGTGTAACGGGTTACGTGTATTCGAATATGGTCGGCATATGGTATGATCCATTCCGTCACGACTTCGTTGACGTTATAGACGAAGATCAACCGCACTTGATCTTCGAAAGGGAATTGAACGAACTTTCGAATTGGTATGATCTAGAATATACGTGTAACAAAGTAATAATTGTTAGACGTGGTGATTATGTATTCAAGAAATTCGTGACAAAAAATTATAAAAGAAAAGCGGACGCAAAACGTGAAGAAAATGGAACGCTTGAAAAAGTAACAAAACTTTTATTAAATTCAAGTTACGGCAAACTTGCTGAAAGAATTGAAAGACGTGAAGGACATTACGAACTTAATGAAGAAACCGAAGCGATCCATTTCGTAGAAGATCAAACGAAAATTGACGCAAATTCAATAATGAATGTTATTATTGGATCATTAATAACTTGCGAAGGACGATTGACATTGCTTCGTTATATTCGCGAAGTTTGTAAAAATGTTGCAAATGATTTCGTATATTGTGATACGGACAGCGTTCATTGCTTAAATTGTAATTTCGAAAAAGCGGATCCTTATACACTAGGGGCGTTGAAACTTGAAGCAATAAATGACGCTTGTCGTTATTTAGCACCGAAAACGTATATTGATATAGAAAAAATTGAAAAGGGGGATATGATTGATCTAAAAAATATTGAAATTCATTCAAAAGGAATTTCGCTGTCGTCAATAAAAAAGGACTTTCGATCGAAAGCGAAAGTCAAAAGGATCGACAACGAAGATCATTATTTCTTATCAATTGACAAGATAAGTGATAATATTGACTATGGTGTTAAGTATGTTGTGTTATGCGCAATGAATGTTAAAGGTGGGAAAGTGCTTATTCCTACCGAAAAATTTCTTGCAAGAACTGAACTAGCACCGCAACAAGAACAACAATTCTTGTCGAAGGGCGTTGATAGTCACGCCTATTACACCGAAAGGTAAAGGAAGGAAATTAATTATGGGTTTTTACAAAAAAAGTCGCGGTGAAGATATTTATATTTCAAACCGCAAAGCGCGTGAAACGATCATTAAGGATCTACTAGGTTATAAACGCGTAAATAAAAGAAGTATTCGCGCATATGAAAAGTATTATGATATAGAACGCAATAAGCGTAGGTTGTATGAAAGGTTAAACCCTTATGCAAAGAAACAAAGCATTATTGAAAATCTATATAAGCAAGCGAAAGCGAAAAAATACTACAATTACCCGTCTATAAAAAGACAAGGGTTGCGCTATAAGCAAAATATAATCAATAGATATATTCACAAACTTCCGTCAATTTCAAGTGGAAAAAAAGGACAAATATATCTTGAAAAGGCAAGGGAAGATCTAAAAGACAAATATGGATCACGCGTTGACGAACGTTTCAAAGCATTAATTGAAAACAATGATCAAGCAAAGGCGATCGCTGAAAAATTTGCGGACGATCCATTCAAACGTGAAAAGGCGTTAACTGATTATGCAAACAAATTAAATGCTAAAATTGACGAACAATTGCGATTGAAAAAACAAGGTATAAAAATACCGCGAGGTGAAACAATTGGAAGTAGTAGTGAAATTGACTTCGATATTTCACAATACGATTGATAGATCAGCGAATAACTGATATTATTAATACGTGGCAAGTGACACGTAAAAGCACTTGAAGGACTAATATGGAAGAAAACAAAAAGGCAAATAT
>JAZUKR010000036.1:0-12674 GCA_045643385.1 Christensenellaceae bacterium | reverse complement strand
TGAAAATGCGCCTATTTTCGATATTGCAGATTTGGGCATAGTCGGTGATGTAAAGGAGATCATACCGCTCCTCATCGAAGAGATCCGCCGTTCTTGCTCTTGATTTGAAAGTGCAGATATGATATCATTTTCTGGATGTGCTGGTGTGGCTCAGCTGGTAGAGCAGCTGATTCGTAATCAGCAGGTCACCGGTTCGAATCCGGTCAGTAGCTCCAGATTCTATAAATCAAAAGCACCCTTTTAGGGTGCTTTTGTTTTATGCATTGTTCTACAAACAATGCGAACCGGCGTAAACACCGGGCGCTTGTCCGCTTTGCTACCAAGGACTAGCCTTGTCAAAGGCGGTGGGGTCAAAAGTCGTCCGAATCCGGTCAGTAGCTCCAGATTCTATAAATCAAAAGCACCCTTTTAGGGTGCTTTTGTTTTATATAGTTATTTTCTTGTGTTATTTTTGATATCGTGATAAAATAACTAATAGGAGTTACAAATGCTTAAAAGATTTTTATATTATTATAAACCGCATAAACTTATGTTCTTTTTAGATATGCTTGCGGCGTTACTCGTTGCAGGTATTGGAATTTTATATCCTATTATAACGAGAACTATGCTAAACGGGTTTATAGAAAAAACGGCGGAAACGGAATTTATAGTTATTTTAGGCTGTTCACTTTTTGGATTATACTTAATAAGAATGTTCTTAAACTATTTTATGCAATATTACGGACATATAATGGGCGTTAAAATTCAAGCACAAATGAGAAGGGATATGTTTAAGCACTTGGAAGTTTTGCCGTATTCTTTTTACGACGAGCACGAAGCGGGTAAAATCGTTTCACGTATGACGGGTGATTTATTCGACGTTGTGGAACTTGCACATCATGGCCCTGAGAACTTACTTATATCTACTATTTCTGTTGTAGGAGCATTTATCTATCTTATTAACGTTAACGTTTACTTAACGTTAATAATATTTGCTTGCGTACCTTTTATTTTTGCCATTACTTTTACTTTAAGAAAGAGTATGAGAAGTGCATTTAAAAAAAGAAGAGAGTCTGACGCAATAATAAACGCATCGCTTTTTTCAAGTATTTCGGGAGTTAGGGTTACTAAAGCCTTTAATAATGCGGATAAAGAATTAGAAAAATTCGAAGTAGGTAATAACGCCTTTCAAAAAGCGAGCGGAGAAGCGTATAAGGCGATGGGTAAATTTCACTCTGCGAATATGCTGGTAACGGACGTGTTTAACGTTATAATATTAATTGCCGGCGGTTTATTTTTATACGCAGGAGATATTTCGGTTGCAGACTATTCGGCTTTTATAGTATCTGTAAATATGTTCATATCTCCTATTATGACTTTAATCAATTTTAGCGAACAATATCAAAACGGCGTAAGCGGATTTGAAAGATTTATCGAAATTATGGATACTCCGCCCGAAAAAGATAAAGAAACGGCGTTGGATATAGAAAACGTTAAGGGCGAAATAGAGTTTAAAAACGTTTCATATGCTTACGAAGGCGATAGAAAAGTATTAAAAAACGTAAGTTTTAAAATACAAAAAGGGAAAGTTTTTGCTTTAGTTGGTCCGTCCGGTGGCGGAAAAACTACTATTTGTCATTTATTACCGCACTTTTACGATTGCAATATGGGTGAAATTTTGATAGACGGAAAAGAAATTCACGATATTACCATGTCGTCTTTACGTAAAAATATAGGCATTGTTCAGCAAGACGTATTTTTATTTAATTCTAGCATAAAAGACAATATTTTATACGGCAATCCGGACGCAACAGATGAAGAAGTAATTTTAGCCGCAAAAAGAGCGAATATTCACGACTACGTTTTAACCTTAGAAAAAGGTTACGACACGGTAATAGGTGAGCGTGGCGTTAAACTTTCGGGCGGGCAAAAACAAAGATTATCTATAGCAAGGGTATTCTTAAAAAATCCGCCTATATTAATTTTAGACGAAGCGACTTCGGCTTTAGATAACGTAACCGAAGTTTTAATTCAAGAGGCATTGTCCGAACTTGCTAAAGGCAGAACTACTATAGTTGTTGCGCATAGGCTTTCTACAATTAAAAATGCAGATGAAATAGCAGTAGTTACCGGTGGCAAAATAATCGAACAAGGTTCGCATGAAGAATTAATGAAATTAAACGGAGAATATAAAACGCTTTACGACAAACAGTTCGTTGAGCCGGGATATAAAATGCTTAATCAATAAAAAATAAAAATCAATTTTTTTAGACGCTTTTATTAAAGCGTCTTTTTCTTTTTTGTCATAAAAGACTTGAAGAATTTTTCTTTTATGGTTAAATTTGTGTAAAAAAAGGAGAAAAATATGATTTTTTATTATAATTCTAACGGTAAGCCATTAAGAAACGAAATCGAAAAGGTTTATCAAGGTTCTAATAAAGCAAACGATATTTATTTCGTATGTCCCATTGATAGCACGTCTATAGTATCTGTTGCGTTTACTCTTCCCGACGGAACGAACACCCAAAAATATCTTATGACTTTAGATACTTTAGACGGTATAGAAAATATAAGCGATGCCGACGGATTAGAATACGAAGTATTTAAGTTTTCTTTGCCGATAGCGGTAACTAATACTTACGGTACGGTATCCGTACAGTTTTTTATTTCGGTTGGCGACGAAACGCTAATTTCTACTGCACTAGGTAAGTTTTCCGTTGAAAAGGGCGTTGAGGCGATTGAGGCGTCGGAAACCGAAATATACGAAGATATTATGGACTATTTACACACGGTAAGTTCTAATATAGAGTATTTTGAAGGGGTTATATCGCCTTATGAAGGTTTTAACCTTTCTAACGGTGACGGAACAAATTCTATAAAAATGTCTACTTGTGATGCGAGTGGAGAAAATACCGTAGCACTCGGAAAGAATACGGTTGCAAATTATTTAAGTCAAACGGTAATAGGGCAAAATAACCAAACGGATTCTAACGCAATTTTCATAATAGGTAACGGTTCAAGTGCTTCTAATAAAAAGAACGCCTTTAAGGTAAACTTTAACGGAGAAGCGTTTGTAGGGGCAAATCCTTTAACCGATATGAGTGTTGCAAACAAAAAATACGTAGACGATAAAGTTTCTGCCTCGCTTGCTTCCGTATATATTTATAAAGGCTCGGTTGCCGATTACGAACATTTACCGACACAGAATTTAAGGGTTGGCGACGTTTACAACGTTGTCGCCACTCACGGCGCAGTTCCGGAAGGCACGAACTATGCTTGGACGGGTACAACGTGGGACGCATTAGGCGGAAACTCTACGTCTATTAGTAGTCAGGTATACGTGGAAAAACAAACCAACAACGGAACGCTTACTAACGTTTACGGATATAAAGGTTCCAACCAAGTTGCGGTAGATTTAAGAAATATTCCCGCAAAAAATGCCGTTCCGTTTTACAATAATAACTTAAATATTAAAACGAGTGTTCCCGTAGAAAGTACCGATTGTACTAATAAAGCATACGTAGACGGATTAGTTTCTTCTGTCTCCGGAGGTAGTGGCGGAAGTAGTAGTTCGTCTTTTATGTCTAACGAAGTATCTTTTAATTATTATGGAAACAATCACGATCAACTGACAACGCCTAATATAAGAATTTCTTATACCGGTAAATTTATGGGATTAGTAGATTTAGATTTTACAGCAATGGACAGTATGCGTTATTCTGTTAGCGGTTTTGTTTATTTTGAACAAAATTATTCAAGGCAGTTTTTAAGAATTATGAGTTTTAGTGGGTCGTTGTACGGTTACGCAGGCGTTTTATTTATAAATAACGGTGATAATACGGCAACTATCTCCATGACCGGACTTCCGATGACAAATGATATAACGCAATTTCAAGTAAAAAAATTATTTTATTAAGGAGTATCATAATTTATGGGATTAAAAATACAAAATTTAAGAATTAAAAATATGGGTATAGTTATGCCTGAGGCTTACGCCGTTATTACTAATTTAAATATTGATAAAGATAAAGGCGTTGCGGTTTTTTCTATTTCTAAAGACAGAGATTCTGCTTTTAATTTAGAACCGGTTAAAAAAGTAAGCGTTGCCTTTAATCTGGTTAGAGAAGAAAATCCGTTTATAACGGCTTATAAAAAAGCAAAAGAAAAAATAGTAGATTATAAGTTCGACGATATCTCTTTAGAAAACGTTTCGGTTACCTCCGACTCCTTTTTTTCTAAATGGGAAGACGATATAAAATAAAATACCTTAACTTAAAATATCCACCCTAAAAAGGGTGGATATTTTACTTTATCTCTAATTGCTTTCTGTATTTTTCGGGGGTTAATCCCGTTCTCTTTTTAAATTTCTTTATAAAATAATTATAATCGTAATAGCCCAATATCTCTGCAATTTCCGTTATTTGTTTGTCTGAATTAACGAGTAACTCTTGTGATTTTTTTATTCTTTTTATATCTATAATTTCGGTTAATGTTTTAGAAAAGTTTTCTTTTAAAATTCCGTATAAAGCGTGCTTTGAAAGAGAAAACGTTTTACATATTAAATTAAGCGGTATTTTTTCCGATAAATGCTCGTCTATAAAGTTTTCTATTTTTATTGCCGTTATATTTTTATCTATAGAAATAATTCCGCTCGAAAGCATAGATTTAATACATATCTCTATTATAGATAATACGGAATCTAAATCTTTTTGCTCTATTAAAGGAAGCATTTTGTAATATTCTTGCATTTTATATTTGTCAAAATTATATTTATTTATAATTTCTTTCACCTTTTTTTTCGCCGTATTATTTTTCTCTTTATCTATAAATCTTCCAACTATTAAAAACCCTATTACCGTGTCGTTATAATGAACGGGACTTATCGTTTCCGTTAACCCCGAATGACAGGTATAAGTTAATCTTTCTTCGCTTTTTTCAACTAAAGTTAAATGCGATTTGTCTGATATAATGCAATTTTCATAACACGTTTTGTTCTTTCTTATTTCTTCGCAAAAAGGCGTGTAATTATTAGATTCCGTTACTACGACGTAGTTTTTATCTAAAAAACACAACGAAAGTTTCGTACAGTTACTTATGTCGTTTAACAATTTATTTAATTTTGTTTTGTTAAAAGAAATATTCATATTTTTATTTTATTATTTTTTATTTTTATTGTCAAACTAAATAGTATTTTTTTATTATATTTCGGAAAATAATACTCAAAATGGGCGATATTTATACTATTAATAAAAGCGTGGTTAATATATAATAAACGTAATAGGTGTAAATATGAAATGGTATAAAAACGTTTATAGAAGGCAACTTGTTGATATGCACATAAATGATGATAAACCTTATTTATTGAAAAAATTTAGTGCGGAAAAATATTTTAGCAATTTAAAACTTGCCAAAATTCAAAGTCCCATGATTTACTTGCAATCTCATACGGGGTTATGTAATTTTCCAACAAGCGTTGCAAAAGAGCATGAATTTTTTAAGAAAAATCCTAACGAATTAAAAAAATTAATAGACCTTTGCCATAACGACAATATGAAAGTCGTTGGGTATTACAGTCTTATTTTTAATAACGTTGCGGTTAAACTTCACCCTGAGTGGGAAATGATAAATGCCGATAATACGACATGGCGAGATCATGGGCAAAGGTACGGATTATGCTGTCCTAACAATAAGGAATATAGAGAGTTTGTAACAGCCCAAATTAAAGAAATAGCAAAGTGTAATTTTAATTTAGACGGTATTTTTTACGATATGCCTTATTGGGAAATGTTGTGTCATTGTCCTTCTTGCAAAGAAGTTTGGGAAAAAGAAGTCGGTGGCGAAATGCCGTTAGAAAAAGACTTTAACGATGAAAGATGGAATAAGTACGTTAGACTTCGCCAAAAAGAAATGGTAGATTTCGTCAAATTCGTAAAAGAAAAAACAAATGAAATAATGCCGAACGTTACCGTTGAATTTAACTTTGCTGCGGTAATTGGTTGCGATTATTTAGCGGGCTCTACGGAAGGAATAAACGACTATTCGGAATTTACCGGTGGCGACCTATACGGCGACCTTTATAACCACTCTTTTACTTGTAAATATTATTACAATATAACTAAAAATCAGCCGTTTGAGTATATGACGTGTAGGTGCAATAAAACTTTAAGGGAACATACGGTTACAAAACCAAAAGAGATGATTTTATCCGAAGTTATGCTTACCGCAATTCACCATGGTGCGACCTTAAATATCGACGCAATAAATCCCGACGGAACGATGGACAAAAGGGTATACGAAAAATTAGGAAAAGTATTTTCCGAACAACTCATTTACGAAAAATATATGGATAAAGGCGAGTTATATTCTTTAGTCGCCGTATATTTTGACAGTACCACGCAATTTAAAAAAAGCGACGCACCGACAAATAAAGAGTGTGCCATAAATACCGTTAGAACGCTTATTGAAAATCACGTTCCCGTTTCGGTAATAGCAAATCATAACTTAGAGAATTTAGAAAAATATCAAATGATTATCGCACCGTCTTTGTATTCTTATTGCAATCCGGAAATAGAAAACTTTATTTCTTACGTTAAAAACGGCGGTACGTTATATTTATCGGGAGAGTCTGACGATAGACTATTAAAAGAGTTTTTCGATGGGAAAATAGTAGATAGGACTTTTTCGGATAAAAGATATAAAAGGGTATTTAAAGGCTACGACGAAGTACAAGCATACGTTACTCCGATTAGTAAAGAATATAAAAAGGTTATGGGAGAGTTTAATAAAAAATATCCTATGCCTATCGTTTATAAACTGCCTATTATAGAGTTAAATAAAGGCGAAATAGAAGCAAAAATCGTTTTGCCTTATACTAATCCCGACAATAACAAAACGTTCGTTTCAATTCACTCTAATCCGCCTTATAAAACGACTAAATTTCCCGCTATAGTAACGGTAAACTACGGAAAAGGAAAAGTTATTTGGAGTGCATCTTCTTTAGAAAACGATTTAAGAGTAAATTATCAAAACGTGTTTATGAATATCGTTAATAGAAATATTAAAAAAGAATTTAACGTTAAAACAAGTAAATACGTAGAATGCGTTACTTTTAAGGATAAAAACGATTATTATATAGGGCTTATAGACTTGAATTTTTATAACGAAATAATAAAAAGAGATTTCGAAATTAATTACAACCTAAAAGGCAAATACGTATTAAAGAATTTAACGAATGGTAAAGAACAAGAAGTAGATAAAAAGATTAAAGGAAGTTTTAAAAAATACGTTTTCTTAAAGTTGGAATTTAAGGAGTAATTATGGAAGAAAAAATATCTAATTTAAATCAAGTAGTATCTGCTTATGAAGTTACTTTCGATAGCGGAAAAGAAAAGGGAATATCCGGAGTTTTGTGCAATAACAACGGGTTAGAAGTATTTTTTAATAAAACTTTTGCTTTGGATATCTCTTGGCTAAGATATAAAGGAGTTAATATTTCTTATTTAAGCAAGAACGGACTTAATACTAACGTTGGAAGTTTTGCCGAAAAATTCGAAGGCGGATTTTTATATACTTGCGGGATAGATAACGTAAGCAGTTGCATAGAAAATAAACCCGTTCACGGCAGTTTTCATTATAAAAAAGCGGAAAACGTTTTTATATATAAAGACGAAGAAAAGATAATAGTAAAAGGCGAAATAGCATGTACCGAATTTAACGGAGACAATATTAAAATCGTTAGAGAATACACAGTTTATAAAGATAAAATCGTGATTAACGATACGGTTAAAAACGAAGGATTTGTAGACGGCGAATACGTTTTACTTTATCACACGAATTTCGGTTATCCGTTTTTATGCGAAGAGTTAAATCTTAACATTCCTTCTGATAAAATCGTGCCTTTAACCGAAGTTGCCAATAAAAATATTAAAGACGTGTATAAAATAACAAAGCCGTTAAGTGTTAATCCCGAACAAGTATTTTATCATTATTTAAATAAAGGCGAAGTGTATTTGGAAAATAAAAAATTAAATTTAGGCGTTTTATATACTTATTCGGTTAAAGATTTCCCCGTTACTCTTGAGTGGAAGAGTATTAAAAGCGGGACTTATGCTTTAGGAATAGAACCGTCTACGACAAGATTCGACGAGTTTAAAAAGCAAACGATAAAGAGTGGGCAAAGCAAAGAATATAAATTAGAAATTAAAATTAAATCTATATAAAAGCGGAGGTAAAAAATTATGAATATAAGTGAAAAACTATTAAAAGAAGGCGACGGCATTTTAAGGCTTAAACCTACGTGGGTACCGAGAAGTTTTTGCAGACCCGGAAAAAGAATTAAGTTGCACCCGGACGATTACTACGTTTTAGGTTTAGTTAAGGGCGGAATAGACGAAAGATGGTTTGCATCTACTACTTGGGCAGAAAACGGCCCAGGCACTCCGGAAGACGAAGGTCTTTCTTATTGCGTAAGTAAAGACGGCAAGGAGAAAGTTTTACTCCGTGATATGGTTGAAGATTTAAAAGATCAAATTGTAGGAAAGGAAATTTGGGAAAGATATCATAAGTGGCCTATGTTTTCTAAATTTTTCGATAATGCCGGACCGCTTCCACACCATATTCATCACAGAGATAAACACGCAAATAGGGTCGGCTCGGACGGAAAACCCGAAATGTATTTCTTCCCGAAAGAAGTCAATAATCACGGTGGAGAATTTCCGTTTACGTTTTTTGGGCTTAATCCAGATTGCAAAAAAGAAGATATTAAAAAGTGTTTAATGGATTTTACTAAAGGCGACAATAAACTTTTAGATTACTCTTCTGCTTATAAAATAGAATTAGATACGGGTTGGGACGTTCCGCCGGGAATTTTGCACGCTCCTGCAAGTTTGTGTACTTACGAACCGCAATTTGCGTCGGACGTTTATGCTATGTATCAATCGGTTTTATACGGTGGTCAATGCGTTAGTGAAGATTTACTTTGGAAAAACTGCCCTAAGGAAGAATTGGGCAATTTCGATTACCTTATGGACGTTATCGATTGGGAAGCAAACGTAGACCCCGACTTTAAAAAACATCACTTTATGAAACCTTTAGTAATAGAAGAAGACGATAAACATAAGCAAGAGTGGATTTGCTATAAAAATAAACTTGTTTCCGCCAAGAGATTAACCGTTTATCCAAAGCAAAAAGTTACGGTTAAAGACGAGTCTTGCTACGGTTTGATTATGTTATCCGGATACGGTACAATGGATAAATTCAAAATAGAAACCCCGACGTTAATTAGATACGGCGAGTTGACAAACGATGAATTTTTCGTTACGTTTGATAAAGCGAAAAAGGGTGTAACTATAGAAAATTTAAGCGATAACGAGCCTATAGTTATGTTAAAACACTTTGCCTTAGACCCAAAAATAAATAAGTAAAAAACAACAAAATTAAATCGCCTTGTAAACTTTACAAGGCGATTTTTTATATAAATTATTATTTATTAAAGTTGTCTTTTAACGAAACTATTTGACTTAAAACGGTTTTATCTTTAACGTTTAATACCTTAAAGTAGCCCGTTCTTATTATTTGAAAAGATTTTTCTTTGTTTTCTAAAACGTAAGGTTCGACTTTGCCGTTATAAATGCTTATGCTGTTGTTGTTCATTCTCTCCGAAAAATCTTGTCCGGAATATTCTTCGTCGTTTAATAAGTATCCGTACTCACGAATTTCTATATCTTTGCAAGTATTTTCTTCTACCCATTGAATAGTGCCTTTAACTTTTATTCCCGAAGTATCGTTTCCGCTTTTCGATTCGGGGATATAAGAGCAAACAAGTTCTTTAACGGATTTATCGTCGTTATAAATAATTTGGTCTAAATGAATTATGTATGCGCCTTTTAATCTAACGTATCCGTCGGGTTTTAATCTAAAGTATTTTGGAGGCGGATCTAAAGAGAAGTCGTCTTCGTCTATATAAATATTTTTAGAAAAGGTTACTTTTCTCGTTCTCTTTTCTTCTTCGTTCGGGTTAATTTCAAAATCTATTTCTTCCGTCTTACCGTCGGGGTAATTAGAGATAGTAATCTTTAACGGTTTTTTAACTGCCATTGCTCTTTCTGCGTTGATATTAAGATAATCTCTAATACATGCTTCAAGATAAGAAATTTGCACTTCGGAATTTGCTTTTGCAATACCTATTCTTTCGCAAAAATCTTTTAATGCTTCGGCGGGAACGCCACGGTTTCTTAATCCCGTTAAAGTCGGCATACGTGGGTCGTCCCACCCGTCGACTTTTCCTTCTTCAACGAGTTTTTTAAGATATCTTTTACTCATAACTAAGTTGGTTACGTTAAGTCTTGCAAATTCAATTTGACGTGGTTTCGGATTAAAACCTAAAGTAATTCCTACCCAGTCGTAAAGTGGACGGTGATCTTCGAACTCTAACGTACAAAGTGAGTGTGTAACGCCTTGCATATAGTCGCAAATAGGGTGTGCGAAATCGTACATAGGATAAATGCACCATTTATCGCCCGTGCGGTAATGCGTTTCTCTTAAAATTCTGTATATAACGGGGTCTCTCATATTTATATTAGGAGAAGACATATCTATTTTTGCTCTCAAGCATTTTTCGCCGTCTTTATACTTTCCTTCTTTCATTTCTCTAAAGAGTTTAAGATTTTCTTCTATACTTCTGTTTCTATAAGGACTTTCCTTGCCTGCTTCCGTTAAAGTACCACGGTTTTTAGAAATTTCTTCAGGCGTCATATCGCAAACGAAGGCGTTGCCCATTTCTATTTCTTTTTCGGCGAACTCGTAAATCTTTTCGTAGTAGTCGGATGCGTGAGTTACTTTGTCGTAAGAAAAACCCAGCCAATCTATATCTTTTTTTATCGCTTCTTCAAACTCTTCTTTTTCCTTAGACGGATTAGTATCGTCCAAAAAGAGATTGCACTTTCCGTTATACTTTGCCTTAACACCGAAGTTTAAGCAAAGAGATTTTGCATGACCTATATGTAAATACCCGTTAGGCTCGGGTGGAAATCTCGTTTGAATTGCGGTAACTTTTCCGCTTTCTAATTCTTCGTTTATAATTTGTTCTATAAAATTATTAGCGTTTTCCATAAATATGCACCTATTTTGTTTATTTAATTTAGTATAACACAAAAAATAAAAATAAAAAAGTAAATTTATGCGATTTTATTAACAATTCTTGCTTGACTATTGTTTTTTGATATTGTAAAATTAAATATATAAATTTTTCAAGGTGAACATTATGGAAGAAAGTAAAGTAACAATGGAAAAACTCGTAAATTTATGTAAGGGAAGAGGTTATTTATTCCCCGGCAGTGAAATTTACGGTGGTCTTGCAAATTCTTGGGATTACGGTCCACTCGGCGTTGAATTTAAAAACAACGTAAAAAAAGCATGGTGGAAACGTTTTGTTCAAGAAAATAAATATAACGTAGGTTTAGATTCCGCTATTATTATGAACCCCGAAACGTGGGTTGCATCAGGTCACGTCGGTGGATTTAGCGACCCGTTAATGGATTGCAAACAATGTAAAACACGTCATAGAGCGGATAAACTTATAGAAGATTACGCATTTAATAACGGCACGAACGATAACCCCGCAGGTTGGACGTTTGAAGAAATGGCAAAATTTATTAAAGAAAAGAATATTGCGTGTCCCGATTGCGGTGGGCACGATTTTACTGAAATTAAAAAGTTCAACCTTATGTTTAAAACGTTTATAGGCGTAACCGAAGATTCTTCTTCTACCGCATATCTTCGTCCCGAAACGGCGCAAGGTATTTTTGTAAACTTTAATAACGTTGCTAGATCTACAAGAAGAAAAATTCCGTTTGGAATAGGTCAAATAGGAAAATCGTTTAGAAACGAAATTACCCCCGGAAACTTTATATTCAGAATACGTGAATTCGAACAAATGGAATTAGAATTTTTCTGTAAACCGGGTACCGATTTAGAGTGGTTTAAATATTGGAAAGATTATTGCCATAAATTCTTACTCGATCTAGGCATGAAAGACGAAAAGTTAAGGCTTCGTGATCATGATAAAGAAGAACTATGCTTTTATTCTAAAGCGACTACGGACTTTGAGTATTTATTCCCGTTCGGTTGGGGTGAACTTTGGGGCGTTGCTGATAGAACAAACTACGACTTAACAAGACACCAGGAAACATCTGGTCAAAACATGGAATACATTGATCCAGTAACTAATGCTAGATATATTCCATATGTAGTTGAACCATCACTTGGTGCTGACAGAGTAGCTCTTGCATTCCTTTGTGATGCATACGAAGTTCAGGATCTTAGCAAAGATGGAAAGGAAGATAGCAGAACAGTAATGCACTTCCATCCAGCACTTGCTCCTTATAAGGCAGCAGTTCTTCCACTTTCTAAGAAACTTTCAGAACCAGCTACAAAACTTTATCAGGAACTTTCTAAGTACTTCATGGTTGACTATGATCAGAGCGGAAGCATTGGAAAGCTTTATAGACGTCAAGATGAAATTGGTACACCATTCTGCATTACATATGACTTCGATAGTGAAAACGATGGCTGCGTAACAGTTAGAGATCGTGACACTATGGAGCAGGTTAGAATGCCAATAGCAGAACTTAAAGACTACATCCAAAAGAGTTTAGAGTTCTAAATGAGTAACTAGGCAGGCCTTAAAAGGTCTGCCT
>JAZUKR010000035.1:0-17947 GCA_045643385.1 Christensenellaceae bacterium | reverse complement strand
AGATAAGGTAAATATTCAAAGAATTAACGATATTATAGAAAAGCGCACTAAAGAACTCTTAAAGTATTACGATGGCGAAAAAGGTATTTTTATTTCGGACTCAAAACAAATTTCTTACGCTTCTCAAATTTGGGGCGTGCTTGCGGAAGTGTTAACTAAAGAACAAAACGTTAAAGTTTTAGAAAACGTAGAAAAAATAAAAGACGCTAAAAAAATGAATACCCCGCATACTCACGGTTATTTTTTAGAAGCCCTTTGTAAAAACGGACTATATGAACGTGCTTTAAGTTTTATAGAAGAAGTTTGGGGCAATTTAATAGATTCAGGAGAGACCAGATGCCCCGAATATTTACCCACTAACACGGTTGCTTCTAAATACAGAACACCCGTTATGGACAGCGCTTGCCACGGCTCGGGTGCAATACCATGCTATTATATAAAAAAATACTTACTAAACTATATTAAACCCGATAAAGATTAAGCCTAAATAAAAATATAAACTCGGAGATAAATTTTATCTCCGAGTTTTTTATTTAAATTTTATTTCTATTTTTCGTTTCTCTTGTTTTTTACTAATTTAAAAAATAAATTCATATCATAATTTACGATTTTATCTTGCGGGAAAGACAAGTCTTTTAATAAATTAAGCGATTTACTAAAGTCGCCTACGTTTTCTTTGCCGTGACTATCACTTCCAAGCGAAACGTAACACCCGTAATTTTTACACTCTCTTAAAAGTGATTTTAATAAATAGTGTTGCTCTCCCCTATACCCTTCTTTATCGGCAGAAACGGAATTAACTTCTATAATAGTATTCGTTTCCTTTGCTTTTTCGCAAATTAACGGGAAAGAAACGGGATATAAAGAATTTTCTGCATGCCCTATTATATTAATGTATTTATTGTCCATAGCGGATAAAACCGCCCTAGTGTTTTCACTCTCCGATTTTGGCTTAAAAACTTCTTCGTGTAAACTCGCTATCGAATAATCTAACTTTTTAAGTATTTCGGTCGTTAAATCTACTTCGCCATTAACGTTTAAAATATTAACTTCTGCGCTGTAAAGCATATTTACGCCGTAAATTGATTTTGGCGATAACATTTTTAAGACGTTAAAATAACTGTCTTTTGCACCCGATATCATACCTTTTGTATGGTCGGTTATTCCCAAATATTTTAATCCCTTGTTTTTGGCGGAAAGCGCCAATTCTCTAACAGTATCCGTTGTATGATGACCGCTTGCTATAGTATGAGTATGTAAATCAACAAGAATTTCCATATTTTAGGCGCTCCTTTTCTATATAATACCATTATTGTTGAATTTTGACAAGAATTTTACATAATTTTCTTAAAAAACAACACAAAAACAACAAAACTCCTAAAAATACCACACTTTTTTTGTTTTTTTGTTGACAACTTTGTTTTTCGGTTGTATAATTGTTTAAAAAGAAAATTAGCGTGGTATTATATACCGTTTTAGGAGTATAAAATGGCTAAATACAGCACAGAACGTTTTGAAATGACGGATAGAGTTAAGGGCATTTTAGACCGCTTTTTTAAGAGTAAGCCGACTATTGAGTCTGCAAGGGCTAAACTTTTGACCGAAAGTTTTTTAGAAACAGAAAACGAACCTATCGTTATAAGAAAAGCAAAAGCGTTTAAACATATTTTAGAAAATATACCCATTTGTATTAGAGAAGGAGAACTTATCGTTGGTTCTTCTACTTTGTCTTCTCGTGGGGCGCAAACTTTCCCCGAATTTTCTTACGAATGGTTGGAAAGCGAATTTGACACGCTACCAAATAGAAGTGCGGACCCATTTGATATTTCCGAAGACACTAAAAAAGAATTAAAACAAGCAAATTCCTACTGGAAAGGCAAAACTACCAGCGAACTTGCAACAAGTTTTATGGAAAAGGAAACTTTAACCGCCATAGAACACAATATTTTTACCCCCGGCAATTATTTTTATAACGGCGTAGGGCACGTTTCTTGCCATTACGACTGGGTATTAAACTACGGTTTAGAAGGGTTAAAAGACAAAGTTAATAAAGAATTAAACTCCATTAATATAACAGACGCAAATTATATTACAAAATCCCGCTTACTTAAAGCCATGCTTATTTCTATAGACGCAGTTGTTATTTATGCAAGAAGATATTCTGTTTTGGCAAAAGAAATGGCAGATAAATGCACCGACAATAAGAGAAAGCAAGAACTTTTACAAATATCCGAAAATTGCGACCGTGTTCCCGAATCCAAAGCAGAAACGTTTTGGGAAGCAGTACAAAGTTTTTGGTTCGTTCAACTTTTATTACAAGTAGAATCGAGCGGGCATTCTATTTCCCCCGGAAGATTCGACCAATATATGTATCCTTTCTATAAAGAAGACGTTTTGGAAGGCAAAACTCCAAAGGCTTTTGCTCAAGAATTAATAGATTGCTTATGGATTAAATTTAACGATATTAATAAGTGTAGAGACTCTGTTTCGGCAGAAGGTTTTGCAGGTTACAGTTTATTCCAAAACTTAATCGTCGGCGGGCAAGACGAAGAAGGTAACGACGTTACTAACGATTTATCTTTTATGTGTCTTGACGCATCTATTCACGTTCATCTTCCGCAACCTTCCCTATCTATTAGGGTTTGGAACCGCTCTCCGCAAGATTTATTAATTAGAGCCGCAGAAGTTACAAAAACGGGCGTCGGTCTCCCCGCTTATTATAACGACGAAGTCATTATTCCTTCTTTAATGAGTATGGGACTAACCTTAGAAGACGCAAGGACTTACAATATTATAGGTTGCGTTGAACCGCAAAAAGCAGGCAAAACCGAAGGCTGGCACGACGCAGCATTCTTTAATATGTGCAGGCCGTTAGAACTCGTTTTTTCTAATGGACAAGATAAGGGCGAACAAATAAGTATTGCAACGGGAACGCTTGATAAACTTAAAACTTTCGACGACTTTTTAGAAGCCTATAAAAAGCAAATGGAATACAACATTTCGCTTATGGTAAATGCGGATAACGCCATAGACGTTGCACATGCAACGAGATGTCCTCTTCCGTTTTTATCTCTACTTATAGAAGACTGCATCGGCTCGGGAAAAACCGTTCAAGAAGGCGGTGCCGTTTATAACTTTACAGGTCCGCAAGGATTCGGTATCGCAAATATCACCGATTCTCTTTACGCTATAAAAACACTAGTATACGATAAACATCTAGTTACTTTACAAGAATATAAAGAAGCGCTTGACGACAACTTCGGTAAAGGCATGGAAGAACACTCGGCGCAAAAACTTGCGGTAAAAATTATCGACGACTTAAAAGCAAAAGGTCAAACGGTAACCGAAGCAGATATAAAATCAATTTTAATTAAATTGCTTTCGCCTACGGTTTCCGAAGTAAAACAAGCAAAATATCAAAAATTGCTCGATTTAATAGACGCTCTTCCTAAATTCGGCAACGATTACGACGAAGTAGACGAATTCGGAAGAATTGCAGAATACTGTTATACAAAACCGCTTAAAAAATACTCTAACCCGAGAGGCGGAAAGTATCAAGCAGGTTTATATCCCGTTTCGGCAAACGTTCCGTTAGGTGCGCAAACAGGCGCAACTCCCGACGGAAGAATTGCTTATAAACCCGTTGCAGACGGCGTTTCTCCTTCCCCCGGTAAAGACGTTAACGGTCCAACGGCAGCGGCAAATTCGGTCGCTAAGTTAGACCACGGAATAGCAAGTAACGGCACTTTATATAACCAAAAATTCCACCCGTCCGCACTTTCTGGCAACGAAGGATTATTAAAATTTGTAAATCTAATTAGGGCTTATTTCGATCAAAAAGGTAGCCACGTTCAATTTAACGTGGTCGATAAAGAAACGCTTTTAGACGCACAAAAGCACCCCGAACAATACAGACACTTAGTAGTAAGAGTTGCCGGTTACAGCGCTTTATTTACTACGTTATCAAAGTCTTTACAAGACGATATTATTTCAAGAACAGAACAAGGATTTTAATTAATCTATGCAAGAATATCTAAAGACAAAGGGCAGAATTTTCGATATTCAAAAATTCTCCGTTCACGATGGGCCAGGCATTAGAACTATAGTCTTTTTAAAAGGCTGTGTTATGAGATGTCGTTGGTGTTGTAACCCCGAGTCGCAAAACTTCAAAATTGAAGAAATGAACGTCAACGGTAAAATTAAAACCGTAGGTAAAGACGTTACCGTGGAAGAAGTTATGGATACGGTTATTCAAGACCTTCCCTACTACAGAAGAAGCGGTGGCGGAATAACCCTTTCGGGCGGAGAGTGTTTATGCCAAGCAGATTTTGCAAGAGATTTACTTTTGGCAAGTAAAGAAAACGGAATTTCTACTTGTATAGAAAGTATGGCTAACGTTCCTTACGAAAACATAGAAAAGGTTTTGCCGTATTTAGATACTTACTTAATGGATATAAAAAATATCAATTCTGAAAAACATAAAGAATTTTGCGGGCTTCCTAACGACTTGATTTTGAAAAACGCAAGAAAAGTTGCAAGCGAAAATAAAACGAATTTAATTATAAGAGTTCCCGTAATTCCTACTTTTAACGACACGGAAGAAGAAATTAAAGAAATAGCAAAATTCGTTAAATCGTTAGAAACGGTAAAGGAAATTCACCTTTTACCTTATCACAGATTGGGTCAAGATAAATACACTTGGCTTAAAAGAGAATACAAAATGGAAGGAATACTTCCACCCAATAAAGAAAAAATGCAAAAATTATTAGACGTTGCTATATTAGAGTCTAATCTTAATTGCAGAATAGGAGGCTAAACTTGGATATAAAATCTATAATAGAAGAAAGCGCAAAAAATCTTCCGGAAGGCGAAAAGTTAAGAATAGTTCAAGAATTAGTCCCCGGAAAACAAATTACTATTGCGCACGTTATAGCAAATCCCGATGAAATTTTATACGAAAAACTAGGTCTTAACCCCGCAATAGATTATTCTCATTCCGCAATAGGAATAGTATGCATGAGCCCTGCAGAAACCGCAATAATTGCAGGCGATATCGCAATTAAGGCAAGTAGTGCCGAACTCGGATTTGTAGACAGATTTTGTGGAACGCTTATTTTAACAGGTACGGTTTCCGAAGTTAAAGCGTCGGTGGAAGCAATATTGACTTACGCAAGAGAAAAATTGCATTTCGTTACTTGCGATTTAACACAAACCTGATATGCAAAACCCTTTACCTAAAAAAAAGAAGGTAATGTTTATAGGGAGAACAGGCGTAGGCAAAACCACCCTAACCCAAGCCTTAATGGGCGAAAAATTACATTACCATAAAACTCAATACGTTAACTATCACGAATACATTATAGACCCGCCCGGCGAATATACGGAAGATAAACAGTTCGGCTTTGTTTTGGCTCTCTACTCTTACGAAGTTCAATTAGTCGCCTTAATGGCTTCTTCAACCGAACAGTTTTCACTCTATTCACCAAGGTGTACGGCTATGTCTAATAGAGAGTGCATAGGAATAGTAACTAAAATACACGAACCGAAAGGTCACCCCGAACTTTCCGCAAGTTGGCTAAAAGAAGCAGGCTGTAAAAAGATTTTCTTTATAGATTCCATTACGGGTGAAGGCTTAGACGAACTTATTGACTATTTCGGTTGGAAAAATTGTTGATTTTGTTGTTTTGTTTTTGCAAAAAATTCCAAAACACACAAAAAACCACAAAAATATTTCAAAATCCCACAAAAGTTTATCAAAAATAATTGACAATGTTGTGAGTTTTGGTATATACTCAAAATGAAAATAAAAATGTATAATATATAAATGTATTATAAGGAGATAAAATATGGTAAACGAATTCGAAATCAAAAAGCAAATTTGCGATATCGGTAAGAGAATTTACAATCAAGGCATGGTTGCCGCAAACGACGGTAACATTTCAGTAAAGATCAGCGACAATGAATTTTTATGCACCCCGACCGGCGTAAGTAAAGGATTTATGACTCCTGAATTTATTTGTAAAGTAGATGCTGAAGGCAAAGTTTTACAAGCAAATCCGGGATTTAAGCCTTCTTCGGAAATTAAAATGCACATGAGAGTTTATAAAGAAAGACCGGACGTTAAGTCGGTTGTTCACGCTCACCCTATTTACGCAACGAGTTTTGCTATTGCAGGAATTCCTTTAACTCAACCTATTATGCCGGAAGCGGTTATTGCTTTAGGTTGCGTTCCTATTGCAGAATACGGCACTCCTTCTACTTATGAAATTCCAGATGCTGTTAGTAAGTACTTACAATATTTCGACGCAGTATTACTTGCTAACCACGGTGCTTTGACTTATAGTGATTCGCTTTTAAACGCATATCACAAAATGGAATCCGTTGAATTCTATGCTAAATTGTTATTCAATGCAAGATTACTTGGCGGTCCTAAAGAATTAAACGAAGAACAAGTACAAAGATTATACGAAATTCGTCGTCAAATGGGACTTAAAGGTAAACATCCTGCAGACATTTGCTTAAACAATAAAGACGGAAAGGTAAGTTGCCATAACTGTGGTTGTTGCGGTCAACCTCAATGCGGATGCGAAGACCACGGATGCGACTGTTCTAAATCGGAATCTTCTTCCGATAAAGACGTAGTTGCAGAAGTAACTCAAAAAGTTTTACAAGAATTAGGATTAAAGAAGTAATTTATCATAATGGATAGAGAAAATATCTCAGAAATAGTAAAAAAGGTTATCGGAGAATTAAATCTTAATAAAATAAATACGGGCGTAAGAAAAGTTAATCATATAACCTTATCGCTTGCCAAAACTTTAATAGACGAAGTTATAAAGGAAGCAAAATCAAGGAATATGAAAATTGTCGTTGCCGTTGTAGACGCAAGCGGAAATCCTATTGCGGTAGAATGTATGGACGATAGTTTTATTGCAAGTTATAAAATTGCACTAGATAAAGCGTACACTTCGGTTGCATTAAAGATGTCGACGAAAGAACTTGCTTCGCTCGCAAACCCTAACGGCGGAAGTTTATACGGTATACAGAACCAAAACGAAAGAATAGTTATTTTCGGTGGCGGAGAACCGCTTATACTAAACGGCGAAATAATAGGCGGAATTGCGGTTTCCGGCGGGACTGCCGAACAAGATACTTCGCTTGGAGAATTTGCAAAAAACAAATTTAAGGAGATTATATAGTGGCTATCGACGAAAATTTAATTAAAGAAATAGTTAATAAGGTTGTTGCCAGTATGAAATCGGGCGAAAATGTCGGTAAAAACGGCATATTCGAAGATATGAACGACGCAATAGAGGCGGCAAAAGAATCTTTTAAGATTGTTAAAAGCATGTCTTTAGATATGCGTGAAAAAATCATTTCAAATATTAGAAAGAAAACACTCGAAAACGCCGAAACTTTGGCCAAATTAGGCGTTGAAGAAACAGGCATGGGCAACGTCGGTCATAAAATATTAAAACATCAACTAGTTGCAGAAAAAACTCCGGGAACCGAAGATCTTTCTACGGTTGCTTGGTCGGGAGACAGAGGATTAACCTTAATAGAAATGGGACCTTTCGGAGTTATAGGCGCAATTACACCTACAACTAACCCGAGTGAAACGATTATTTGCAACACGATAGGAATGCTTGCAGGTGGTAACACGGTTGTATTTAACCCACACCCCGTAGCAATAAAAACTTCGCTTTTTACCATAAATATGGTAAACGAAGCAAGTATGGAAGTCGGCGGGCCTAACAATATTGCCGTTTCCGCTTCTAAACCTACTCTTGATACAAGCGCAATAATGATGAAACATAAAGATATTCCGCTTTTAGTCGCAACAGGTGGCCCAGGCGTTGTTACCGCAGTATTATCTAGTGGTAAAAGAGCAATAGGCGCCGGCGCAGGTAATCCCCCTGCACTCGTAGACGAAACGGCAGATTTAAGAAAAGCGGCAGAAGATATAGTAAACGGTTGTACGTTCGATAATAACCTTCCCTGTATTGCCGAAAAAGAAGTTGTCGCAGTAAGTGAAGTTATAGACGAACTTATGAAGTATATGATAGAAGAACAAGGTTGCTATCTTGCTTCTCCCGAAATACAAGAAAAGCTTATTAAAACTGTTATTACCGAAAAAGGCGCACTAAACAGAAAGTGCGTAGGAAGAAGTGCTAAAGTATTGCTTTCTATGGTAGGCGTTGAAGTCGGCGACGATATCCGTTGCATTATCTTTGAAGGCAAGAAAGAACACCCCTTAATCACAACAGAACTTATGATGCCTATCCTTGGAATAGTTAGAGCAGAAGATTTTGACGACGCCGTAGAACAAGCGGTTTGGCTTGAACACGGCAACAGGCACTCTGCACATATTCACAGTAAAAACGTAGACAGAATTACTAAATATGCAAAAGCCATAGATACGGCGATTTTAGTTAAAAACGGACCTTCTTACGCAGCACTCGGTTTTGGTGGCGAAGGTTACTGTACTTTTACGATTGCATCTAGAACAGGCGAAGGTTTAACTTCGGCAAGCACGTTTACAAAACGTCGCCGTTGTGTAATGACCGATAGCCTTTGCATTAGATAACATAAAAAAAGGAGACTTATTTATGGATAACGTTAATATTGAAGAAATAGTTAGAAACGTATTAAAAAATATGGGTCAAACGATACCTACCGCTAGTAGTTCTTCGTTTAATACGGGTTCAGTTCCCAAAACGGGAAAAATCGCCATGCTTACGGGTATTGAAAAAGTAGAAATAAAAGAATTTCCACTTCCCGAAATAGGCGACGACGATATGCTCGTTAAAGTTGAAGGTTGCGGTATTTGCGGAACAGATCAACACGAGTATAAAAAAGACCCGTTCGGCTTAATCCCCGTTGCTTTAGGACACGAAGGCACGGGCGAAATAGTTAAAATGGGCAAAAACATTAAAAAAGACAGCGCAGGCAAAGACGTTAAAGTCGGCGACAAAATCGTTACTTGTATGATATTTAAAGATAATCCCGATATAACGATGTTCGACTTAAATAAACAAAACGTTGGCGGTGCGGACGTTTACGGATTACTTCCCGATGACGATTCTAATCATTTTAAGGGCTGGTTTGCGGACTATATCGTAGTTAAAGGCGGTTCTACTTTCTTTAACGTAAGCGATTTGGATTTGGATTCGAGAATTTTAATCGAACCTTGTGCAGTTTTAATCCACGCAGTAGAAAGAGCAAAAACGACGAACATTTTAAGATTTAATTCAAGAGTAGCCGTTCAAGGTTGCGGTCCTATAGGTCTTATCTGTATAGCGGTTTTAAGAACTATGGGTATTGAAAATATCGTAGCGGTAGACGGTAACGAACAACGTCTTGCTTTTGCTAAAAAGATGGGTGCAACAAAGTCCGTAAACTTTAAAGACTTTAACGGAATAGAAGCGCTTGCTAACGGAGTTAAAGACGCTTTTTCGGGGCATTTAGCAGACTTTGCTTTCCAATGCACAGGCTCGCCCGTAGGACACGCTAACATTTATAAATTTATAAGAAACGGCGGTGGACTTTGCGAACTCGGTTTCTTTATTAACGGCGGAGACGCAACTATTAACCCCCACTTTGATATTTGTTCGAAGGAAATAACGACGGTAGGTTCTTGGGTATACACTTTAAGAGATTACGCAACGACGTTCGATTTCTTAAAACGTGCTATAGCAATAGGACTTCCTATTAAAGAATTAATAACAGATAAATACACGTTAGAACAAGCAGACGAGGCATTTAAAAAGGCTTGCTCTATGACCGGCTTAAAAATAGCAATAGTAAATAAGTAATATGAGTAAAGCAGTAGGAATATTAGAAGTATACGGATTAACAACCGCCTTTTGCGCAGCGGACGCAGGCTGTAAAGCAGCAGACGTAACGCTTGAAGTTTTCGATAAGAATAAACCGGCAAATGCGGATTCGTTACCCGTTCCACTTTTAGTAGCGATAAAATTCAGAGGCGAAGTTTCGGCAGTAACTTCTGCTATGGAAGCGGCAAAGACAGTCGCAAAAAGTATGACGGGAATAGTTGCAGAACACGTTATTCCCAACCCAGAACAAGATACGCAAAAGATGTTAAATCTCAGCGGTTTTGATAAAAACTAATAAAATAATAATCGGAGGATAAAGATTATGTCAATGGAAGCATTAGGTATGGTAGAAACCAGAGGACTAACGGCAGCAATCGAAGCAGCAGATGCTATGGTAAAAGCCGCACAAGTTACTCTTATAGGAACCGAAAAAATCGGTAGCGGACTCGTAACCGTTATGGTTAGAGGCGACGTTGGTGCCGTTAAAGCAGCAACGGAAGTTGGCGCACAAAGAGCATCTGCTCTCGGCGAACTCGTTGCAAGCCACGTAATCCCAAGACCACATTCAGACGTTGAGAAAATTCTTCCAAAATTTCCTGCAGAAAAATAATTAAAGAGGCTAGTTATAATGGGAAATGCTTTAGGATTTGTTGATATATCGGGCGTTGTACCTGCGGTAGACGCTTTAGATATAATGTGCAAAACGTCAAACGTTAAGTTTTTGACGTGGGAAAGGAAAATGGGCGGTAGATTAGTAACTTTAATAATCGAAGGCTCTGTTTCCGCTGTTACGGAAGCTGTTGAATCGGCGGTAAATAACGCCATTAAAAAGCCCGTATGCCATGCAGTTATAGCAAATCCGCACGAAGAAATTCTTAAACTTATCGAAAAGAGTTGTAATACTCATTTCGGCAAAAAAACAGTATCCAAGAATAAACTGACTCAGTCGGATATTCAGGAAAAATAAAAACAAAAATTATTTAGGAGGACAAAATTATGTCAATGGAAGCATTAGGTATGGTAGAAACCAGAGGTTTGGTAGCAGCAATCGAAGCAGCAGATGCTATGGTAAAGGCCGCACAAGTTACCTTAGTTGGTACCGAAAAAATCGGTAGCGGACTCGTAACCGTTATGGTTAGAGGCGACGTTGGTGCTGTTAAATCTGCAGTAGAAGCAGGCGCAGCAAACGCATCAAGACTCGGCGAACTCGTTGCAACGCACGTAATCCCCAGACCTCATTCGGACGTTGAGAAGATTCTTCCCGCTATAAAATAAGCGTAAAGAAAAGTCTTCCGTTACTATAAACATATATCGTGTCGCAAATTAATTTTTGCGACACGGAGAATATGTTTATTTTGACGTTCGAAAAAATCGATTTATTTTGATTGAATTTTTTATTAAAATTCATTACGTATTATTCATTTTTTTTGAATAATAATTTATTCGTGTTATTAAAATTATTAAGTGTTTCGGTAGCGTAAAATGGAAATTAGCGATATTGATAATATAACAAAATTAATAATGGACGAACTAGGCGGTACTAAATTTAATACCGCAAGTTCAACCGGATTTATGGTCCCTATAGGCGTTTCGGCAAGGCATATTCATTTGACGGAAAACGACGTTGAAACTTTATTCGGTAAAGGTTATACCCTTACCAAGAAGAAAGATTTAATGGGCGGTCAGTATGCTTGTAACGAGTGCGTTACGATAGTGGGCCTAAAACTCCGTGCTATCGAAAACGTAAGAATTT
The DNA here is from genome assembly GCA_045643385.1 of Christensenellaceae bacterium. Lineage (GTDB taxonomy): Bacteria > Bacillota > Clostridia > Christensenellales > Borkfalkiaceae > UBA1259. Next base: position 6,358 of record JAZUKR010000035.1, on the reverse strand, counting down.
TAGGACCGTGCAGAAAAGCGTCGCAAGTTGAGATTTCGGCGACGGACGCAATAAAACTCGGCGTAAAAGCGCCGATAAGAGAATCGGGCGATATTAAAGGCTCTGCACCCATCGCTATCGTTGGTCCTAAAGGCGTTTTATACTTACAAGAAGGTTGTATAATCGCCATGCGTCATATACATATGTCCCCGTTAGACGCCCAAAAAGCAGGCGTTATTAACGGGCAAGAAGTCTCTGTTAAAATTGACAATGAAAGAGGCACGATTTTCAATCACGTAAAAATACGTGTGGACGAATCTTTTACTTTAGAAATGCATATTGATACGGACGAAGCAAACGCTTCTAGAATAAGTCAAGGAAATTCGTGCGAAATTATTAAATAAATTAAAGGTGAATTGTTATGATTATAGGTAAAGTTATAGGAAGTATCGTTTCCACAAGAAAGAACGAAAACTTAATCGGTAGTAAATTTATGATTGTTGAACCTATTAAGCAACCGAAAACTCAAATCGTTGCAGTTGACAAAATCGGTGCAGGTATTAACGAATACGTTTTAATCGCAACCGGAAGCGCCGCAAGAGTGGGCTGTGATATGGAAAAATCTCCTGTTGATGCCGCTATTGTAGGTATTATCGACGAAGGACAAATTACGGAGTAAAAACTTATGGACAAAACAGCATTAACTAACTTACTTAAGGAAAACGGTATAGTCGGTGCGGGCGGAGCAGGATTTCCAACGTACGCCAAAATAGACGAACGTGCCGAAACGATTATTATGAATTGTTGCGAGTGCGAACCGTTACTTAAGTTACATAGACAATTATTAGAAAAACATACCGAGGAAATATTAAACGCTTTTGAAATTATCCGTGAAACGGTAGGTGCGAAACAAGCGATTATAGGATTAAAAAAGACTTATGTCGAAACTATAGAAGCGGTAAAATCCGTTATCGGAAATTATAAAAATATTTCTATTAAAGCAGTTGACCCCGTGTACCCTGCCGGCGACGAAGTAGTTTTGATTTACGAAATTACGGGTAAAGTTGTTCGCCCCGGTGGACTTCCAATAGAGAGCGGTGTTGCGGTATTTAACGTTGAAACCGTTTATAACCTATCAGAAGCGCTAAAAGGAACGCCCGTTTCAAGTAAATTAGTAACGGTTGCTTGCGAAGTTAAAAATCCAAAAACCGTTAGAGTTCCTTTGGGTATGCCGTTAAACGAAGTCGTTGCGCTTGCAGGCGGAGAAAAATGCGACGATACCGTATATTTTGTAGGCGGACCTATGATGGGTAATATTATGCCCAAAAATACGACGGTTACAAAAACTACTAACGCTGTTTTAGTATTAAAGAAAGACCATTATCTAGTAAACAGAAAAACGAGTAAAAATAAAGTAAACTTAAAACGTGCGGCTGCGTCTTGCTGTCAATGTAATATGTGTTCTGATTTATGCCCTAGGCATTTATTAGGACACCCTATAGACCCCGCAAGATTTATGAGAGCGGCAACTTGCAAGAGTATTCAAGACCAAACGGCGTTTATCGGCGCATTGTATTGCAGTAGTTGTGGTCTTTGCGAATTATATTCTTGTATGCAAGGCTTATCTCCCAGAACTTTACTAGCAGAAGTTAAAGGCGCTTTAAGAACGGCAGGAATTAAACCTAGTCCTACGCTAAACGCAGGAGAAGTTTCACCGCAAAGAGCGTTCAGAAAAGCACCAGTTCACAGATTAGAAGCAAGATTAGACTTATCTAAATACGACGTTCCCGCTCCGTTAGAAGACGAGTTGCACCCGTGCGACAAAGTAATAGAAAAACTTTCTCAACATATAGGCGCACCCGCAGTTCCTTCCGTAAATAAAGGCGACACCGTAAAAATAGGTCAAGTAATAGCAAAAGCAGGAAACGGATTAAGCGTTAATATTCACGCATCTATTTCAGGGCAAGTTACAGACGTAACGGATAAATACATAGAGATTAAGAAGGTATAAGATTATGGGAAAATCAATTGGAATGATAGAATACAAAACCGTTTCTTCGGGCATTCAGGCAACAGACCTTATGGTAAAAACGGCAGACGTTGACGTTATCGAAGCAGAAACCGTTTGCCCCGGTAAATACATAGCGATTATTTCGGGAGAACTTTCCGCAGTAAAAGCGGCGGTAGATAACGCTAAAGAAACTTTACCTCTTCAATACATAGACAGTTTTGTTTTAGGTAATCCACACGAATCTATATTCCCCGCAATTACGGGAACTTCCGAAACGGACGAAATAGTTTCTCTCGGCGTTTTAGAAACGTTTAACGCTTCTAAAATCATTGTTGCGGCAGATGTCGCTGCAAAAACCGCAGACGTTAAACTTATAGAAATTCGTGTTGCAAGAGGCATGTGCGGTAAATCTTATATGCTTATAACAGGCGAAGTTGCGGCGGTTACCGCAGCAATAGAAAGAGCAAAAGAAGCCGTTTCGGAAGACGGCATGTTCTTAGACAGTTCTATTATCGCAAGACCTGATAAAAAACTTTGCGACAACATATTGTAATTTAATCGGGGATTGCTTTTGCAGTCCCTAATTTAATTTATACAAAAGGGGAAAAATGTTAGCAATAGAGAGAAAAAATCAAATTCTTTCTTTATTACAAGACGAGAAAAAAGTAGTAGTTACTGAACTTTCTAAAAAGTTCGACGTTTCGGAAGAAACCATAAGAAGGGATTTAGATAAATTAGAAAAAGACGGATTTATAGTAAAGGCTTACGGCGGTGCTGTTTTAAACGAAAATCAAGTAACCGAACTTCCTTTTATCGTAAGAAAAAAAGCCAACGTAGAAGCAAAACAAAAAATTGCGTCTTTAATAGCACAAGAAATTAACGACGGAGACAGAATTATTTTAGACGCAAGTTCTACAGCACTTTTTGTTTTAAGGCACATTAAAGATAAACGCAACATCACGCTCGTTACGAACTCAGTAGAAATATTGGTGGAAGCATCAGATATTACCGGTTGGCACGTTTATTCAACAGGTGGAAGATTACAAGAAGGCTCGTTAGCTTTAGTAGGCCCTACGGCAGATAAAATGCTTTCTAATTACCATGCAGATAAAGCAGTTTTAAGTTGTAAAGGTATAGACCTAAACGGCGGAATAACCGATTCCAACGAATTACACGCAGAAACTAAGACTTTTATGATGCAATGTGCTCAAACAAAAATTATTGCGGTCGATTCGAGCAAGTTTTTTAAGGTGGCATTTACCAAAATATCTAATATTGACGATATAGACGTTATAGTAACGGATAAAGCGCCATCTCCCGAATGGATTTCGTATTGCGAAAGGCATAACGTAAAACTTTTATATAAAGGGGAAGAAAACTAATGACAAAGACTTTGTGTTTTGCAAACAATAAAGGCGGAAGCGGAAAATCTACAACTTGTTCTAACGTGGCGTTTTTTTCCGCACAAAAAGGCAAAAAAGTTTTAGTTGTTGACGGAGATATGCAACTTAATCTATCGCTTGCCTTTTTCGACGAAGATAAAGTTTTAAAAATAGTAGAAAGCGGAAACAACTTATTCGGCGTTATAAAAGACGGCAAAAATATTTCCGATTGCATTTATAAAACAGATTACGAAAATATAGATCTTCTCCCCTCTTCAACACTTATGAGTGGCGTTGAATACGAACTTTTTACAAAGTGGCAAAGAGAATTTATATTAAAAAAAGCGTTAGAAGAGATTAAAAAACAGAAAAAATACGATTTGATTTTAATAGACGCTCCACCAACGCTCGGCGGTTGGGTTATGAATATTATGTGTGCAAGCGATTATTGTTTAATCCCCGTTGAAGCAAGCCCTTGGGGATTATTCGGGCTTTCTAATATGTTTTCTTTTTTAGAAGAAGTAAAACCCATTGCGGAAAATCTAAAACTTTTAGGCGTTGCGGTTACTAAAGTAGACGGCAGAAAAAGTTATTTTAAGCAAACTATGGAAACGTTAAACGAATTATCTAACGTTCCACTATTTAACACGGCAATACATTTAGATAGTGCAGTTGAGTGGTCGCAAGAAAACAGTAAGCCGTTAGGTGTTTACAAAAAGAATTCAAGAGCAACTTTAGAATATCTTTCTTTAACGGAAGAAATTTTATCTAAAATATTTTAATTTAAGGAGAAAATTATGGCGGTAGGAAAATCGAGTTTAATTAAAGCAAGTAAGGGTTTAAACACTCAAAAAACAATAGACAAAAAAACCGTTCAATCGAATACGGTTTTAGACGCAGATATTAAATCGCTTATTTTTACTAAAAAAGCAGTAGACGAAAAACTTTTATTATCTATTAAAAAATACGGTGTTATTTGCCCTATAATTGCAGTAAAAAGTAAAGAAGGGCTTGTTGTTGTCGATGGCGTTAAAAGACTTTCTTGCCTTAAAAAAGCAAAAATAAACACGGTTAAAACGGTTGTAGTTGAAGGAAAGTTAGAATCTATAAAAAAAGAACTCGCTACTTTTAGCGTTAAAACAAAAACGGTTAAAAAAGAAACGGAAAAAACAGATTTGCACGAAGAAAAATTTAAAGCAGTTTCTAATATTTATTCAGAATTGCCGTTTTGGATGTTATAAAATAAAGGCGAATTTTTACGCCTTTAATTTTTTAGGAGATATATTATGTCAACAGGTATGTTCGGCGGAGTGCACCTTTTAGCATTAGGCGTTTCCGTTGCTTACATTATAATAGCACTATTGGTTTTTTCTAAAAAGAAAGTTAGCCTTAATTTTATAAATAAATACTTATTAATTATAGGTATAATTTCCGAATCGATTAAAGTTGTAACTTACATAATAAAAAACGAAAGTACAATGCACGGATATTTGCCTAAAACCGACCTTCCCCTTCACTTGTGTTCGATCCAAATACTCTTTGCGGTAATTTTATGTTTGTCTAAATATAAAAACGTTAAAAAAATCCTTTACTCGTTTATGCTTCCCACTTGTTTGGTCGGTGGATTTTTTGCACTACTACTTGCAACGGAATCTTCGAGAAGTATACCGATAATAACCGTTCAATACTTTTTATTCCACTCAACGATTATTATATTTGCTATTTATCTTTATATAACTAAGGAAATAAAATTAGAATTTAAAGATTATCTTACTTCTTTAATTTGTCTATTTGCCACCTTCTTTGTTGCAATTTATCTAAACAGTATAATAAACGACGGAGTATCTAACATTAACTTTATGTACGTGGTAAAACCCCCGCAAGAAAGTTTACCGTATTTAACCATAAAATACGGCTGGGGAGTATATATCGCCCACTATGCTTTACTTTCTATATTCTCCGTTTCACTATGCTACGTTAAACCGATAATAACAAAACTTAAATCGGTTTTTAATAAATAATACTACTTTTTAAATAAAGGCAAGGCGGAATTAGTTTTCTGCCTTGCTTTTTTTATCTACTTTCCTTATAATCTTTTTTATTTTAGAAACCGTAAAAGGTGCGTCTTCTTCAGTAGCATATATTTTTTCGACTACCGTTGCTTTAACTTCCTTGTTGCCTATCCCGACCGGAACTATAACCTCGTCAAATTCATTAATACTGTCGTCATCGGTTAAATAATGATATTTACCGCCGTAATGCGAAAATTCTACTGCACAAAAAATCAAGTCGGATTTTTTTCTCGATGGTTTTAAGTAAATACTCGGGTCGAAAATATTTCCCCAAGTTCCGTGTGTCTCTATACTTTTAACAACTAAGTTTATAAAATCAGAATAATCTTTCGGCAAATATTCATAACAGTATTTTCCGCTAATTACTCTTTTAGGCATATTATTCGCCATAACCGTAATTTTATAATCGGTAAACACTCCGTCTTCTACAATGTCCGTAGAAGAATCGTTAAACAGAGTAAAAACAGTCGTTGCATCTATCTCGTCAAAATATGCCTTTACTAATTCTTGTAAGTGATATTTTACGCAAATCTGATTACCGCTAAAAACGTTACGTTTATAAACTATCGTTTCATTTATTCTGTCTACAGTTAAAATCTCTTTATAATTAATCTTATACTCTCCGCCGAAAGTTTCCCTATCGACGTATATAGATTCAACTCTATTAAACTCAATAATTATTTTGGAAAATCTCATTTTTTCACCTTATATTTATTTTCTATAAAAATTATACAAGGTGAAAACGACAGTTTCTGACATATATGAAAAAATTAATAAAAAATCAACTAAATGCCTGGCGCATGTCAAGTACATAATGTTTTGCGTTAGCAAAATACATAATGTCGGCGTAGCCGATACATAATGTTTTGAAAGTTTATTTTGTACCATACTACGTATGGCATGATGTACCACTT
>JAZUKR010000034.1:0-3092 GCA_045643385.1 Christensenellaceae bacterium | reverse complement strand
ATGCTCTTTCTTCAATAGAAAGTTCCGACGTATTAACACAATCGATAATTGATTATTATGAAACTTTGTATGGAGTAAAACCAAATACCGTTAGCGAACTTCAAAATATTCCGTTTGAAAAAATGAAAGAATATTGGAATAGTTACGGACCTTCTCTTACTATTTGTAACGTTATGGACGGGATCGTTCTTCCTAAAAATCCTTATGAAATATATAATCGTTGCTTAACAGACGACTATATCGTTATGCAGGGTGCAACCACTAACGAATATGAGTATTTCAGAGAAGTATTCAGAACAACGTATGAAGCCCTTGGAATTACACATGAAGATTGTGCAGAAGCTTTGTATTGGTATCTGACCGAGCCAACAATTGCGTTTCCGGATTTGGACGTTACAGATCAATTTAGAACAGATTTAGAAGCGTATATTGAGGAATTAAAGGCAGAAGGCTTTGATACAAGAGAAGAATATTTAAACGAGCTTTTAAACGATCATTATTTGCAGACAATCAACTATTATATGGCGCAAAAGCAAGCTGAAAACGGCGGAACGACGTATTGCTACGCTTTTGACCAACCTTACGACGGCAGTTATTCAATTTGTAAAGCAGGTCACGCTATTGATCTTTATTATTTCTTTGGCTCATTTAACGGGGAAAAAGCATTAGGGACAAAGGAACAGGTTGATTTTTCAAGAAAATATCAAGAAATGGCTGTTAACTTTATTAGATACGGTAACCCGTCCACAAAATACGTTAAGTGGGAATCTTACAACAAAGATACCGGCTATATAACTCTACTTAATAAGGATAATATTCAATGTATAGAAGGCTATCGCAAAAACAGAATTAATTTAGCGGTTAAAATGATTGATGAGAACGAAGCAATGAGATATGTAATATCTTGGGATTATATGTTCCCGATGGCATATTATTTGAGATATAGTGAATGGCTTGACTTGTCTTCATTGTTAAATTCTTAAATAAAATTTAACGTGGCAAATTACATAAAAAAATCAATTCTTTCTTTCGAGACCTGTCGGACTTGTTGCAACGGCAATAATCTATCACTCTATTTATAATTATTTAGTAGGTTGCGGTTATTACGTTGTCGGATTCTTAATGCCAACGGTGGTATTTATTCCGACTATGGTTTTCATAAAGAAAATTTGTAAAGAAAACTGAACTTAAAATAAGTCTTTAAATGGATAATTTTATTAAAAAACACACAGCCGTTGTGAATTCACGACGGCTGTATTAATACGTTTAATTAAATTGATTTTTTTTATTAAATAATATATAATAAAAAATACAAAATTATATTTGGAGAAATATTCAAAATGTTAAAAACAAGAAAGACGGTTTTAGTTAGCATTTTATGTGCGTTAACGGCGTTATGCGTATTTTTTGGAATAATCGGAATAAATAATTCGACTACTTCTTTTGCGTCTATGGAAACGCATAATCACGTAAATTATACGGCTTGGGGTGGAATAGACGAAGAGAAAGACTCTCTTCCGACTAATTCCGGCAGTTATTATTTAACTGACGATATTTATCTTTCGGACACGTGGATTGTGCCAAACGGAACGGTTAACCTTTGTTTAAACGGTAAATCTATTATGGTATCTTCTATTGCACAAGCAAAAAGGGACTGTATTATCGTCCCTGAAGGTGCCACGTTAAATATTTACGAATGCAACGAGACGGAGACGGAATTATTTGGAGTTAAAACCGTCGGTGGTAAAATATCGTGCTTAAGTAAGGCTAAAAGAAATATAATCGTAGAAGGTACGCTTAATATGTACGGCGGTACGGTTTTTGGCGGAAAGACGGGCGTTTACCTATCTGACGGTACGTTTAATATGTACGGCGGATATATAACTGCAAACTCTTTTGAAAGCGAAGAAACGGACGTTTGTGGCGGTGGCGTACTTATAGACGGCGGAACGTTTACTATGAACGGCGGTAAAATTTACGGTAACAGTTTAAGAGCCAACGGCGGTGGAAACGTTACCATTGATTCTTACGGTGCGGGCGTATTCGTAGACGGCGAAGGTTTATTCGCTATGAACGGCGGTGAAATTTACGGCAACGAAAGTAAATACGGTAGTGGAGTTTACGTTAAAGACGGCGTGTTCACTATGACAGGCGGTGAAATTCACGATGCCGAAGAATGCAGTTTTGGTGCAGGCTTGTACGTAGCGGAAAACGGCATGGCAAGTTTAAAGGGCGGAAAAATTTATAATAACGTTGTAAGTGATACGTTTGCAGGTGCAGGCGTATATTGCAAAGGTACGCTTTCTTTGGGCGGAACTATTCAGATAGTTAACAATACTTATACTAACGATGACGGTGGCAAAAGTAACCTTTATTTTGATAACAGTAGCGATTCTGAAAACAGTATCAACCTTATCTTGCCAAAAGACGGAATGTTTGTCGGTATATCTATGCCGGGTTCCAGCGAACATTTTACGGACGTTAAAGGAGAATACCAAGGCAACGAAAAATATTTCTTTGCCGATAGGGAAGACGAATACGTAGTATATAACGGCTGGATAGGATTCAGACAAATAAAAGACTCGTATAGTGATTATAAAATAGATATCGGAACAAGTGAGCACGGCGTCGTTTATTCTAACTATCAAGGGGCGGAAAAGGCTTTGATTGAAGACGGGATAACCGTTTATCTAACGGCAGTTCCCGAAAAAGGTTACGGGTTAAAGAGCCTTAAAGTTAAATTTGACGGCGGAGAAGAAGACGACATAACGGAAACGAAGTCGTTTGATATGAGAGAAGAAAACGCAACCGTTACGGCAGAGTTTGACGTACCTTCCTTTAAGGCGGTTTACGACGAAAATGGCGGTGCAAACGTTCTTACTTTCTACTTTGACGCAATAGACCATAGCGGAGATAAAAAGACCGTTTACACCCTTCCGACTGACGCAAGTTCACCTTCAAGTTGGGGTTACAGTGGAGTAATAAACAAAATTAAATCGGTTATATTTGATGAATCTATTCAAGATTTCCACGGTTTAACTTCTACTGCTTACATGTTAAACGGTATGTCAAAAGCAGAAAGCATAACGGGT
>JAZUKR010000033.1:0-1821 GCA_045643385.1 Christensenellaceae bacterium | reverse complement strand
TTTCTTCCTTTCTTTATTGGCAATTCCGGGTGGATTTGAACCACCACCGCAAGAGTCAAAGTCTTGAGTGCTAACCATTACACCACGGAATTAGAATGGTTGATTTTCTTCCATTTGTTTAATAAAAATTTCTAGGTACTTGTAAAGCACGTTATAATACCCATAGCGGATTAATGTAATATAATCAACTTCATGTGCCTGTAACCATCTGATATAATCTAGATAATCAACATGTTCTACTAACTTGGTATATCGGATATAATCGTTCATGCACCTATCATCCTTAATTTCTTTAAGTCTTCGATATCTTCAATAAGATTTTCATCTTCCAAGATATCGGTAATGTTACAATCAAAAAAGTAACAAATGCGTACTAGCGTTTTTAGGTTTGCACCGTCAATCTTTCGACTTCCTTGTTCGTAACTTCGGATAGTGGCAATTGGAACATGTAAGTAATTAGCCAATTCCATTTGTGTAATGTTATTTTGTTTTCTAAGTTCTTTGAGTTTGCTCAATGTTTCACCTACATCCTTTTAATGTAATTTTTGACACTTTCAAGTGTTCTAAATTCATAATCCACAGTTGGAATTTCATAATAATACTTCCAAACTTCGGTCATTCCGTGTGCACCATCTCTTGTACATTCAACTTTGTAGAAATCAACACCCATGTATCTGTACTCACGGGCGGTGCGTTCGGCATAATGTCTTTCTTTATGGAATCCAAATACGTTCATTTTTATTTCCTTTCTATATCTATTATAACATTTGTAATAATTCAAATCAATTGTTTATCTTGAATTATATCGGATTCGTAATGATTTAATGTATTGATTTCTAATATCAAGAATGTAATCAAATTCACTAATCCGGGATTCTTTATCAATATATTTACAATCGTTCGCAATATTTAAAATGTAATTTGTTGCGGATTTGAATAAGTCGATTAGTTCATCTTCTGATACATACCCTTCAATGATACCATCAAAGTTCATGTAGAAATCTACATAGGTGTTGTCTAAAAGTTTTTCACAAGTTCTTAAATCTGCCATTGTTTTGTTCCTTTCTTTGTTCGGGCTTGGTTTCCCAAGCCCGTGTATATTAACCTTCATATGTCTTTCCCGTCCAAAGAACAGTTTCAACATCATTGTGTCTTCTGATAATTTTAATATATCCTTCTTTTTCAAGTCTTTCAAGCGTTTTGGTGTTTGCCATAACTTTTACCATATTAACATTACCAAGAATCCAATCTTCATAAACCCATTCGTCATTCTTTGGGTTGCCGTCGTACCATAAATTTAAGTGATAATTATAACTTTCTTCGTCTTCACGTCCGTCTTTGCATCTGATATAACGGTTGTATTCTTCATACACCATAAAACTTTTTGCGGTATTAATTTCTTCAATAATTTTATTTAATACTTTGATTTGTGTGTTGGATAATTTCATTTTAATTTTCCTTTCTTATATCGGGTGTGTTTCCCTTTCCTTGATTATATATTAGCATTTATATGTAGATAATACAATAGTAATTATATACAAATGTAATATGATTTATTTGTGTATTTTGACTATTGTAATAGTAGTACTAATGTATTATAATAAAGACAGAAAGAAACAAGAAAGGAAGTTAAATCAATGTCTACTTTAAAAGAATTAAAAATCAAATATCCGGAACACGTTGGAACCTATGGAAAGAGATATTACATTGAAGGACTTGGTTACTATTATCAAAGAAAATCTAAATTTGATAAGACCATCATTTGCATATCTTGGTATGACGTTCACCACGATTATTATACTGAAGTTGATTTTGATGAAC
>JAZUKR010000032.1:0-2505 GCA_045643385.1 Christensenellaceae bacterium | reverse complement strand
CCCCTTATGCTCCAAGTTATGATAGTTTATTATGCTCCCGGATTACTGCTCGGTTGGTCGGGTTTACAATGCATAACGGCAACGGTTATAGCGTTTATTATAAATTATTCTTGTTATTTTTCGGAAATTTATCGTGGCGGAATTCAAAGTATAACTAAAGGTCAATACGAAGCAGGTCAAGTTTTAGGCATGACTAAAAGTCAAATCTTTTTTAAGGTTATACTTTTACAAGTAATTAAAAGAATCGTTCCGCCTATGAGTAACGAAATAATTACGCTTGTTAAAGATACCGCCTTAGCAAGAGTTATCGCCGTTGAAGAAATTTTGTTTATGGCTTTTAACAGATACGTTTCAAAAGGTATTATTTGGCCGTTATTCTATACGGCGGTTTTCTATTTGGTTTTTACCGCAATATTAACCTTATTGTTTAGAGCGTTAGAAAAAAAATTATCTTATTTTAAGGCGTAACTATGGCATATTTAGAAATTAAAAATTTTAATAAATCTTTCGGAAAAACCGAAGTTTTAAAAGATATAAATTTTTCAATTAACAAAGGTGAAGTTTTATCTATAATAGGCTCGTCGGGTAGCGGTAAAACTACCCTACTTCGCTGTCTTAATTTTTTAGAAAAGCCAGATAACGGCGTTATGATTTTAGATAACGAAAAACTTTTAGATACTTCTAACAAAAATTTAGATAGCGAAAAAACTTTACGTGATAAAAGACTAAATTTCGGACTCGTGTTTCAGTCTTTTAATCTTTTTCCGCAATACTCGGTTTTTAAGAATTTAACTCTTGCGCCGACCCTGTTTTTAAAAGAAAAATTAAAAGAATTAAAAAAGACGGAAAAAAACAAACAAAAAAGAAAAGAGTGGTTTTACAGTGAAAGGCAAAAAATAAGAGAAAATTCAATGAAACTACTTAAAAAAGTAGGGCTGGAAGAAAAATCTTTTTCGTACCCTTGCGAACTTTCGGGCGGACAGTGTCAAAGGGTGGCAATAGCAAGAGCGTTAGCGTTAAGTCCAAAAATCTTATGTTTTGACGAACCGACTTCGGCGCTTGACCCTGAACTGACGGGCGAAGTATTAAAAGTAATTAAAGGTTTAAAAAATAAAGATACTACTATGATAATAGTAACTCACGAAATGGAATTTGCAAAAAACGTTTCCGATAAAGTCTTGTTTATGTCTGAAGGTGTAGTAGAAGAATTTGGCACTCCAAAAGAAATTTTTAACTCTCCGAAATCGGAAAAACTTAAATCTTTTTTATCTACTATCTCAGATAAAATATAAATTTTAATAAAAAAAGCGACTCTTTAGTCGCTTTTTGTTTTTATTTTTTATACGTAATAAATTTTAACGTTCTTTTTTTCGGCATAATTTACCGTTTGTTTTGTTCCGCCCGTATTTTGCCTTAAATAACAAATTAAAGCACTTGCGTTATCTATCATAAAACAGTTCCTTTTTATCATTGCATAAGGCGTGTATTCATTAGAAACCATAATAACTTCGTCTGCCGATTGCAACTCTCTTTTATATTCTGCTTTTTGCGACGGAGTGAATTTTATATCTTGCTTAAAACAAGGCACGCATGCAATAATCTTTATGTTTTTTTCTCGTCTTATACTCTCTAAAAGATTAAAACATACCGAATCGAAACCTATTGCCATTCCTATTAAAAACGTGTCGTACCCGCTCGATATCAATTCTAAAATTACTTCTTTAATTTTTAATAAATTAAAATCTTTATATAAAGTTCTATGCCCCGAAAAAGCGCAAGTTTTTTCTTTTATAATTTCTATACTCATAAAGGGGTTTTCCTTATTTTGCCGTTACTTCTCGGATACGTTAAATCCGTCTTTTTTTCTTTTAATATTTTTAATATATATCTATTTGAATCTTCATAACAAAATTCAAATTTTTCAACGATTTTACCACCGAGTTTATTTATTCCGTTTAACGCTTCCTGTATTTCGTCTTCTATTTTACCTTTATACGGAATAAAAAACCCACCGATTTTTATAAATGGTAAAGAATATTCGGCTAAAATATTTAATCGTGCAACCGCCCTTGCGGTACAGTAATCAAATTGCTCTCTGTATTTGGAATTTTTAGCGTAATCTTCTGCCCTACCGTTTATAATTTCAACGTTTTTTAAATCTAATTTTTTACAAACTTCATTTAAAAATTCACACTTTTTACCCGTTGCTTCTAACATTGTTAAATTAATATCGTCGTTACAAATTTTAAGCGGAATTGCCGGAAATCCACCACCCGAACCTATATCTATTAACTTACCTTTTTCTATAAATTTTAACCCGAAAACCGAATCTAAAAAATGTTTTTTATAAACTTCTTCTTTTTCTGTTATTGCCGTTATATTAAACTTTTCGTTATAAAAAACAAGTAAATTATAATATTCGTTAAATTTTTCTAAAATTTCTTTATTAAAATTAAATCCGTATTTATTAAATATCTCTTTCATATTTTAAGTATATCATAAATG
>JAZUKR010000031.1:0-2753 GCA_045643385.1 Christensenellaceae bacterium | reverse complement strand
ATAATACAATAACAAAAACAGATAGTACTAACGAAGAGAATAAAGAAATAACTTATGTCAGTGAGTTAGAAACAAAACTTTCTAACGTTTTATCAAAAGTAAAAGGGGCGGGTAATGTTTCGGTTGTTATAAACGTCGAATCCGGCATGGAAACGGTAATTGCAAAAAAAACTACAAGAAATGAGACGGAGAGCGGAGTTTTAATAGAAGAGACGCCTATTTTGGTTAATGGCAAAACAGTTGTTTTAAGAGAGGATTATCCCGAAATTACAGGGGTTTTAATCGTCGCAGAAGGGGCTAAGCAAATTTCGGTAATGAATAATTTAGTTAATGCAACTAAATCGTTACTAGGAATTGATATAAATAAAATTCAAATTTTATCTATGTAATAAGGAGAATATTATGAATAAAAAGAAAAAAATCATCGTACTTTCTTGTATGATAGCACTACTTGCAGTAACGGCCGTATTTAATTTTATAATGACCACTGAGTCGACGAATCTCGGTAACGCTAGTTTAATTACAGACTCTGATTATTTTGAACAGTATAGGCAAGAACGTTTAACTAATAGAAACGACGAAATATTGCAACTTGACGGAATAATTGCATCTTTAGACGCAAGTAGCAACGAATATCTTAATGCTGTATCGTTAAAAACCGATTTAACTAGAATGACTGAACAAGAAATGCTTTTAGAAAGTTTAATAAAAGCCTATGGATTTGATGACGTTGTAGTTGTTATGGGAATAGAGTCCGATAACGTTAACGTTATAGCAAAAAGCACTGATATGACCAGTGATGATGCAATTCTTATTTACTCAATTATATCTGAAGAAAATATTGCATCGCCTGAAAATGTAAAAATTATTCCTATTTCTTAAAAAATACTATGCAAATTAATTTATTTGTGGTAAAATATAAAAAAAGTGTTTAGGTGTTATATGGCAAAGTTTAAAAAAATACCACAAAAAGTTAATGAAGGCAAAATCGTTTATTCAAAAGACATTATAGACGGAATTGTTATTTTAGCGGTCAACGAAGTTGAAAACGTTGAATTGTGTACGTCCGGCGCTGATTCTCAGATGAAAAGTAGGGCAGTAAAAGTTTATTTTAATAAAGACGGCGTATACGTTGACGTTTCAGTTAAAGTTCATTATTTACAAAGTATTTCTGAAGTTGCTTTTAAAATTCAAGAAACCGTTAGGCACAACGTTGAATCAATGACCGAGTATCATATTTCGGGTGTTAACGTTATTATTAACGGTGTTCTTTTTAACGATAAAACCGAAAAACCTGTTTAAGAGAGTTACTTATGAGAAGTTTGGCAAGAGAATGTGTTTTTAAATATTTATTTGCAAAGTTCTTCAATTCAAACAATGAAGGACTTTTTGCTGTTTTATTAAATGATAATAATCTTTCCGATAGCGATAAAGATTTTGCAAACGAATTACTAAATTTTATAGAAAAAAATTATTGTAATTATTGTAATAAAATTGAAGATTTATCTTTAAGTTTTAAACTTGACAGAATTTTTATTGCCGACAAATGTTCAATTTTGATAGGCTTTGCCGAACTTGACAATTATTTAGACACGCCCGTTCCAGTTATAATAGACGAAGCCGTTAAGCTTTCAGCTATTTATTCAACAGAAAAGAGTACGGATTTTGTTAACGGAATTTTGGCAAAATATGCTTCGGAGATAAAAAGATGTTAATAGACGGCAAAAAAATTTCAGAAGAAATTAAAACCGAATTAAAAAATAAAGTTTTGACTTTTAAGAAAAATTATAAGCGAAATATTTCACTTGCAGTAATTTTAATCGGTGAAAATCCTGCTTCTAAAATTTATGTTAATAATAAAATTAAAGCGTGTGAATTTGTTGGTATTAAATCTCTTTCTTATATTTTCCCTGAAAATGTAACTAAAGAAGAAGTTTTGTCTATAATTTCGGTGTTAAATAACGATAGTAACGTGGACGGTATTTTAGTACAGTTGCCACTTCCAAAACATTTAGACGCAAATGAAATTTTAAGTAAAATAGACGTAAATAAAGACGTTGATGGGTTTTTGCCCGAAAACGTTGGTAATATGTTTTTGGGAAACCCTTCAATTTGTTCTTGTACTCCACTTGGGATTATGAAACTTATTGAATCAACAGGGGTAGACATTGTAGGTAAACATGCCGTTATAATCGGAAGAAGTAATATCGTTGGTAAGCCTATTGCTTCACTTTTACTTAATGCTAATTGTACAGTTACAATTTGTCATAGTAAAACCAAAAATTTAGAAGATTTTACACTTAATGCCGATATAATTATTGTGGCGATAGGTAAACCTAAATTCTTGAAAGAAAATATGGTTAAAAACGGTGCGATTATTATTGACGTAGGTATAAACAGAACGGAAAACGGAATCGTCGGTGACGTTGATTTTGAGAATTTAAAAGATAAAGCGTCATTTATAACTCCTGTTCCGGGTGGTGTTGGTCCTATGACCATTTCTATGCTTTTATATAATACTTATAATTGTGCTTTAAGGAGAAATAATGCCGTTATTTAATAATAACTATAAAAAGTATTTAGATAGATTTGAAAATAAATTACAATTATCGTTAAACGTATTAAAAGGGGAGATTTCGCCCCTTTTATTTAATTCTATTGAATATTCAACTCTTGAAGGCGGTAAAAGACTTAGACCGGTTTTAATGTATATTACAGCAGATTTTTTAGGTGTTGATTTAAATTTAATAGAT
>JAZUKR010000030.1:0-23567 GCA_045643385.1 Christensenellaceae bacterium | reverse complement strand
GGCGCTATCCGTCACGGTATAGCAAGAGCATTATTAAATGCAGAACCGGATTCTAGAGCAGCACTTAAAAAGGCAGGTTTCTTAACGAGAGATTCCAGAATGAAGGAACGTAAGAAATACGGCTTAAAGAAAGCTCGTCGTGCTCCGCAATTTAGTAAGAGATAATTTTTACTTTATCAAAAAAAAAGACTTTGGTTTTCAAAGTCTTTTTTGTTTTTAGTGAAAAAATCTTTTTAATGTGATATAATAATAATTGGTAAAAATATGGATATTAAAAAATTAAACGTTTACAGTCTAATAGGAAAAGTAAACTCAGCCGTTAATAAATCGGTCACTTTTAACGAGGCGATAAAAAACGGAATCAGAGAAATAGTTAATAATTCGGCATTTAGTTATGCCGTAATTTGGTATGCGGACAGTTTAGAAAATCCAAAACGGTTAAACCCGTTTTTTTGGAGTTGTCCTATAGATTTAAGTTCTAAATATTACGACATAAAAGACGAGTTAATAGTTAAAACTTATAAAAAGCAGGAAACGGTTTCTATTAAAGATTTTTCTGCGGTGAATAATCAAAACACGTTGAATATATTTGACGGAATAAATATAAAATCGTTAGTAACCGTACCCTTTTCTTGTAGTGGGCAACATTTAGGTGTTGTTCAGTTTATTAAAAGCGGAGAAGTTTGTTCAGACGAAGAAATAGACCTTTGCGAACTTTTGATTTCTTTAACGGAATTAGCAATAGAAGATGCCGAACTTTTTTCTTTTCCACAAAGAGAAAAGCAAATTATAATGTCTATAAGAAACGTAACGAAATCTTTTAAGAGTGGAGATGGACTCGTTAATATTCTAAAAGGTGTTAATTTCGATTTATTTAAAGGCGAACTTCTGTGTCTGTTAGGAGAATCCGGTTGCGGGAAATCGACTCTTCTTAATATAATCGGCGGTATGGATTTTTTAGACGGCGGTTCTATTAGTTTTATGGGAAAAGACGTTTCGAAATTAAATGAAAAAGAACTTACCGAATACAGAAGATATAATATAGGTTATATTTTCCAGTCTTATAATTTAATGCCGAATTTAACGGCAAAACAAAATTTAATGCTTATGGCGGAATTAGTTAAAAATCCCATGGACGCCGATGAGGCGTTAGAACTCGTTAACTTAAAAGACAAAAAAAATAATTATCCGTCGCAATTATCCGGTGGTCAACAACAAAGAGTTTCTATTGCAAGAGCACTTATAAAAAATCCGCAAATTATCCTTGCGGACGAGCCTACTGCCGCATTAGATTATGCAACGAGTATAGAAGTTTTAACTTCTTTTGAATCGGTAATAGAAAAAGGTGCGACCGTTATTATGGTAACCCATAACGAAGAAATAGCCAAAATGGCAAATAGAATTATTAGGTTAAGAAACGGCAAAACTTTTGAAACGACTGTTAACAATAAACCCTTAAAAGCAAAAGATTTGGTTTGGTAATTATGAGTAAAATAAAATTTATTTCGCTTATTAAAAATATTCGTAAAACGTTTGTTTCTTATATTTCTATAGTTATATTTGTAACGATGGGAATTACTGCGTTTTGTTCTATGAGTTGGTCGGGTAAAGCGTTTGAACAAGGTGTTAACGAATATTATAAAAAATATAATTACAGAGATGTAGAACTCGTTTTTAATTTGGGTGCTACTGATGATATCGTGGAAGAATTAAACAAAACAGATAATATCGATAATGCCGAAGGAATTTACGAAAGTTACGGTTTTACGCAAAATTTAAACAAGAATTATCATGTAAAATTAGCAATGATAAGCAGAAAAATCGATAAACTTTCTTCAATAATAGGAACACTTCCAAATGCCGAAAATCAAATAGCGGTAGAGCGTTTTAATGCCGAGAAGTTAAATATAAAAATAGGCGACGAAATCGTATTTAAAAACGATAAAAACGCAAGATTTATAAAAACCACGACCTTTACGGTAACGGCTCTTGTAGAATCGCCTAATTATCTTTCGATTTATCCCATATCGTACGGTTATTCCACGTTAAATCCTACGCCCATAGATTTAATAATGTTTTTAGACGAGTCCGCTTTTAACGAAAGTGAATTTAACGGTTATACGAGTGTCTTGTTAACTTGTGAAAGTTTAAAACAGTTTTTAACTTCTTCAAACGAATATAAAAGCGAAGTGGAAAAATTATTTAATTCTGTTTTGGACGAAAAATCAGAAATTTCTTATAACGTAACGGCAATCCCAAGGTATATAAACGGCGGTTATATCGGTGCCGAAACAACTTTCGGAATGTACGACAAATTGAAATATACTATGGCGATATTATTTATAATAATAGGCGTTTTAGTAAGTTTTTCAACTATTAGCAGAATAGTGTTTGAGCAAAAAAAACTGATAGGAACAAAAAAGGCATTTGGATTTTCTAATAAATCTGTTATATTTGAATATTTGACATACGTTTTTTCCGCAGTTTTAATCGGAGCAATTTTAGGCCTTATTTTATCGAGATTTATTGTTGAACCGATATTTTTAAATATAATGGTTAATAATTTTGCCATAGAAAAAATATCTCCTTATTTTTCGTTTATAGATTTTTTAGCCGTATTTATAATAGAATTTTCAGTTATTATTCTTTCCGCAATTATCGCTTGCAGTAAAGTTGGCAGGCAAAAGGCGGTAACCCTTTTAAATGGTGGCGACGAAAAAGTTCATGCTACAAAACGTTTTGAAAAAACAAAGATTTGGCAAAATTTATCCCTTATTAAAAAAACGATTATTAATAATTTTATTAAAGATAAAAGAAGAGTTTTTGCCACGCTTGTTGGGATACTCGGATGCACTTCTTTAATCGTTTGCGGATTAAGTTTTTATTCGGGTCTTATCGACGGTGAAAGTATTCAGTTTGATAAGTTACAAAGTTTCGGCACGGTTGTTTATTACGACATGTCGGTTGACAGTTGTGAAAATAATATTCAGAACAACTTAAACGAAAACGGAGTTTCTTATTGTAAGGCATTTAGTTCGATAGGTAAAACGGAATATAACAACAGGTCAACTACGACTTCCGTTTTTGTTTACGACGAAAAAGATATAAACGGGTTATTCAATATTTATTCTTTAGACGGCAAAAAACAAAAGATGGGAGATAAAATTTGGATTTCGTCTGCATTTGCGGAAGAAAACAAATTAAAAGAAGGAGACTACTTTAATTTTTATTCCCAAAACGGAATTAAATATCAATTAAAAATCGGCGGTATTTTCGAATTTTATTTATTACGTACGCAAATAATTATGTCGCTCAAAACCTATGAAAACGTGTTTAACGCCAAATGTGAATATAATTCCTTTTTGGTTGACAGAACTGTTTACGACACGGCAAAAATAGAAAATATGGTTAAAGATATAGACGGGTTTATTCAAGCAGATCCGTTTTACGATAATGCCATGAACTCATTTACTACCATTATTTCAGTCGGATACGGCGTTTGCGGACTTTATCTTGTTTTGTCCGTAATTATGGCGTTTTTGGTATTACTTAACATATTAATTATGTTCATAGAAGAGAAAAAACGTGAATTAATTATTATGAGAATTAACGGTTATACTTTTAAAAACGTTAAAAAATATATATACGGCGATACCATATTGCTTTCTTTTATAGGAATTATTTTAGGTGTGTTTTTAGGGTGTTTCGTTGGAATTTTAACGCTTAAATCTATAGCGACGGATACAAGTATTTTCGTTTACGAAATAAATTTTTTATCTTGTTTATTAGGAGTTATATTAAGCGTTGTTTTATTTATAATCGTTTCTGTTATCGCTACTAAAAGAATTAAAAAGTTTAATCTTTCCGACATTAATAAATAAAGATTTAGGTGCATTTAAATGATTAAAAATTGTGGTCTTTTAGGAAAAAATATTTCTTATTCTTATTCAAAAGAAATACATAAACTTTTAAACAATAAACATTACGAAATTTTCGACTTACAAGAAAAAGAGTTAGAAGATTTTTTTAAAGATACGAATTTTAGTTTTTTAAACGTAACCGTGCCTTATAAAGAAAAAGTAATTAAATATTTAGACTCTTTATCGTCTTTATCTAAAAGAATAGGCGCAGTAAACACGGTAATTAAAAAGAAGGGAAAACTGATAGGATATAACACCGATTATTTCGGTTTTTATCAAACGCTTAAAAAAAGCAAAATCGAAGTTAAAGATAAAACGGTTTTGATTTTGGGAAACGGGGGAGCAAGTAAGGCGGTTTATGCCGTTTTAGAAGATTTACACGCCAAAAAAATAGTAGTAATTTCAAGAACTGGCGAAAATAATTATCAAAACGTAGAAGAAAAATACGGTAAAATTGCCGAAATAATAATTAACGCAACTCCCGTTGGCGGAGAAAACGTTAAAGGTTCTTTAATAGACGTTAATAAGTTTAAAAATCTTAAAGCCGTCTTCGATTTAACTTATAATCCTTTAAGGACCGAACTTATGATTTGCGCAAGTAAAAAAGGTATTTTTAATTATAACGGTCTATATATGCTTTGCGCCCAAGCGGTAAAATCAGTTTCGCTTGTAAAAAATAAAATGCCTAACGTTAAAACGGTTGATAAAGTGTACGGTAAATTATTAAAAGAAAAAGAGAACGTCGTTTTAATAGGAATGACGGGAGCGGGCAAAACTTCAATAGGGAAAAAACTCTCTTTAATTACGGGCAAAAAGTTTATTGATACCGATATAGAGTTTAAAAAAGAATTTAAAGAAAGCACAGCACAGTTTTTAGGAAAAAACAGCGAAAAAGAGTTTAGAAAAAAAGAAACAAAAGTCGTTAAAAACCTTGAAAATGTCAAAGGATTTATAATAGCAACGGGTGGCGGTGCGGTTTTAAAAGAAGAAAACAGAAATATTTTATATAAAAACGCTAAAATCGTGTTTATAAAAAGAGACTTAAATAAATTAGATATTAAAAACAGACCGCTATTAAAAAATAAAGACGCCAAAGAAATTTATAATGAAAGAGAAAACGTGTATTTAAAGTTTAGCGACATAATCGTTAATAATGACAGAACGATAAAAAAAGTTGCAAAAATCATCAAAAATAAAACCCAAGAAAAATTCGGATATTAAATTAAAAACAAGGAAAAAATTATTCCTTGTTTTTATTGTTTTTTAAAACCCTTTTAACAAATTCGTCGTGATTCGTCATAGTTAATATCATATTTTTTTGTATGGGGAAAGGAGAGGCCGAATTTTCCTTATTTAGAGTTTTAGGCGTAGATTTTTCGGGAAGATTTTCATTTAAATTTTGATTATTATTTTTTTGCATAAAAGAATATAGTGAACTTATTAACTTAAAAACACCGAAATTATCCATAAAATCTCCGTTTTCAAAATAAAATAATTAAAATAGTAAAAAATGTATTGCAAAATAAACAAATATAGTATATAATAACTATTACTTATAGTTTAAATTATATTCGGGACTTAGTTAAAAGTTTACCCCTTATTGGAGACAAATATGAAAAAAGTTTTATTAAAAATCGTTCTTTTAATTTGTACGCTTACGTTAATACTTCCGATTTTCGCTTGTGGCGATTCGGAAAGTTGGTCTAAAAGCGACGTAACTATTAAAAAGGAAGACGCCGGTGAAGTTATTAATTCGTCGCTCGGCGGATTCGTTTTTGAAACTAAAAATTACGTTTATTATATCAACGGTTTCGGCACTTCAACAGAAGACAATACTTTCGGAACGCCTATTAAAGGCGCTTTAATGGTTGCTAAAAAATCTAACCTAACAGAAACTTGTATAGTAGTTCCAAAACTTTTCGTTGCGTCTGATTATAACGCAGGCGTTTACGTTTACGACGGATTTGTTTATTACGGCACACCGTCTACCGATAAAACGGCTTCGGGTTCTATTGCAAACAGCGAAATGAAGTTTTGCAGAACAGACCTTAACGGTCAAAACACCACCGAATATTTTTCGGTCGATTCGCTTTCAACCGAATACAGAATAGTTAAAGGCGAAGACAATCACGTTTATATAGTTTATTACGATTCTACTTTAACCGCAATAAAGAGTTACGATACCGAAACTAAAAAAGTCGTAACGGTAGCGGAAACTAACGAAAAGGCAGAAGAAATTTCTTTAGACGCATATAAATTCGTTGATAACGACGGTTTAAACGGCGCAACCGTTATTTACACGGCTTGCATATTTAAAGACGAATATGATGAAAATCAAGCGTCTAAAAACGAAAACTACACTAGAGCAGAACAAACTTATAACAAAGTTTACGCTTATACGGCAGGAAAAGAAAGCACAGTTATATTAAATAAAGAAAACCAAAATAAAACGTATTCTATTAAAGCAATTAAAAACGGATTCCTTTTCTATACGGAAAAAGATAACGTAACCGAAAATGAAAAAACTTTCGGGTTAAGCATAAACAATATATATACTTATAAGCCTTTTGAAATAATTAATACAGATTACGTTTCCGATACGACGTTAATTAATAAACTCGCTCAAGATAAAGACGGCAACGTAACGGAAGACGAAATTTATTTGGTAAGCGAAAATCAAATTAAAGTTTCTGCTTTAACTTTAGATATTAAATTTGCAGAAAAAACGGTTACCGCAGCACCGAGCATAGATACGCTTATAAAGGTTGTAAATAATTACGTTTATTATTACGATTCCAATCTTTATATTCAAAGATTATACGTTGGAGCAGATAGAGATATTGAAAATAAAGAACACACTCTTTATACTAACGTTTCCGAAAAAGGCGTTTCTAAAATATGGTTTGCTCCGGAATTTACTTCCGATGGCAAATATATGTTCTATTTAGATAATTCCGATTTGGGAATTAATTACGTTAAATACGTTGAAATCGATTCCGAAAACGAAGTTAAACCTTATTATTGCGAAGACGAAGAAGGTGAAATCGATTATTATTTCTTAGAAAATCAAGCAATTTTAGGAAAGGTAACGGAAGAAGATAAGAAGACGTTAATAAATAATAACGCTCAAGCGTTTCTTACAAAAGTCATTGATTCTAACGGCAAAGTAAAAGTATCTTATAACGAAGACACAAAAGTTTATTATAACGAAGATTTAGATAATGCGATCGCTTTAGATAAAGATTATTTATCAGACGCTAACGTAACTACTATAAATAATTATAAAGAAGCAATAAGAATAAGCGGTATTTTAAGAGGCGTTAAAGACTTCGATAAGGCAGAAAACGACACCGAAAGAGACGTGTTTAAAACGGCTTATGAATCTTGCAAAAAAGAAATTGACGCATTAAAGGAATCTGGAGAATTTGATTACGACACGATTTATAATTTGTTAGAAGAAAATTCCGCTTGGTTCTATGAAAAAGCAAACAACTATTTCTTAATTAAAGAAGGCACAAAATAATATAACAACTTAAAATTTAACCGACGTTTTAATTAAAGCGTCGGTTTTTAGAAAAAGGAATTATTTGTGTTGATATAGTTTATTCGAAAAGGTGATTTAATGATTTTTTCGTCGTTTATTTTTATTTTTTGTTTTCTACCGATAGTCTTATTTTTATATTTTGTAGTATGTAAAAAAAGAAGACTTTGGCAAAACGTAATTTTATTATTATCAAGTCTTTTGTTTTATGCATGGGGCGAACCCGTTTTTGTTTTTGTAATGCTTGCATTTGTTGTTATAAACTGGTTTTGCGCTTTAAGAATAGAAAAGAATAAATCAATAAATAAAAAAGCAAAATTTTGGCTTGTTTTGTCTTTGATATTCGATATATCTTTAATTTTTGTTTTTAAATATTTAGTATTTGTTTTAGATAATTTTAAGTTATTAATAAATATAAGTTTTGAAATACATAATATAATATTGCCTATAGGCATTTCTTTTTTTACATTTCAATCAATGTCCTACGTAATCGATATCTACAGAGGAAAAGGCAAGGCGCAAAAAAATCCCTTATACGTAGGTTTATATATAGCGTTCTTCCCGCAGTTAATCGCAGGCCCTATCGTAAGATACGAAACAGTGGCTGAACAAATTATATGCAGAAAAGAATCCATAGAATTATTTTCTGAGGGCATTAAACGGTTTATTTTGGGGCTTGGCAAAAAAGTAATTCTTGCAAACACGCTTGCAATTGTTGCGGATTCGGCTTTTTCTATGACGGGCCGATCGGTAGTAATGGCATGGCTTGGTGCGATATCTTATTCTTTACAAATATTGTTTGATTTTTCAGGATATTCAGATATGGCAATAGGTCTTGGCAAGATGTTTGGTTTTGAATTTGACGAGAACTTTAATTATCCGTATTTGTCTTCGTCTATTTCGGAATTCTGGAGAAGATGGCACATTTCTATGGGAACGTGGTTTAGAGACTACGTATATTTTCCGCTTGGGGGAAGTAGGGTAAAAAGCAAAGCAAGATTAATATTTAATCTTTTAATCGTTTGGATATTAACGGGTCTATGGCACGGCGCTAACTGGACTTTTGTTGTTTGGGGTTTATTTTATTTCGTTTTTATTTTAATAGAAAAATTAACGGGAATAGAAAAAAAGAAATTCCTAAAACCTATCGGACACGTATATACTTTATTGTTAGTGATGTTAGGATGGGTTTTGTTTAGATCTGATACGATTGGGGATTCTGTAAAATATATAGCAACGATGTTTGGTAACGGTACATTTATTGACGATATATCGGTAACTTATCTTAAAGAAAATGTCGTTGTTTTGTGTGTTGCGATAATATGTTGTTTCCCTATTTTGAAAAGTATTGGAAGATTAATAAAAAATAATACGGTTAAAAATGTTTTAATAATAATAGGGCTTAGTTTGGTTTTATTAATTTCAGTAACTTATATTGTAAAAGGTTCTTACAATCCGTTTATTTATTTTAATTTTTAGGAGGTCTTTAACGTGCAAAAAATATTTAACAAAATTATTTGTTTTTTATTCGTCGGTTTTATTTCCGTAACGTTTGTTTTGACCTTTTTATTAAATTTTAACGGAATGAAATCAAGTTTATACGAGAATAAAAATGAAATTATGGACGTTAAATTAAGTTCGGATTATTTTAAAAACACTATAGAATATATTAACTCGGCAATTAACGATAATACATTGTTGCATGACGAATATATTGATTTATATGGTGGGATACAATTATGTTTGGGAAAAGATATTATTTGGGATATGAGTCCAAATAATACCATTGTAAAAGGAAGCGATGGGAAATTATATTCCGTAAACAATATAACTGCAAATTCAACAGAGTCGGTTGATTATAACGATATAGACGATTTGTCGATAAAACTTAAAAATTTATGTTCCGCATTAGAAAAAGAGAACGTTCCCATTACTTTTTTCCAAGCGCCTTCAAGAGTTGATTTGAGCGAAATAACTCTTCCGATAACAACTTACGACGATAACAGCATAAATCGAATTAATTATTTTGAAGAAATATTAGCGAATGTTTCTAACTTGTCTGTAATAAATTTTCAAAGAATATATAAAGAAAGGGGTATTAAATATCAAGACTTATTCTTTAAAACCGATCATCATTGGAAAATAGAAACTGCGTTTTATGCATATAAAGAATTGTGTGCAAGTTTTAATCTTAATTACGGCACAAATATTCCGCAACAATATTTTGATGAAGAAAGTTTTGAATTTAAAATATTAAAAAACACGTTTATGGGTTCACTGGGAGTTAGAACCGGTTCTCTGTTTACGTGTGGCAAAGACGATTTTTGCGTTATTTTACCTAAATTTGACACGCAATATGAAAAAATTATTAGTAAAAACGAAAAATTATTAATAAAAAACGGTGGAGAAAAAGTTAGTTACGGCAGTTATGATGACGTAATATACACAGGAGGGTCAAATCCTATATATGGGGATTATGTCTGCACGGATAGAAGCGAGGTAATATTGCGCAACAGTAAAGCGCCTATAAATAAAAAAGTGTTAATAATTAAAGATTCTTTTGCTTTGCCTGTCTCTGCGTTTTTAAGTACGGTTTTTAGCGAAGTTAGAATGATTGATTTAAGGTCCGAGCATGAAAACGTTGTAAATTATACAAAAGAAAACAATATGGATTTGGTTTTAATTTTATATAGTGCCGGGGCTTATACGGATACTTTCTTCGATTTCGATTGATTAATAATATTATAATTATAAGGGTCGTAAATTTACAGCCCTTTTTTATTGTTAAAATTTCATTAAAAAAATAAATATTACAAAACAAAACGTGTATCTCTTTCAATTTTTTTACAATTTATGTTCAAAAATGACATTATTTTACAATAGTCGCACATATATTGTTCAAAAAATATTGCAATTATTTGTCATATGTTGTAAAATATATATAGATTAATAAATAGATTAAGGAGAGCGTATGCAAAAAAAGACTGTGTTTTTATTGCAAGAGACAAAGGAACAAAACGAAGAGTTAATTAGCCTTTTTAGAAACGACGAAAATTTTGAAGTTATCGGAAGTGCAACGGACGGAATTACGGGGCTTGCTATGATTTCGGAAAAAAATCCGGACTATTTAATATCTGAGATTGTTTTAAGCGGATACGACGGAATAAGCGTTATAGAAAAAACCGTGAGTTTAGGATTAAAAACGAAAGTATTTGTTTTATCTTCGCTTTGTCGAGAAGAAGTTATTAAAAACGTTATAAATGCGGGAGCAAAGTATTTTATGACAAAGCCTTATAAATTCGATTTGTTAAGGGAAAGGCTGTTGTCTATAGATAAAGAAAAAACCTTAGAGAACTCCTTTGAGATGAATGAGAGAAAATCTATTTCGTTAGAAGAAAAAATAAGTAAGATATTTATAAACGTGGGTATTCCGCCACATATAAAAGGATACGTGTTTTTAAGAGAAGGAGTACTTATTGCCGTAAACGAGCCTGACATAATAAACAATATAACAAAAAAGTTATATCCTATGATAGGTGAAAAATTTCAAACGACGCCGAGTAAAGTGGAGCGTGCGATACGCCACGCAATAGAAGTTGCTTGGAACAGGGGAAGAATAGAAAGTATAAACGGAATTTTAGGCGTTCGTGCTTACGTTGGACAAGAAAAGCCGACTAACGGCGAATTTATAGCACTTGTTGCCGATAAAATGTTGCTTGAAAGAGCGTAAATAATTAATTAAAATTAAGCCGTTGCAAAATTTAATTTTGCAACGGCTTTTTTAATTAGAATTTCTGAAAACAGAAGGGGTTTGATTAAAATATTCTAAAAAGAGTCTATTAAAAGTTCTAATAGAATTAAAACCCACTTCGTAAGAAATATCTATAATGGTTTTATTCGTTGTTTTAAGTAAAATAGACGCTTTAACCACTCTGTTTATATTAATGTATTTAGTTAAATTCATTTTTGCATTAAGAGAAAAAGTTCTGCTTAAATACGACGGATTAACGCCTATTTGTTTTGCTATTTTAGATAGAGATATATTCCTATCTAAATTTTCGTTGATATATTTAAGTGCTAATAAAAAAGAGTTTTCAAAAACTTGTTTGTTCGTAAACGTGCAATCTTTTTTTATGCAGAAAAAAATAGGTCCTAAAATACTTAAAATAAAACTGTCGTTATAGTCGTTAAAAATATTATTGCTTTCGCTATTAGTGTTTTCTTGATACCTTAAATATTCTATTATTTTATCGGGAACGTTAAAAAGCCTTTCTTCGGTATATCCACGGCCTACATATTTAAAAAATAAATCTATTAAATCAAGCGCAAAATTAACTGAAATATACTCTAAATTTTCGTCGCCATAATAGTCGTGCGTTTCAAAAGGATATACGAACACGCCTTGATTTTTTTGCAATACGGTTTTTTTGCCGTTAATATGCATTGTAAGTTGCCCTTTAGTAACTATAGGGATTTCAATTTCGAAATTAGTGTGAACGGCGTTATCTATACACCCTATTTTTCGGCAATAAAATCTTTTCGGGTGCGAAAACATAAAACTTTTCATAACTCACCTCAGGTAAAAATTTGTCCATATATTATATAAAAAAAGACTACGTATGTCAATACTTTAATGATATAATTTAAGAAAAAGAAGAAAACGAATGGTTTTTAAATATGTCTAATATTTTAAATAAAAAAATTGACTATCTTAACGAAGGGATTTTTAAAGTACTTATTAAAATATCTCTTCCCTTACTTATAGGCGTTGGCGTTTCTATTTTAGCGTCGTTTTTATTAAACGCAATTTACAGTAAATATTTAGGGGAAGGAGTGTTTGCGGTTATTGGTAGCATTTCTTTAATACTAACGTGTTTGGTAGCATTTTTAGGAGCGGTAAAAACCGCAACGTGGATAAAGACTGCAAAAAAATACGAGAATAAACAAGACGCAACGAGGTATTTAATTCAATCTGTATATACGGTTATAATTTTTGACGTTTTTATTTGCGGACTGCTCAGTATTTTTTCCGAAAACGTTTTACACTTATTAAATGTAAAAGAAGAAATTTTTTCAGAAGTTAAAGCCTATTATCTTGCATATTTTATAAGTTACTTTATAATAGACGTATCGGGTGTTATAATTACAGTTGCGGACGGAACGGGCACACCGCTTAGAATTATGATTTTGCACTCCGTCGGCTCGTTTATTTCTATAATTAACGCTTATATATTTTTTGGAGTGCTAAATTGTTCTAATATGTTCGTTGCCTTTATATCGCCGTTGACCGAAGGTATAATGGCAATTATTGCAGTACTAATTTTAAACAAGAAACAAACGCTTGCAAGGGTAAAATTAAAATATTTTAAACCCGATTTTAAATTAATATTCGATATAATAGGTTATGGGTTTATAACGTGTTGTCAATCGATTTTTGTAACCATTGGTGAATTTTTCGTAGTAAGTCAAACTAATTTATTAGATTTAGATTACATTGCATGCTTGTCCGTTAGTCTTCCTATATCCTCGGTAGTATCACCGCTTTTTTCTTCGGTTAATATATTTATGCCCTTAAATTTTTTGAACGGCAAAGTAGAAAGGGTTGAAAATTATTTAAAAGCCATATTAATAAGTTCTGTTTTAATCTCTGCAATTTGTGCAGTAATATACGCAGTTATAGGAGAGCCGTATTACAGGAGTTTGTTTCCCGATAACGAAAAAATAATCGGTTACGGCGCAGAGTATTGGATATATTCGGGAATTTCTTATATATTTTTATCAATACTTCAACCCATGAGAAATTTTTACGAAAGTATAGGGTATAATAATGTTTCTTTAGTTGAAGGCATAATTGAGGGCGGAGGAAAACTTATTTGTGCTTTTTATTTAATTCCCAACTTCGGATACGTTGGCAGAAACTGGAGTTATTTGCTCGGTTGGATAATGGGAAGTATGTTTTTATTTATAACTTATTTTGTTTTAAGAAGAGGTATTTATAATAAGTGCAGAAGCAATATAAAAGATGCGGAATATATTTTATAAAAACATTTTTGGAGAGAAACGTATGAATAATAAAAGAACGAAATTTATTTTAAAAGAGCCTAATAAATTTCCCATAACGGGAATAGGCGTAGAGTGGGATAATAATATATCAAATAATAACGCAAATTCTACTTTAACGGGTAAACAAGAATTTGAACTAATTACAAAAAGACTAAAAATTTTAAACGTTAAATACGTCAGACTTTTTTGGTGGTTAAGCGACGTTATAAAAAATAAAGAAACTTTTTGTTATAATGAAGAACATGTAAAAGATATTTTAGAAGAATTAGAATATTGCAAAAAGAACGATATAAGCGTATGTTTAACGGTTAATGCAAACGTGCTGTCGTGTAAGTTTGATGAAAACGGCAACCCGATAAGCGGTTTTGATGCCGAAGATTACGTTTATTGCACGTTAAAGTTATTAGACTATTTACTTATAGAGAAAAAATTGACGTGTATTAAAGAAATTACGCCTTTTAACGAGCCTAACTGGGTGTTTAAGAACGTTACGTATTCAAATTATAAAGATATTTGTATAAAACTTAATATCGGTTTAAAAAATAAGCCTTACGGTGACAAAATAAAATTAAACTATTTAGATACTTCTAATTTAGACGGATTAAAACTGTTTTATTCACTAACAGAGAAAATGGGCGATATGTACAGCGTTCACGATTATAGTTCTTATTCTTATGACGACAACGAGTTAATTTCCTTGCTTCCTAAAATTACGCAAGTTTTAATTAAAGACGAAAATAAGCCTTTCGTTGTTAACGAATTCGGTTGGGCAGACGGGTGTACTTCTTTTAGTCAAGATAACGAAGACAGTTTTGAACGTGGGTTATTTTTGATAAGGAAAGTTATTGCATATTTATGTGCAGGCGCAAGCGGTTGTTCTTATTGGTGTTATTATAATTGTTTTTACGGAAAAGGAGGCCCGTTAATGTCGATGGGTTTATTTAAAAGTAATGAAGAAAACTTTGAGTTAAGACCGCTATATTATAGTTACGGTTTAGTAATGAATTACATTTTAAAGGGTGCTAAAGTTTATTCTTTAAAGCATACCGATACACTAATGTCGGTTGCAGTAAATAATCCGGATAAAAGTTGGAGTTATTTGATTGTAAATTCAGGTGATAAAAAAGAAAAATTTTCATTTGTAAATAGATATGCGGTCAACTTAAAGTTTAACAGATACGTTTATAGGAAAGAGAGTTTACCGAGTGATGAAAAAATGATAAAAAAAGACTTAACCGTTAAGGCTTTAGGTAAAACGTTAAAAGGAGAAATTGAGCCTAATACTTTTGTTCTTTATAATTCTTCTAAGGAGATAGAATAATGAATTTTACAGTAAAAAATTCTAATAAATACACCCTAAAGGGAATAGGCGTAGAGTGGGATAACGTTGTTAATTCCATAAAAGATTTATCAAAAGAGCAGAGATTAACCGTAAAAGATTTTGAATTTTTATGTAATAAAGCAATAGACTCGGGCGTACAAAAAATAAGATTTTTCTTACATAACGGGTTATTAATAAAAAACGACGTTAATAAAATTTCTTTTTCGGAAGAGAAAATAAAAGACGATTTTATGCTTTTAGATTTTTGCGAAAAAAACAATATAGACGTTTGTCTTGTCTTTTACGATACTGTTACAAAAAGCGATAACGGAAAAGTTTTAATAGGCGAAAAATTAGATTTAGAACTTTTTTTAAAAACCGTAGAAGAAAGCATAAAATATTTATTCATAAAAAAGGCCTACACTTGCATAAAGGAAATAAGCGTGTTAAATGAGCCGGATATTGATATAGATAAATATAGGTATGGGTATGACGATTATAAAAACGCAGGAATTAAAACGGGCGAAATATTAAATAAATATAATCTTCGAGAAAAAGTAAAACTTAATTTATCAGACGACTTGTGTTTTGTAGGTTACAGAAATTTTATAGATTTATTAGGAAACGAAAGCGATATATTTAATAACCATAATTATATATGTAACGACAAAGATTCTAACGAAATGATATATTTAATAAACAAAACGGGAGTAGCAGGCGCAGAAAAGTATAATAAACCTTACGAAGTAGGGGATTTCGGTTGGGATATAGGATTAAAAAATTGGGGAACGGGTATGATGTCTTCTTTTACTCAAGAAGAGTTGGATTCTTTTACTCGTGGACTTTTTGTTGCAAGGTTTACCATTTTAGCTTTAAACAGCGGGGCTTGTGGCGTAAACATAAAGAGTTTTTACGATAACTATTGCGAGTATTATAATAACCGAAGATTAAATTACGGGTTATTAGAGTATAAAGACACTTGCTTTAAGGCAAAACCGCAATATTATTCTTATTCGCTTATTATGAAAAATGCTCTAATCGGCGCAAAAATTTATCCTTTGGGATTTACCGATACCCTTTCTCTGCTTGCAGTAAATAATCCCGATAAAAGTTTTGCTTATTTTATTGTAAATAACGGGAAAACCGAAGAAACGTTTACAATAAAAAATAAATTACTTAAAAATAAATCGTTTAGTAAATACGTTTATAGCGAAGAAAGTTTGCCCAAAAACAATTTACCTATAAATAAAAGCGGAGAAATAAAAGCACGTTTTAAAACTTTAAAAGACAGCATAAAACCGAATACTTTTGTTGTATACAGGAGTAAAAAGTAAAAAAATACAAAAAAAAAGAAAAATTTTTCGTAAAACAGTTTACAAATCGGCCATATATAGATATAATACATAATACTTGTGTATAAAAAGTTCACAAAAAGAACTTTTGTTTAATATATATATTGTAAAGAAATACGGGGAACAAAACTATGGCAAAATATGTTAAATGTCCGAGATGTGATTTGAATTATATGTTAGAAGGGGAAGAATACTGCGACGTTTGTAAAGCAGAATTAAAAAAAGGCCCGCAGTTAATATTTGCCGTTGATGATGAAGAAGAACAAGAAACGATGGTTTTATGTCCTATCTGCCACAGAAACTATATAAGACCCGATGAAGACATGTGCGATAAATGTGCGCAAGAAGCCGATTTTAAGACAGACCAAGTAGATATGGATAAAGACGAAACGTGGAAAGATTACGTCGACGAAAAAGAAGAAGAAGAGAGCGAAGAAATGCTTTCGCTTAATAAACTTGCCGAAGAAGAAGGTTCGGAACTCTTTGACGACGAAGAAGAGGAAGAAGAGGAAATAACCGAAAAGTCTAATATAGAAGACGACTTCGAAATTCCGGAAATAGACGAAAAAGACTTTATCGAAGAAGACGAAGAAGAAGACTTTGAAGACGAAGACGACGATTTTGACGAAGAAGATAAATAGGTATAAAATTTAATTTACTTGTCAATAACTTTAGTATGATAAAAAGTAGCGGGTCTATTGACCAAGTAAAAAAAAGAATAACCGATTTAAAAGAACAAGAATTTAAAGTAACCTTAAACCTTGGAAGAAACAAAATAGTTTCTTACTACGGGAGATTAAAAGGCGTGTATCCCGCTTTATTTACCGTTTCGCCTTTAGATGAAAGTTTTAAGGGGAAAACGTCATATTCTTATCAAGAATATTTATGCGGACGTGTTAAAATAGACGTTTAATTTAAGCCCACTTATTTTTTTAAGTGGGTTTTATCATATTTTTTACGTAAGAATAATAAATTATACCGATACTAATTAAAGGTAGGGGTATAGTTATGGAAGAGAATAGTTATATATCGTTAAATCTTTTGCAAAAAGGAAAGGTTTTTAAAACTCAAATAAAAAAAGAATACGAATTTTTAATTGACACTTTAAGCGTTAAAAAGGTCGTAAAAGAAGATGCTAAGGCCTTAATCAATTCGGTTACCGTTAAAGATAAAAAGATAGAATTTTCGGGGAAATCCATAGGCGAAATTATATTTATTGATATAGACGGCGAAATTAAATGCTTAAAAAAGACGGAAGAAATTTTAGGCGATATCAATGATGAAAATATAATAGAAAAAGATAAATATTTTTATAAAGTTTGTACTGTAAAGATAGAACAAGTTAAAGAAGAAGATAAAATAGTTTTAACGTCGTATATAGACGTAGAATTTACGCTTTTTAGCGAGAAACAATTATCTATATTATCTAACGGCGAAAATTTAATAAAAGATAAAGAAGAAGTATCTCAGTATAGGAGTTTAGGGATTAAAACCGGCACGTATCCTATAGAAGAAGAGTGCGAATTCAATTACGAGATTAAAGAAGTTTTATCGCAATCCGTTTGCGCTGATATAACGGCAGTTCAATGCGGAGTAGGTTCGATTATAGTAGACGGGCAAATTTACGTAGACGCATTATTCTTGCAAAACGTAGAAAAAAGCGATATAATAAAAGAAGAAAAAAATATTCCGTTTAGAATGGAAGTAGAATACGAAGACGCAATGCCGTCTATGTCGGCACTTTTAAGAATTTGTCAGAGTGCAATAAAAACGGAAATAGAAGTCGACGAAAATTCGGGTAAAAGTACGGCAAAATTTTCTATAGTTTTATATTATTCTTGCGAAGTTTATTCGGAAGAAAAAATTACCGTAGTTAAAGACGTTTTTTCAAAAACGCATAATATAGAAACCGAAAAAGAAGAGTTAGAATTACTTTGCCCGTTAGAACTTAAAAAACACACCGAAAAAGTGGTTTCTAGAACGAACATTGTAGAAATTCCTGCAGGTGCAAGACTTATGGCAATATCGGGAGCAAAGGCTCAACTTTGTTCTTGTTCTATAAGTGAATTCGGGGCAATTTCCGACGGCACGTTAAAGATGGATTTATATTTTAAAACTCAAGACGGCGACTGTATTTTAGAAAGCGCAGAAATTCCTTTTGAAATAAAATCCGAAGAGATAAAAGGTTTTAACTCGTATTCTTGTTACGAACTTTTGGCAATTAATCCGAGAGCGAGAGTTATTTCTACAACTGAAGTCGAAATTTCGGCAGATATAATAGTAACCGTAAAACCTATTAAAACAGAGAAAATAATTTGTATTAAATCGGCGAACGTTAAAGAAGTAAAAGAAGAAGAAAATTCTGCGATAAGCGTTTATATTCCTATAGAAGGCGAAACTCTTTGGTCGCTTTCTAAAAGACTTAATGAAGATCCGGAAGATTTAATTAAAAACAATTCCGATTTGGAATTTCCGCTTAAAGGAACGGAAAGGATTGTAATTTATAGACAAAAATAAAAAAAGGAAACAAATGAAAAAAGTATCCGTTTTAATTCCCGCAAAAATAAATTTAACATTAGACGTAGTGGGGAACGAAAATAGTTATCATAAATTAAAAAGTCTTGTATCAAGCGTTAGCGTATACGATAAAATTACCCTTAAAAAATATAAAAACGGCATTGTTTTTATAGATAAAGGCAATAAAAGCAAATGCAACGTTTTAGATAATAACGCCTATAAAACGGCTAAGATTCTTTTAGAAAAATATAAAATTTCGGGTATAAAAATAATTTTAAAAAAGAATATTCCCGTGGGTGCCGGACTTGGCGGGTCTTCTGCCGATATAGCAGGGGTTATTAAGGCGTTTAGTAAACTTTATGATATTAAAGACGATTTAAAACCCGTTGCAGACAGTTTGGGTAGCGATTCGGGGTATATGCTAACGGGCGGATTTTCTGTAATAGAAAATCGTGGCGAAGTGATAACAAAAATAAACGTTAAAAGAAAGTTTTACGTTTTAATTTATAACTCAAATAACACGGTCAGCACAAAAGAGTGCTTTAGCGTATTCGATAAAGAAAATAAAACGTATAAATCTTCAACGGATAATGCCGTTAAAAATTTAGAAAGCGGAAACGTTTACAAATTTTTGAAAAACGATTTGCAAAATTCTGCCGAAATTTTAACAAAAGACGTTAAAAAAAGAATTGATTTATTAAAAAACGGTGGCGCAAAAGAAGCGCTTTTAACGGGTAGTGGGTCGGCGGTTTACGGACTTTTCGAAGATAAAGGCTGTCGAGATAAATGTTATAGCAAACTTAAAAAAAGCGGAATAAAAAACCTAATAAAATGTGAAACTTTATAATAAAAAGATAATGTGAAAGGATAACGACTTTTAGTTATCCTTTTTTATTTTTAAAAATTTATAAAATCGCTATCTTTTTAAGTTTTGTGTATAAAAATTTTTTCTTTTGGCAATAAAATATCTATAAAAAATAAAGGAAAAGTTTATGAAAAAGATTTTTATTTGCGGTTTAACTTTAATTAGCCTTTTAATTTTCGGTACGGGACTAATTATAAATAATAACAATGAAAACGTAGAATATTTAAGAATACATATAAGGGCAGATTCTAATAATCAATTAGACCAAGACGTTAAATACAAAGTTAAAGACAAAGAAGTAGAATTTTTAACTCCGCTTTTATCGACTTGTAAAACTAAAACAGATGCAGAAACATTATTAAAAAGTAATTTAGGAAATATCGAAAACGTGGCGAATTCCGTATTAGAAGAAAACGGGTTTAGTTATAAAGCGAGTGTGAAAATAAATAACGAAGAATTTCCAACCCGAGTTTACGACGACTTTATTTTAGAACAAGGTTATTACGACGCATTAATAATAAATTTGGGGAGTGGAAAAGGTGATAATTGGTGGTGCGTTGTATATCCCCCGTTATGTTTTACAAACAGCAATTCCCCTTACATATATAGAAGTAAAATATTAGAAATAATAAAAGACTTCAAAAAGAATAAGGAGTAATTATGAGCAGAATAAAAAGAATTATAGCGATAGTAATGATAGTTTTTGCGTTTTCCGTCACGTTGACAGTGGCAAATTATAGCGAAAACACTTCCATAGTTTATGCAGAAACTTTTAAGCAAGGAAGTAGGGGCGACACGGTAAAAAAAATTCAGCAAAAACTTAAAAACTGGGGTTACTACACGGGAAGTGTAGACGGTATTTACGGTGCTAAAACGGTAGAGGCGGTTAAATACTTTCAAAGAAGAAACAATTTAACGGTAGACGGAATTTGCGGTCCAAAAACTCTTTCCGCTATGGGAATTGCAAGCACGTCTAACAGTTCCACTTCTACTACAACTCAAGGTAAATATACCGATTCGGACGTTAAACTTTTGCAAAAATTAATATACGGCGAAGCAAGGGGTGAAAGTTACGTGGGGCAAGTTGCGGTTGGCGCAGTAGTTATGAACAGAATTAAAAGTTCGTCTTTTCCAAACACTATGTCGGGCGTAATATATCAGCGATACGCTTTTACGGCTGTTAGTGACGGACAAATAAATTTAACCCCTAACGAAACGGCAAAAAAGGCGGCGTTAGATGCTATGAACGGCTGGGATCCAACGTATGGCGCAATTTATTATTACAATCCCAAAATTGCCACAAGTTCTTGGATTTTTTCAAGAAAAACTACCGTAACTATAGGCAATCACGTTTTTGCAAAATAAGGAGAGAGTATGGAAAACAATAAAAACAACGCAGTTGAAAAAGTGGAAAACACAGTAAAAAACGTTAAAAATAAGCCTAAAAAAAGAAAACTTTCTAGAGAAGAAAAGGAAAGGATAAAGGCAGAGCAAAGAATAAGACTTGCAGAAATTAAAGCAAATAAAAAAGCAGATAAAGAAAGAGCGAAGGCTTCTTATTTACGAGATAAAAACAGAAAAAAAGCAGAGTATAAAGAAAAGAAAGCCGAATATAAGGCCGAAAAGCAAAAGAGAAGAGATCAAATAAAGCAAAAAAGAAAAGAGCAAAATAAAGGATACGGCGGTTGGCTCGCTGCGGTTATTTCTTTAGGAAGCGCAACGCTTATTTTAGCCTCTGTATTAACCTTTGTATTTTTAATGCCTATGGCTTCCGATTACGCATTAGAAGGAATATACAGCAAGTCTTTTTACGACACCGTTTCTAACGTAGACAGTATAGACGATAATTTATCTAAAGCAATGGTAACGAGCGATAAATCGGCACTTTCTAATTATTTATTAAATACCGCAATAAACAGCGAACTTGCGGAAAGCAATTTGGGACAACTTCCTATAGAAGACGAAAATAAGTATTATACAACCAAATTAGTAAACCAAATAGGCGATTTTTCTAAATATTTAAGTAAAAAAATCTCTAACGGCGAAGAGTTTTCTTCTTTAGACAGGGAAACGTTAACTACTCTTTATAATGCAAATAAATCGTTAAAAGAATCTTTGCAAAACATTATAAACAACATGGACGAAGACTATTCGTTTTCTTCTTTAAGTAACGGCAAAAAGGGAGATATAATAATAAACAATTTCAGCGAACTTCAAAACGTTTCTGTAGAATACCCCGAATTAATTTACGACGGACCGTTTTCAGACGGCAAAAATCAAAGAGAAGTTAAAGGGTTAAGGGGTGCTACCGTAACCGAAAGCGAAGCGTTAGATATTTTTAATTCAACGTTTAGCGATATGAATTTAGAAAACGTTGAGAGTCAAGGTGAAGCGTT
Source organism: Christensenellaceae bacterium (assembly GCA_045643385.1). Taxonomy (GTDB): domain Bacteria; phylum Bacillota; class Clostridia; order Christensenellales; family Borkfalkiaceae; genus UBA1259. Next base: position 1,592 of record JAZUKR010000030.1, on the reverse strand, counting down.
TGGAGAAATAGAGTGCTATTGTGTTCAAGGAGAGAAAGACGGCGAAATCTTATATGCACAAATAAGTAAAATAGGTGGGAAATTAATTACCTTTTCGTATTCGGGCAGTTGCAGAGAATTAAATTACGATAGCGATTATATAACAAAAAAGGCACAAGACTTTTTGGCCCGTTTAGAGTTAAACGACCTTAAACCCGTTTGGATAAACCTTGCGAACAACGTTTATACGATTAATTTTGCATACACTATAAACGACGTAATAGTATATTCCGATTTGATAAAAGTAAGACTTTGCGCAGAAACGGGCATGGTTATAGGCATAGAAGCCGAATCCTATTATATTAATCACACGGAAAGAATAGTAGATAGCCCTGCGATTTCGGAAAGCCAAGCAAGAAGTTTTGTTTCTGATAAAATAGATATACAAACTGCTAGACTTTCTATAGTGCCTATAGGTTTTTATTCGGAAAAACTCTGCTATGAATTTTCCGGCGAATACGAAGGTTCACAATATTTTGTATATATTGACGCAATAAACGGAAAACAAGTGGAAATGTTTAAGGTTATAGAATCCACCGAAGGTACACTTTTAATATAATAAAAAATCTCTCTTATTTTTTTAAGAGAGATTTTTTTAATTACTTACTTTTTTAATTTATGATTTTAACTGAAATATTTGCCGTTTCTTCGGGTGAAATTTTAATTTTTACGGGGTAAACTCCGCAAGTTTTTATATTAGAATCTAAAATTATTTTTTTCTTATCTATATCAAATCCCATTTCATGAAGTTTATCGGAAATTTCTTTATTTGTAACAGAGCCGAAAAATTTTCCGCCTTCTCCGCATTTAACGGTAATAGTTACTTCTTTTCCGTTAATTGCTTCTTTTAATTCCTTATTTCTTTTTAACTCTTCTTGTCTATGGAAAGCCTGCGCTTCTTTTTGACTTTTATTTTCGTTAAGTGCCGTGTTGTCGGCAGGTTTAGCAAGCCCTTTTTTAATTAAAAAGTTTTGTGCAAATCCGTCTTTAGCGTCTATTACGTCGCCCGCTTTTCCCGAACCTTTAACGTCTTTAATTAATACTACTTTCATTACTTACCTCCAATAAAAGGTTTTCTTTATTTTAACAATTTTATTAACAGTTTGTCAATAAGTTTTGAATAAAATAACTTTTAATTGTCGATAATATTTATAAAAGGAGAATATTATGGATAGAAACTTTTCTATTAAGTGCGACGTTACAAAGTGTAAGCACAACTCGGAAGGTTGCAACTGTGCTTTAGACTCTATTAAAGTTACTTGCGGTTGTGGTGATACTTGTACTTGTTGCCAAAGTTTTTCCGAAAAGGAAGACTATTAAAAAAAGAAAGAAGGCAGTTGCCTTCTTTCTTTTTTTAACCATATATTATTCAAAATTTCTTATTCGAAAATCATTTCTCTCTTTATTGTAAATACATTTTATCATATATTTTTAACTTGTCAATAGGTTTTTGTAATTTTTTATCAAAAAGTTGTAATATTTTACTAAAAAGAAACAAAAGACTATACGTAATCAATTTATTAAAGTTGACAACGTTCTTATATTATATTATA
>JAZUKR010000029.1:0-14042 GCA_045643385.1 Christensenellaceae bacterium | reverse complement strand
AAAAAAATAAAAGATTTCGTAAATCTTAAAAGTGCTTGGATAGATAAAAATTTAAATAAAATAAATGAAGTTAATTGTGTCCCAAAATTTTCAAATCAAGATATTAATAAATTAAAAACCATGGCAAAAGAAAGGATTTTGCCATTAATAGAAAAATACGCTAAAATATTAAACGTAAATTATAAAAACGTTACTATAAAAGCGCAAAAAACCTTGTGGGGGAGTTGCAGTAAAAAAGGCAACTTAAATTTTAACTGTTTACTTATTTTAACACCCGAAAAAGTTATGGAATACGTTGTTATTCACGAATTGTGTCATTTAAAAGAAATGAACCACTCCCGTAAGTTTTGGGATTTAGTAAAAAACGTAATGCCGGAATATAAAACTTACAGAAAATGGTTCAAAGATAACGGGATTAGTTTACTTATTAGATTATAAATAAGTTTTTAATCTTTCAGTATAGTTTTCTTCTAAAGATAAAAGTTTTTCTACGTATCCCAAAACTTCTTCGTCGAGATTTTCACCTTCGTTTTTCATTGCGGTAAGTTCGTTAATGCCCATAACTGAGCCGTTTATCATCATTTCCGCAACTTGATTTTTACTGTTGTTAAATAACGTTTTCATTTTAATACTCGACCATAACATTGCCTTTTTTAACGGGTTAATATCTTTTGGTTCAATATCGTTTTTTGCCATATAAGAAGATATTTCGCCTATTAATTTTTCGTATCCTTCGTATTCTTCTTTTAATTCTTTTTTAATTTCTTTGTTGTCTACTGAAGGAATTAAGTCGGATATGCTTTGTAAGGCAATATGCGCATTTTTATACGTATCGTTTATTGCTTTTTCGTTATATTCTTTGTTTGTCATAAAGATTTTTCTCCTTTTTAATATTTATAAAAATATAGTTTGCAAATAGTAAAAAAATATGTAAAAACGTTTGACAAAATTTATTATTTATAATAAAATACACAATGAGCCGCTCGGATGTGGTTTTTTAAGTATGCAAATACACCGCAAATTTTATCCGGCGAGACTGGTTAGTAGGAGGTAAAAAATGTACGCAATTGTTGAAAACGGCAGTAAGCAGTACAAAGCAGAAGTTGGATCTGTTATAAGATTTGAAAAACTTTCTGCAAACGTTGGCGACAAAATTAATTTATCCGTATTAATGGTATCCGACGAAAAGGGTATTAAAGTGGGTAAAAATGCTTCTAAGTATAAAGTTGTCGGCGAAGTAGTAGAACAAGGCAAAGAAAAGAAGGTCGTTGTATTTAAATACAAGGCTAAAAAGAACGAAAGAAAGAAACAAGGTCATCGTCAACCTTTCACGGCTGTAAAGATTTTGGAAATTTCTGCAGTTAAAGAAGCACCAAAGGCAACGGAGGAATAAGAAATGTTATTTTTAAGATTATTTGCTCACCATAAAGGTGGTGGTAGTACAAAAAACGGCAGAGATTCTAACGCTAAAAGACTTGGTGTTAAAAGAACTGACGGTCAAGAAATTTTGGCAGGCGGAATTATAATTCGTCAAAGAGGATCTAAAATTCACGCAGGCGAAAACGTAGGCATTGGTAAAGACGATACGTTGTATGCTTTAATCGACGGAGTAGTTAAATTCGAAAGATTAGGCAGAGACGGTAAAAAAGTTAGCGTTTACGCAAAATAAAAAAAGGATTCGGGCTAATATTTTAGCCCGATTTTTTTAAGTTATGGATACTATTAAATTTTCTTCCGAATATTTTAATGCTAAAGACACTCTTTTATGCGGTCAAATTTTTAGATATTTGCCATATAAAAAAGGTTATTTGATTTTCTCTCTCGATAAATGCGCTTATTGTTATACGGAAAACGACTATACCTATATAATTTCTAACGATAAAGAATATTTTTATAATTATTTTGATTTAAAAAAAGATTATTCGATTATTTATAATTCCATAAAAACATACGGAGATTTTATAACAAAAATAGCGACACTCGGCAAGGGAATTAGATTATTAAAACAAGATATAACCGAAAACCTTTTTTCTTTTATTATATCTCAAAATAATAATATCCCGAGAATTAAGGGAATAATCGAAAGGCTATGTGAAAATTTAGGCGAAAAGCGTTTTTTAAATGAAATAGAATATTATTCTTTTCCTAGCGTTGATAAAATGTCCGAAATGGACGTAGAATTTTATAAAAGTATAGGTTTAGGATACCGTGCACCTTATATTAAAAGACTTGCGGAAGATATAAAAGGCGGATTAGATTTAAATTCATTTAATAATTTATCTACAAAATCGCTTAAGATAGCATTAAACAATTTATATGGGGTTGGACCTAAAGTAACCGACTGCGTTACTTTATTCGGATTTAATAGAGGAGATTCTTTTCCTGTTGATACTTGGATAGAAAAAGTTTATAAAGAAAATTTTAACGGCACGCTATCGGATAGAAAAAAAATTTCTGAGTGGTTTATTAATAAGTTTGGTGAAAATTCTGGAATAATTCAACAGTATTTATTTTATTATAAAAGAAGTTTAGAAAGATTATAAAATTAGTTAAAATTTAAGTTTTTACACGTTAAATTGTTTGTTAAAAGTTGTTTAATGTGCTATACTTTTAATGTTATTTATAAAATTTGGAGGAGACTTTATGCAATATTCAGCAGAAGTTAAAAACATGTGTTGCGTACAAAAAGGTCCGCATCACGGTCCTGCTCCTATTCCCGAAGAAGGAAAATGGGTAGAGGCAAAAGAAATTAAAGACATTTCGGCATATACGCACGGCGTAGGTTGGTGCGCACCTCAACAAGGTGCTTGCAAACTTTCGCTTAACGTTAAAAACGGAATTATCGAAGAAGCACTTGTAGAAACTATCGGTTGTTCTGGTATGACTCACTCGGCTGCTATGGCTGCGGAAATTCTTCCCGGCAAAACTTTATTAGAAGCACTAAATACCGATTTGGTATGCGACGCTATAAATACCGCTATGCGTGAACTTTTCTTGCAAATTGTTTACGGTAGATCACAATCGGCTTTCTCTGAAGACGGTTTGGTTATCGGTGCAGGCATGGAAGATTTGGGCAAAGGCGCTCGTTCTATGGTTGGTACTATGTACGGCACGAAGGAAAAGGGTGTTAGATATTTAGAAATGACCGAAGGCTATTGTACAAAAATGGCTCTTGATAAAAATAATGAAGTTATCGGTTATGAATTCGTTTCTTTAGGCAAAATGACTGACTTTATTAAAAAGGGTATGGAACCTAACGAAGCTTACGAAAAGTCCAAGGGAACTTACGGAAGATTTAAACCCGAAGACGGCGCAGTAAAATATATCGATCCGAGAAAGGAATAAGGAGGTAATTTTTTATGGCACAGTTTGAAGGTTATGAAAGAAGAGAAGCAAAGATTTTAGCCACGTTAAAAGAATACGGCATTAAATCTATAGACGAATGTCAAGAAATTTGTGAAAAACACGGCATTTCTCCGTATACTATCGTTCAAGAAACTCAACCCATTTGTTTTGAAAATGCTAAATGGGCATATACGGTTGGCTCTGCAATCGCTATTAAATCTGCTGAAAAAACAGGCGATAAGAGTGCTGCAACCGCTGCTGCTAATATCGGTATCGGTTTACAGTCTTTCTGTATTCCTGGATCAGTTGCAGAAAACCGTAAAGTAGGTTTGGGACACGGGAATTTAGGCAAAATGCTTTTAAGCGAAGAAACCGAATGTTTCTGTTTCTTAGCAGGTCATGAATCGTTTGCTGCTGCAGAAGGCGCAATCAAAATTGCATTAAACGCTAATAAAGTCAGAAATAACCCTTTAAGAGTTATTTTAAACGGTTTAGGTAAAGACGCTGCGTATATAATTTCTAGAATTAACGGATTTACTTACGTAGAAACTAAATTCGATCCTTATACAGAAGAAGTTTCGGTTGAAAAGGAAATCGCATTTAGCGATGGCCCGAGAGCAAAAGTTAAATGCTACGGTGCAGATAACGTACCCGAAGGCGTTGCAATAATGAAAAAGGAAAACGTAGGCGTTTCTATTACCGGAAACTCTACTAACCCGACAAGATTCCAACACCCCGTTGCAGGTACGTATAAAAAATGGTGCGTAGAAAACGGCGTTAAATATTTCTCCGTTGCATCCGGCGGTGGTACTGGAAGAACACTTCACCCCGACAATATGGCTGCAGGTCCTTCTTCTTACGGTATGACGGATACTATGGGTAGAATGCATAGTGACGCTCAATTTGCAGGTTCTTCTTCTGTTCCTGCTCACGTGGAAATGATGGGCTTAATAGGTGCAGGTAACAACCCGATGGTAGGTATGACGGTTGCTTGCGCAGTTGCAGTTGCCGAATGTTTAAAATAATAGTTTGGTAAATAAATATAAGCGGTTAGTTTATCTAATCGCTTTTTTTATGTTTAATTTACTTTTGAATTTTTGTTTTTTGTGATAAAATGTAATTATGAAAAATTTTAAAGAATTTTTAAAATTGTTTTTATTAATGTTCAAAATAGGCTTATTTACTTTTGGTGGCGGATATGCAATGATAGCGATATTAGAGCGTGAACTTGTAGATAAAAAATCTTGGTTGACGCACGAAGAGTTTTTAGATATTATTGCAATATCGGAGTCTACTCCCGGGCCTATTGCTATAAATTCCGCAACTTTTATAGGCTATAAAAAGGGCGGTGTTTTAGGTTCGGTTTTTTCAACGCTCGGAGTAGTTTTGCCGTCTTTTATAATTATATTTTTAATATCTTTATTCTTTGACGAGTTTATTAAACTTAAATACGTTGACTATGCTTTTAGGGGAATAAAGGTTGCGGTTTCGTTTATTATTTTTTCTGCGGGAATTAAAATGCTTAAAAAAGCGGATAAAAGCGTTTTATCTATACTGTTAATTTCAATTACTTGTATATTAATGATTATATTCTCGCTTTTTGCCGTTAGTTTTTCTTCCGTTTTCTTTATTTTAATAGGTGGAGGGATAGGCATATTCGTTTATCTTATTTCTATAATAGTTAAAAATAAAAAGGAGAATAAATAATGCTTACTTTATTTTTAACTTTTCTAAAAATCGGTGCAGTCTCGTTTGGTGGCGGATACGGAATGATATCACTTTTAAAAGAAGAAGTTATTTTACACGGTTGGCTTACCGAAGGGGAATTATTAAATTTAATCGCCGTATCCGAATCTACCCCCGGGCCTATCGCAATAAATATGGCTACGTTTGTTGGTGCCAAATTCGGTATTTTAGGCTCTGTTTTAGCAACTCTCGGCGTAGTTTTGCCTTCGTTTTTTATTATTTTATTAATTGCTTCTGTTTTTAATAAACTATTAAAATATAAGGTTGTTTCTTCGTTTTTAGACGGGGTAAAACCCGTTGTTTTAGGTTTAATTATAGGAACGGGTCTTCTCTTTATATTAAGTTCTATTTTATCTTTATCAACTATTTCAAACGGTATTTCTTTTGATTATAGGGCTCTTATTATTTTTGTAATAATCTTTTTGATTTGGCTTTTTTACAAACTACGTTTTAAGAAAAATATTTCGGTTATTTTATTGATTATTATTTCCGCATTTTTAGGAATAGTTTTTTACGGATTTTTAGGTGCAATTTAAATGGTTACTTTATTACTTGTTTTTATATATATTTCATATATCGGATTAGGAATTCCCGATTCAATGATAGGACCTTCTTGGCCTGTTGTTATGGAAGAGTTTAACGTTCCTATATCGTATAGTAATTTTATTACTGTTACAGTATCGGTTTTTACGATAATCGCAAGTTTATTAAGTGTTAAGCTTATTAAAAAACTCGGCACAGGCAAGGTCGTTTTTTTAAGTACGCTTTTTACCGCCGTCTCTATTTTGGGATTTTCTTTGTCGAATAGATTTATATTTTTAGTAATATTTTCACTTCCTTTAGGGATAGGTGCAGGTGCAATAGACGCTTGCTTAAATAACTTTGTATCTTTAAATTACGGTGCAAAACACATGTGCTTTTTGCATTGTTTTTACGGTGTAGGGGTATTTTTAAGCCCATTTATCTTGTCTTTTACGTTAAAAGATAATAATTGGAGAATGGGGTATTTATACATATTTATAGTTCAAGCTTTCGTTTCTTTAATTACTTTAGTTTCTATGCCACTTTGGAAAAAGGTAGAAAATAAACTTAGAAAAAACGACGACGAAATAAAAGAAGAAACTTTTGCCGACGTTAAGTATAGAGATATTATTAAAATTCGTCCTGTTAGGGTAGCTTGGCTTGTCTTTTTTTCTACTTGCGCACTAGAATTTTCTTGCGGACAGTGGCTAAGTTCGTATCTTGTTATAGGTAAGGAATTTTCTGCAGATTTTTCTGCGATATTTGTAACGTTATATTATTTATGTATAACGCTAAGTAGATTTATATCGGGGCTTTTGTCTAAAAAACTATCGAGTTGGATGCAAATTTTAATAGGCGAAATAATAATATTAATTGCTGTAACACTTGTTAATTTGCAATTTTTACCGAATATTGTTATCGCACTTTCCGTCTGCTTAATCGGACTTGGTAACGGAACGATATTCCCGAACTTAACGCACTTAACGCCCGAAAATTTCGGCAAAAACTTAACTCCGTTAGTAATCGGGGCACAACAGGCTGTAAGTAATATGGGAGTTTTATTTGCGCCGTTTTTGTTCGGAATACTTGCAAGATATATCTCTGTAAACATTTTCCCGTATTATATTTTGTTTTTTGCATTAACCTTAATTTTATCTACCTTTTTATTTTTAACGTCGCTTAGATCGTATAAAAACAAAATAATAAAAAATAATAAGATTTAATTAATTTTTTTATATATTTTATTTGACATTTTTTACGTACGGTTATATAATTAATGTAAATTAAAGGGAAATAATATGAAAAATCAAAATCGTGCATTATATTACGGATATTTTTATTTTAGAAACTATTATTTTAATAAGTTTCAGTTTTAATATGCGCGGTTTTTTGATTTTTTAAATTATAATAATAAACAATTTTAACCGCTAAAAATTTTTAGCGGTTTTTTTTGTAAAAAGGAGAAATTATGTTTTTAGATTACTTGATGCTTGTTTTATTTGCTATAGGTATGATATTTATAGCAGTTTACACTAGAAAGAAAGCAAAAACTTCAGACGACTTTTTGCTTGCCGGAAGTAAAGGTATTAACGGACTTATGAGTGCCTTTTCCTACGGTACTACGTATTTTTCCGCAGTTATCTTTATAGGGTATGCAGGAAAGTTTGGCTGGAACTTCGGTTTATCTGCATTATGGATTGGTATAGGTAACGCTCTTGTCGGCGCTTTAGTTGCTTGGCTTATTATGGCTAAAAGGACTAAAAATATGACCCAGAGATTAAACGCCAAAACTATGCCTGACTTTTTTGAAAAGAGATATGGTTCTCCGTTTTTGAAAAAGATTTCCGCAATAATTATTTTCTTATTTTTAATTCCTTATGCGGCGTCTGTTTATAACGGACTTGGAAATTTATTTGAAATTATGTTTGGTATAGACGGTACGATTGTAACTATTGCACTTGCGTTTTTAACCGCATTGTATCTTGTTTTCGGCGGATATTTTGCAACTTCTTTATCTGACTTCGTTCAAGGTTTAATTATGCTTGCAGGCGTTATTATTATGGTAATTTTATTTATGGCTAACGATAAGGTAAGCGGGTTTACTTCGTTTAAGACTTTAACCGATAGCGGTTTCGGATTTATTCCAAATTACGGCGATAAAGGGTTTTTAGATTCTCCGCTTATTTCGGTAATTTCTTTAGTACTTTTAACGTCGGTAGGTGTTTACGGACTTCCGCAAACTGTACATAAGTATTATGCAGTTAGAGATAAAAAGGCGATAAAAATGGGTATGTGGGTAAGTACTGTATTTGCATTTATAGTCGGTGTTTCCGCATATTTAATCGGAACTTTTGGAAGATTATTTTTCGAAGAATTACCTTCAGGCGGTTACGATAATATAGTTCCGCTTATGCTTGATAAAGTTATTCCTCCCGGAATTAAAGGTTTAATTGCGGTTTTAGTTTTATCTGCAAGTATGTCTACTTTAGCGTCAGTTGCCCTTTCCGCATCGTCAGTACTTTCTATCGATTTATTTAAGGGAAGTATTAAGAAAAACGCTTCGGATAAGTCTGTAACTCTTGCAATGCGTATCGTTTGTTTTGTATTCGTTATTATATCGGTTGTTGTTGCTTTACTTAATAAGGCATATAACATTACCGCAATCGCTTACTTAATGGGGCTATCTTGGGGTACGTTATCGGGCTGTTTCTTCGGTCCGTTCGTTTTAGGATTATATAATAAAAAGTTAACTAAATCTTCTGCTATAGTTTCCGTTATAGGTAGTTTAATTTTAACTGTAGGTTTAATTTTAACTTTCGGTGCTATAAGCAACAGTGGATTTAGTGTTGGATTAGGTACTGTTATTAAATCGGGCGTAGGCTATTCTCCGCTTATCGGTGTTATTTGTATGGCATTCTCGATTATAAGCGTTTTAATCGTTTCTTTATTTACTAAAAAACCGAGCAACGAAATTATAGCAAATGCTTTTACAAAACCTATTGAAAACGAAATAAAATAGTGATATATTATAAAAGGTGAAATTATGATTTGGTCTAAAGAAGAAACGCTATCTAGAAAAGAGATTGAAAGTATTCAATTAGAAAGATTAAAAGAGACTGTTTCTAGGGTTTATGAAAAAGTTCCTTATTATCGTGCAAAAATGGATAATATCGGATTAAAACCCGAACATATTAAATCTTTAAAAGATTTATCTAAACTTCCTTTCGTTACAAAGCAAGACATGAGAGATACTTATCCGTTTGGTCTTTTTGCCGTTCCTAAATCAGAACTTGTACGTATTCATGCATCAAGCGGAACGACGGGTAAACCTACCGTTGTGGGATATACTAAAAACGACCTAAAAGTATGGACGGAGTGCGTTTCCCGTATTGCTTGCGCTGGCGGAGCGTCTAAAGATGACGTTGCGCAAATCTGTTTCGGCTATGGAATGTTTACGGGTGCACTCGGATTGCATTACGGATTAGAAAATATCGGTGCTCCGGTTGTGCCTTCGTCTACCGGTAATTCCGAAAAACAAATTATGTACATGAAAGACTTTGAAACTTCTCTTTTGGTTGCAACGCCTTCTTATGCTTTAAGACTGGCAGAAGTTGCAAACAGCATAGGCGTTGATCCTAAGAAAGATTTAAAAGTCAAAGTCGCATTACTTGGTAGTGAAATGCTTACTGACGCTATGCGTGAAGAAATGTATAAGGCGTGGGGTAAAGACGTAAAGGTTACATCTAACTACGGTATGAGCGAGTTAATGGGACCGGGAGTTTCGGGCGAGTGCTTAGAACTTGACGGTATGCATATTAACGAAGATATGTTTATACCTGAAATTATAGATTCAAAAACGGGCGAAGTACTTCCTGAAGGAGAGAAGGGCGAACTCGTTATTACGTGTATCAAAAAGGAAGGGATTCCTCTTATAAGATACAGAACGAAAGATATAACGAGATTAAACTATGCGCCGTGTAAATGCGGAAGAACTTTCTGCAGGATGGATAATTTGTCCGGTCGTGCAGACGATATGTTAAAAATTAGGGGTGTTAATGTTTTCCCAACTCAGATAGAAGAAGTAGTTTTGAGTTTTGACGAACTTGGTCCGCATTATGAAATAGTCGTAGAAAGAGAAGGATATTCAGACGTTTTAACGGTTAGAGTCGAACTTTTAAAAGCGACCGACAACTACAAAGAATTAGAAGACTTAACTAAGAAAATTAAAAATAAATTAAGAATTATGTTAGGTTTAGACGCAAAAGTTCAATTAGAATCTCCTAACACTTTGCAAAGATTTGAAGGTAAAGCAAAAAGAGTTAGAGATTTAAGGAGTAAATAAGATGGAAGATAAAATAATAATGCTCGGAAACGAAGCGATAGCTCGTGGCGCTTATGAAGCGGGGGTTAAAGTTTCGAGTGCATATCCCGGAACGCCGAGTACTGAGATTAGTGAAAATTTGGCAAAATATCAAGAAGTATATACTGAATGGGCACCAAACGAAAAAGTTGCCGTTGAAGTGGCAATCGGTGCGTCGATTTCGGGTGTTAGAAGTCTTGCTTGTATGAAACACGTAGGATTAAACGTCGCAAGCGATCCCGTTTATACTTTTTCTTACACGGGTGTTAACGGCGGTGCGGTAATTGTTGTTGCAGACGATCCGGGTCTTGCCAGTTCGCAAAACGAACAAGACACGAGAATGATAGCAAGAAGTGCACATTTGCCACTTTTAGAACCTTCCGATTCTAACGAAGCAAAAGAATTTATTAAATATGCTTACGAATTAAGCGAAAAATACGACACTCCGGTAATTTTAAGAACGACCACAAAACTCGCACATTCTCAAGGTTTAGTTACTCTATCAGATAGGGTTGTTCCGGAAGATAAATCTTATAATAGGGACGTTAAAAAATACGTTATGATGCCGGGTTCGGCTATCGGAAGACACGTGGTTGTTGAAAACCGTGAAATTAAAATGCAAGAAGATTGCTCTTCTTTTCCGATAAATAAGGTTATAAACGGTGATAAAAAAATCGGCTTTATTACGAGTGGAATTTGTTATCAATACGTTTTAGAAGCATGCCCTAACGCAAGTATTCTAAAACTCGGCATTATTAATCCACTTCCTAAAAAATTAATAGAAGATTTTTGCAAAACAGTTGATAAAGTATACGTTGCTGAAGAATTAGAGCCTGTTATTGAAGAACAAATTAAGAGTTGGGGAATAAATGTTCTTGGCAAATCTTTATTTACAAAGCAGGGCGAATACAGTGCAAATTTAATTAAAAAAGTTATTTTCGGCAAAACCGACGTTGTATTTGATAAATTAGACGTTCCGGCTCGTCCGCCTATTCTTTGCCCCGGTTGTCCGCATAGAAGCGTTTTTTCCGTCTTAAAGAAGTTAAAAATTCATGCATCGGGCGATATAGGTTGCTATACTTTAGGTGCGGTTGCACCCCTTGGCGTTATAGATACTACCGTTTGTATGGGTGCTTCTATCTCTGCTCTTCACGGAATTGAAAAAGCAAAAGGTAAAGACTTTATTAAAAATTGGGTTGCCGTTATTGGCGATTCGACGTTTTTACATACGGGTGTTAATTCACTTGTTAATATGGTTTATAATAAGTCTACGGGTACGGTTATTATATTAGATAACAGAACAACCGGAATGACGGGACATCAAGATCACGCTGCAACAGGTAAAACCCTAAAAGGCGAAGAAACTTATGCAATAGATTTAATGACTTTATGTAAAGCGATAGGTGTTCCTAACGTTTTAGAAGTTAATTCGTTTGACGTAGAGAACTTAGAAAAAACAGTTAAAGAAAGTGTTAATAGCGATACTTTAACCGTAATAATAGCAAAAGCGCCTTGCGCACTTCTTAAAGGTCAAGTTTTCCCGTATATTTGCGTTGAAAACAGTGAAAAATGTAAAAAGTGCGGAATGTGTTTATCTATAGGATGTCCTGCAATAACTAAAAAAGAAGACGGTACGATTTCTATTAATAAAACGATGTGTAACGGCTGCGGACTTTGTAAAAGTTATTGTAAATTCGGCGCTATCGCAAAGGTGGAAAAGTAATATGAAAGAATTAAATATTATGGTTGTCGGCGTTGGCGGACAAGGTACTTTACTTACAAGCAGAATTATAGGGAAAACGGCATTAGAGTCAGGGTACGACGTAAAACTTTCTGAAGTTCACGGTATGGCGCAAAGGGGTGGAAGCGTAGTTACTTTCGTAAGATTTGGTGAAAAAATCGCTGAGCCTGTCGTAGAAGAAGGCAATGCCGATATTTTGATTTCATTTGAAAGATTAGAAGCAATGCGTTATGCACATTTCCTTAAAAAAGACGGGATTGTTATAGTTAACGATGTTAAAATTGACCCTATGACCGTTGTTACAGGTGCTTTTTCATATCCGGAAAATATTATTGAAAATTTATCTAAAGAGCATAAAGTAGTTTCTTTCGACGCACAAAAATTAGCGATAGAATTGGGTAATAGTAAAGTTGTTAACTCGATAATTTTAGGTGCTTCCGCAAAATATATAGGATTAGATAAGGAAACGTTTTTAAAAGTAATTGAAAAAACTGTTCCGCCCAAAACAGTTGAATTAAATAAACAAGCCTTCTTAAAAGGTTTTGAGTTATAGTTTTTGAGGATAAATTATGAAAAAATTAAAAATAGCCGTTGTCGGATTAAGATACGGTGGTAACTATGCTTTATGCTTTGCTGCTCACCCTAACGTAGAAAAAGTTATTTGTGCAGATTTAAGCAAAGATATAAGAGATGATTTGCAATATTGGATTGATAAAGAATATTACGATATTCCAAAAGAAAAATTTGAAATGCGCAGTAGTCTTGAAGAAATAATAGAAAAAGACAACGTAGACGGAGTATTTTTGGCGACACCTATTCCACTGCATGCAGAACAAACGCTATACTGTTTAGATCACGGCGTAAACGTTTGTTGTGCCGTTCCTATGGCTACAAACATAGAAGATATGAAAAAAATTTGCAAAAAAGTACAAGAAACGGGCTTAAAATATATGCTTGCGGAAACCGACCTGTATGACGTAGAGTTCTATATGAATAAAGAAAAATACGAAAGGGGAGATTTCGGTAAAATTCAGTATTTACGTGGTCAACATAATCAGTATATGGATTGTTGGCCTAAATATTGGCAAGGTTTACCGCCCATGCACTATTCTTGCCATATAGTAGCGCCGTTCGTAGGAATACTTAACGAAAAAGTTAAAAGCGTCAGATGTTTCGGTGCAGGCACAATGAGTGAAGAAAGGGTTAAAAACTACAACAACCCGTATCCTATAGAAGTTGCTTTCTTTACTATGGAGAGCGGTATTAAAGGGGACTTAACACGTATGCTGTTTGAAACGACGGGAAGAAGTATGGAAACTTATAACATATACGGCGATAAAGAAAGTTTTGAAGGCATTTTAGGACCTGTTATCGTTAAAAGCGTTTTAGACGAAGAACTTTCAAAAACAAATCCGTACGACACGTTACACCCTGTAATTACCGACGAAAAGCCAAAGAACAGACACGATTTATTACCTTCGGATTCATTAAAACGCTTAACGGTAGAAAACGGGCATTTAGACGGGTGGGAAAAGATTTTAGATACTGCCCCCGTTATGTGGCACGGCACTGCACACACGCATATTGCAACGGAGTTTGTCGACTGTATTACGGAAAACAGAAAAGCACGCTCTAACGAAAAAGTTGCCGCAAACATTTGCGCCGTAGGTATTTGTGCGCACGAGTCTGCAATGAATAATAACAAAGAAATAGTAATACCGGAGTTTTAGTCAATGTTAAGTGTTGAATATAAATTAGATTATCTTAAAAAACTTGCTATTAAAACAATAGACGATTGTAATATAGAAAAAGAAACGTTTTATAACGGCGAAAAGAAAAAAGAAAAATTACTCTTACCTTCGGGCGACGAAAAGTATATGAGTTTTTGGGTTCGTGATGCCGAAATGATGGCTGAAAGCGGACTTATAGACAGTTCTCTTATTAAAAGATGGATAGAAATTTGGTCTTGTTGCGGTCAAAACGGAGATAAAACATTAAACTTAAAAAACGGTTTAACCGTTCCGCCTTATGCAATTTGCGACCATGCAAACTATAACGGAAAGCCCGTTTATTTCCCCGGTGGCTATGCCGACGGCGACGACCAAGGTACGGGACTTTGGGGATATTATCCGCCTTTTTGCGATAACTACTACTATATTTTAACGGTAAAACAATACATTGACCAAACAAACGATAAAAGTATTTTAGATAAAGTTTATAACGGTATAACATTAAAAGAAAGAATTTTTAAGGCGTTTGAAGGATATAATATAAATCCTAAAACAGACCTTTGCAATTCGGACTTTAACCGCCACACCGTTTGTTGGG
>JAZUKR010000028.1:0-2218 GCA_045643385.1 Christensenellaceae bacterium | reverse complement strand
TATTGCTCTTAGTATGTGTATCGCTTTTATGATACTTGGATTATTAGATGATTTAATTAAAATAAAATTTAGGCACAACGAAGGATTAAAGCCTTATCAAAAAATACTTTTTCAATTTTTTATTTCGTGTATATCAAGTTTTTTTATGTATTATAACGAATTAACTTTTTTTAATATTCCGTTTTATAAAAACGTTGATTTCTCGTATTATACAATTCCTTTTGTAATTTTTATATATATGGCGACTACAAATTGCGTAAATCTTACTGACGGATTAGACGGCTTAGCAGGAAGCGTTTCAGTTGTGTATTTGATTTTTATATCTTTATTAATTTACTTGTCTATATATAATGATAATATTTCTTTTAGTTTAATAGATGAGTATAAAGGCTTAATTTATTTATCTTGTTCTTTTATAGGTGGTCTTATATCCTATTTAATTTTTAACGTTAATAAAGCGAGTGTTTTTATGGGGGATACGGGTTCTTTATCGTTGGGTGGATTAATAACGTCTATAAGTATTTTTTCTGGCAACGCTTTATACATTCCTTTACTTGGAATTATGTTTGTTGTATCTGGCGTATCGGTTATTTTGCAAGTGATTTTTTATAAAACAAAAAGAAAACGTATTTTTTTAATGGCGCCATATCATCATCATTTACAGATGAAAGGTTTATCTGAAACAAGAATTGCATATATTTATACTGTTGTTACAATTTTAATGGGACTAATTTGTTTATATTTTAATTTTTAAGGTGAATTATGCAAATATTAAATCAAGAATTTTTGATACTTGGTATTTCCAAAAGTGGTTACAGCGTTTCTGATTATATTTTATCTCACGGCGGAAAATGTTTTTTTTACGAAGAAAATTCTAATCAAAAAATAGAAGATTCTATTTCTAAAATAACCGAACTCGGTGGGGTAAGAGTAAATAAAGAAGAGTGTTTTAATCTATTAGAAAGAATAAACGTTTTAATAATTAGTCCGGGTGTTCCCATAAATCACGAAATAGCGGTTTACGCAAAGCAAAAGGGTGTTAAAATAATAGGCGAGTTAGAGTTTGGTTTTTTGTGTTTTATGCCTTTAATTATAGGTGTAACGGGTACTAACGGCAAAACTACCACTGTTTCTTTAATTGATTCTATATTAAATTCTAAAAAAATAAATCATCAACTTGTCGGCAATATAGGAGTGCCTATTACTTCTAAAATCGATGAGATAAATAGAAATACTGTTGTCGTTACGGAAATATCGAGTTTTCAACTTGAAAGCGTTAGTTCGTTTTGCCCACACGTCGCTTGCGTTTTAAACATAACACCCGATCATTTAGAACGTCATTTTAGTATGGATAATTATATTTTTTTAAAGAAAAGAATTTTTAAAAATCAAACTAAAAGCGAATATACCGTATTAAATTACGATGACGATATAGTAAGAAATTTTGAACGTGAGACAAAGGCGAACGTAGTTTTTGTTTCAATAAAAGAAAAGGTAAACGGCGGATATATTGAAGACGGGTTTTTTTGTTTTAATAACGAAAAAATTATGCCTATAGAAAATTTAAAAATTAAAGGAAATCACAATTTATACGACGCACTCTTTTCTATTGTTGTTTGTAAAATTATAGGGATTGATAACGATAGTATTAAAGAAGGTATATCTTCTTTTAACGGTGTTAAACACAGAATAGAATACATAGGTATAAATAACGGCGTTAAATATTACGACGATTCTAAGGCGACTAATACTTCTTCGACAATTAACGCTTTAGAAACAATATTAGAACCTAAAATATTAATTTTAGGTGGAAGTGAAAAGGGGGAAGAGTATAACGAACTTTTTGTTAAAATAAAAGAGTCAAACGTTAAACACGTAATATTGACGGGCGCTTCAAGGTATAATATGCTAAATGTTGCAAGTGAACTTGGTTTAAGAGAAGTTACTGTTACTTCCGACTATATTAACGCTTTTAAAATTGCAACGCTTATTGCTGAGAGTGGAGATACCGTCTTGCTTTCTCCCGCATGCGCAAGTTTTGACGCTTTTAAAAATTATGAAGAGCGTGGCGATAAATTTAAAGAAATAACGGGTGCTAAAATTTGAAAAATTTACTTTTACATAAAAATAATGGGAATATTTTTATTCCCATTTCATATTTTTTGCTTTCTTTTATCGGTTTAATATTTATTTATTCTGCAAGTAATTATTCTGCGTT
>JAZUKR010000027.1:0-2857 GCA_045643385.1 Christensenellaceae bacterium | reverse complement strand
CTTTGTTCAACGCATTTAGTCGAATTTATTAAAGTTAAAGGACATGCGGACAACGTGTATAATAATAGATGCGACGAAATTGCCGTAAACGAATATAAAAACATATAAATATTTTGTTTTTTTATGTTTAAGTTTTATTTGCGGTAATATAATAATATCGTGAATAGTAAAACGATTTTTAGTATTAAACAAATTTTGACTGTTATTGCCATATCTTTAATGGGGGCAACTTCAGTAATATTCGGAGTTTTGTATTTTAACAGTTTTGATTTTGGATTTTTGAGAGATTACAATAGTCTATTTATTGTTTCTTTCGTTACGTTAATAACGCTTATTACCGTATTAACACTTATATTTTATAAAATGTCCACGGGGATTTTATATAAGATTTTTATAATACTAATAAGTGTTTTTTCAGTAGTGATATTAGCCCTATATTTACTTAAAGTTTCGGGTTTTTGGGAAAAAGTAAATTCTATAGAATCTTTAAGAGATTATATTGCATCTTTTAAAACAAGAGCCGTTTTTCTTTTTGTACTTTTGCAATTTTCTCAAGTTGTATTTTTGCCTATTCCTGCTTTTATAACGGTTGGAGCAGGGGTTTTACTCTTTGGACCGTTCTGGGGTGCGTTTTATAGTTGTATCGGAATCATATCCGGCTCAATAGTTGCTTTTTTTATTGGAAGAATATTCGGATATAAAGTAGTAAAATGGCTAATAGGTGAAAAGAGTATTAAAAAAGGTTTAGAAACTATTAAGGGAAAAGACAAAATTATTTTAACGTTTATGTTTTTATTTCCGTTTTTCCCAGACGATATTTTGTGCTTTATAGCGGGAATAACTACGGTTAGCCCAACGTTTTTCTGTATTATGATTTTTATAACTAGAATTATATCGGTGTTTGTTTCTTCATTTTCTATGAATAATAATATTATTCCATACGATACGTGGTGGGGTATTATTCTGTGGGCTATTTTTATTTTTTTGACGATTATTCTAACTGTCATTATATATAAAAAAGGCGAAAAAATAGAAAAATTTTTTTCACGTAAAAATAAGAAAAAATCTAACTAAATTTAGTATAATTATGTCTAACATAAGGTAAAAATGAAAAAGGTTATTGTAATAGGTGGCGGTCCTTCCGGAATAATGGCGGCATATTCTTCAAGCATGTTAGGAAATGACGTTACGATTTTAGAAAAAAATGAAAAATTAGGAAAAAAATTATATATAACTGGTAAAGGTCGTTGCAACGTAACTAATAATTGTACGCCAAGCGAGTTTATAAAAAACGTTGTTTCTAATCCTAAATTTTTATATAGTGCAATAAACACGTTTTCTCCGCAAGATTCGATTGATTTATTAACGGATAACGGTTTAGAGTTAAAAACCGAACGTGGAAACAGAGTTTTCCCCGTTAGTGACAAATCGAGCGACGTTATTAAAACTTTACATAATTTATTAGTTAATAGTGGTGTTGATATTAAATTTAATACCGAAGTTAAAGACGTTTTTTATAACGACGGTAAATTTACGGTTATTACTAAAGATTTTAATTATACCTGCGATAAACTTATTGTTTGTACGGGTGGGATTTCTTATCCGTTAACGGGCAGTACGGGTGACGGATATGTTTTTGCAAAAAAATTCGGTCATTCAATTAATAAATGTGTTCCTTCGCTTGTTGGTTTAGAATCAAGCGATATTTTTTGTAAAGAGTGCCAAGGTTTATCGCTTAAAAACGTAGTTTTAACGGCAAAAATATTAGATAAAATCGTTTTTAGTGAACTTGGAGAAATGATGTTTACTCATTTTGGTATATCCGGTCCACTTGTTTTATCTTTATCTTCATTAATTAACAGAATTAATTTTGAAAATCTTAAAGTGTATATAGATTTTAAACCCGCACTTTCTTTTGAACAATTAGATAACAGGTTGCTTAGAGAATTAAATACATATAATAAATGCTCTGTTTTAACTGCTTTTTACACTTTACTCCCAAAATCTTTGGCAGGGTTCGTTATAAAAAATGCAGGTGTTCCGTTAAATAAAACTTGTTCAAATATAACTGTAAACGAACGTAAAAATTTAATAGATTCGCTTAAAAATTTTGAAGTTAAAATAAGCGGATTACGTAATATAGAAGAATCGATTGTAACCGCCGGCGGAATTAACGTTTTAGAAGTCAATCCTAAAACTATGGAAAGTAAATTAATTAAAGGTTTATATTTTGCGGGTGAAGTTTTAGACGTTGACTGTTTTACGGGTGGATTTAATATTCAATCTGCCTTATCAACCGGATTTTTAGCAGGTAAGGATTAATTTATGAATTGTTTTCAAAAGTTTGTTATTAAAGTTTTTAACGTTTTTTATCCTTATAAGATTATAGGAAAAGAAAACGTTCCGGATGGCGGTGCTTTGCTTATTTGTAACCATTTTAGAGCAATAGACTGCGGTTTTGTTGCTGACGTTTATAATAAAGACGTTTTTTTTCTTGCAAAAAAAGAAATTTTTAAGAATAGGTTTGTTTCTAAAATCGTTAAGTCTTTTGGCGGTATTCCTGTCGATAGAGATAAGCCTGATCTTAAAACGATGATTCAATCTATAAATATTTTAAAAGATAATCATAAACTTGTCGTTTTCCCCGAAGGAACCAGAAATAAAACGAAAACCATTAATATTCAGCCCATAAAAGCAGGGTGCGGGTATTTTGCGGTAAAATCTAAAAAGCCTATTGTTCCAATTATTCTTCATAATAAACCGAGATTTTTACGAAAAACGTTTATTTACGTTGGAACTCCTTTTGAATTAAAAGATTATTATGATAAAAAATTATCAGACGAAAACTTAAAAACTA
>JAZUKR010000026.1:0-2890 GCA_045643385.1 Christensenellaceae bacterium | reverse complement strand
AATACGTGTTTATAATCTAAATCGTACCAGGTTTCAGGATCGGTATCGCCAAACGAAGGAGTTTCGCCAACGACTAAGTTACTTTGAGTAATAGTATTATCAGAACCGTCTTGATTTTTAATTATCCACTTAACCGTGCATTTATCTTTTTCAACAAATTGAGCGGTATAAGAAGCATTTTCGGTAGCGATAACAATAGCAGGCGACCATTGACCACTAAATTTCATAGATAAATCGGTACAAGTAGGTTCGCCGTGAGTTGCAGAATCGTAAACAGGAAGATGACCTAAAGCAACTTTAGCGGTATAAATCCAATTGCTATCACCGTCATACCACGAAACGTCGTATTCGGGGAGCGGTTTTTCGTCGAATATTGCATTAATACTAACGTTACCGGTAACAGTTCCCATAGAAGGGTCAAATCCCTTATATTCGTAATAATATTCGTCTGTATAGTAATCGGTTATAGGCTCGCCTTCGTAAATAACGTCTTCAATAGCTGTTCCGTAAGGAACTTCACTTGATTGAACGGGTTCACCTTTAACAAAGAAAGTTACAAAATACAAATTAGTTTTAGTTGAGAATTGTGCCGTATACGTTGCGTCGCCTTTAACCGAAACAATTTCCGGTGCCCAACCGCTGAACGTGTAAGTAAATTCTGCGTCTGCGTCTTTTTGGGGCGTGCCGTAAGTTGCGGTATCAAAAGAAGGTCTAACGCCGTAATTTAACGATTCGTTATAAATTTCGCCCAAAGCGCCAACCCAACTTATCGTATAAGAACGGATATTGCTGTCAAATACAGCTGTATAAGTTACACCGTCGACAATATCTGCATGAGTTACGGTTTGAAGAGCGGGCGACCAAGAATTAAACGAATAATCGTATTGAACGTCGCTTGCCTTAGTAGGCGTACCGTCGTAAACGGGCATATCACCTACGTTAACGTTAAGGACAGTAGGAACACCGTCGATAACGAAAGTAATAGGAGCAGTAACGTAATTAAATATAGCGGTGTAATAGTTACCTTGTATATCCCAATCTGCGAATACGAATTCGTGAATACCGTCGTCTTTAACAGGAGTTCCGAAGGGATAAACGACTTGATCAGTAGTATAGAACGGAACGTAAGTTAAAATTCCGTCTACGTCAAAAGTTATTAACTTAATTTCTTCAACGAATTTAATGGAGAAATATGCTTTTAACGAAGTAGCGTTAGAAACGAACGAAAGACTTGAGATAGTATTTACGTCGAATAATTTAGTAAAGAATACGTTGTCGCCCAAAGGCGCAACTTCTTCGTTAACTTTTAACGACGCATTACCTACTTGAACGTAAGCCTCGATTACAACACCTTGAATGTTATTGTCGTTAGCATATTTAACGAGTAATGCTAAAGCGTTTTGGTTAAATACTACGTTTTCTTTACGGGAAGCGTTAACGTATAAATCAAAGTTATTACCGCCTGCCGTATAAGAGCCGTTAGAAACTACAGAAGTGAAATGTTTTGCAAATACGCTGAATTCACCTACGTTGTAGTGTGCAACTTCTTCATTGTTTATATAGAACTTATAATCGCCGATTTCTTTAAAGTAGTAACCTGTTCCGTCAAATTCAAGAGTAACGGGTTCGCCGTTTAAAGTAGCGGAAACGTTTTCAACACCGTTGAAGTCGATATAATTATAAATACTGTAAGCACGAGCGCCCCAAACGGCGGTTAAAGTAATATCTTCTACGATAGGAGAAGAAAATTCAAAATGCTCACCGTTTAATTGCCAGTCTACTAAATCGTAGCCGTTTTTGGTAGAATAAATATCTTGAGCGTTAACGGTAGTGTTGTAAGCAATACTTAAAGGTTCAATGTTAGAACCGCCGTTAGTATCGAAAGAAACGGTATAATAACGTGTTGATTTTTGATATTGAATAGAAATGTCTAAATCATTATCTGCATAAAGGGGTTTAGCCTCGCCGACAGTTAAGCCGGAGAAACCGAGGTAAGTATAAACGAATGCTTCGTCTTGATAATTTTGAGGTTCGCCGATAGCTTCGTTAAACATAGAAAGAGTGACTTGCGTGTGGTATTTAAGTGATTGAGTAAATAAAACTTCACCTTCTTGGTCAAGCCATCTAACTGTATAGTAATTATCAACGGAATCAAATAAAGCGGTATAAACCGATTTAGAGTCTACAATAGGTTCAAAAGGTTTATCCCAGTCGGTGAAGACGTAAGATATAGCGGCAGTACCTTTTTTAGAAGGAACGCCGTAAGTTTCTTCGTCGTAAGTAGGAATATCGCCGTACTTAAATATGTTTTCCGTTACGAAAGAAGTATCGCCACAAACGAATTTAACGGAATAAAAGATATAATTAATATCGTAAACAGCGGTATACGTAATATCGGCAGTAACTATAGTATCTTCGGTAATAGCGGGCGACCATTCTTTAAAGGTATAAGAGCCAACCCCGTCCATTTCTTTAGAAGGAGATTTGCGGAACGGTTTTTCGCCGTATTCGTATTCTTCTGTTTTAACGGTACCGTTACCATCGTCCCAAGTTACGGTATAAAGACGTTTGGTCTTTTTATAGATAGCCATAACGTCAACGTCTTTTGTTACCCCTGCGGATAAATCGATAGACCAACCCGTGAATTCGTAATCGTATTCATTAGATGAAGGTCTAACTGGGGTTTCGCCGTCATAAACCGGAACGTCGCCTTTAGATAAGTTTGCATCTGTTTCTAAAACGGTATTGTCGTAATTAAGCCATCTAACGGTTATCCCGCTATCACAGGCAGAAAAAGACGCAAAACATAGTGCTGAAATAATAGCTAGCACCATAATTGTCAAAAATTTTTTCATAAATTCTCCTTTATGATATATTAAAATACATATAG
>JAZUKR010000025.1:0-5434 GCA_045643385.1 Christensenellaceae bacterium | reverse complement strand
TATACTGATTGACATATGATGACAATAGATTTACGCTTATTTCAATTTATAGGAGGACAGATATGAAAAAAATATTATCAATATTTTTGGCAGTTATTACGTTGTTTTCCGTGTTTGCTTTCGCCGGATGTAATGAAAATGAAGGAACTGATGAAAATGCGACAGACGGTGGAATAGACACTACAAGTGCGTACTATGAAAATGGTAATCTTTTTGTCCCGATCCACCTTATGGAAAAGCCGATAACGGCAAAAACATTCATTGTCAATAACGACAACTATACGTGGTATATCCACTGTTTTTCGGAAGAAAACATAATATACGAAGACGCCGGGAAGAACATTACCCTTGAAAACGAAGACGGTATTGTTGTTGTTTCCGAAGAATATGCCAACGAAGAATATATCATAAAAACAAATTATAACAACTTGCTTTACCATATGTTAATCGTACGAAAGGAAAACACGGAAATCGCGGAAGACTCTGCGGCGTACTATAATGACGGCAACCTCTTCATTCCGATCAATCTGGCGATTAAATATAATACTTATACTGTTAAAAGCGATAAGTACACGTGGTATGTCAGATATTCAATCGGCATCGTGATTAACCATCCTTTTGATATGAAAGAAGTTACCGTTGAATGCAAGAATAATATCGTCACCATCCCGGAAAAATATGCGAACGAAAACTATTTTTTAAAAACGCGTTGTAATAATGTTGCAACCTTTATTTTGGTCACGCAAAAGCCAAACAGCGGGTATATTCCCGAACCAGAGCCTGATTATCCGATAATCATAAGATAAAACCGTGACTTTTTGTTACCTGTGCGGGCGGGTTCTCATACCTTTGGGTCGCACTTACCTTGAAAATGTATCTTGCTCTCTCGGGTTCCCGACTGAGAGAGCAAGGCTGTTTCAAAACGTCGAGTTTTGAAACAGTTTTTTTGTATGACGGGCATATGTTATAATGAACTCGGCAAATCAGAATTTGCGGAGGAAACAAATATGGAACGCAATTGTTTTAGTTGCAGATACGGGAATAATTGCCCTTACGGAGGGGCGGAAATCTTTTGTATGAAGGATTATAAGTTTAACTCCATTCTTGAATTGTGCAGTCTATTTGATGATATTAAAATCAGAGATAAAATATTTAAGGAATGTAAACGTGACAAAAATTCTTCTTGCAAAGATTATCAACCCGTAAATCGTGACGAATTTTTTACTTACAGTGACTTCGGTCATTAAGTTCTGTAAATCAATACAAATCCCGGTTTGTCGAATATAAGGCAACCACGAGAAATGTTGCATCTTTTCCGTTCCATTACGCCAAAAAGAAAGAACTTTTGTCTACCAAGGCAAAAGCTCTTTTTTATGCTTTCTATGGCAAAATTCGGGAAATTCAAGCAATATGGAGGTAAATTTTCCAAAAAAATTTCAAGTATTTGAGTACTTGTTGGAAAAGGGATTGCTTTTCCCTACAGGATATGATATACTGATTGACATATGATGACAATAGATTTACGCTTATTTCAATTTATAGGAGGACAGATATGAAAAAAATATTATCAATATTTTTGGCAGTTGTTACGTTGTTTTCAGTGCTTGTTCTTGTAGGATGTTCAGAAAAGGAAGAAGAGACAAACGTTGTATCGGACGGTATTATTTCTGGACGTAGCGATGATGCGTACTATGAAGACGGATATCTTGTAGTACCTATCCATTTGGAAAAACGATATATGCAGTATACTGTCAAAAACGAAAAAAATACATGGTATGTCAGATGTTCGTTCGGCGTAGATTATCAATATTCCTGTGAAATGACAACGGTTAATCTTGAATGTATTGACAATATTGTCAAAATTCCCGAAGAATACGCGAACGAAAATTGTTTCATAAAAACAAGGTGCAGGAACGTTGCGTGTGTTCTCTTGGTAACTCAAAAGGAAAATGGGGCTATACCTGTGCCTATCGCCTGACAGTGAAAAAACCGATATCGGCAAATAGTGTTTTCTAATAAGCTACGAACTGATGACATTTTTTGTTTGTTTTAATATACTCTCGAACTGACATCACTAGAACACTTCCTATTGGATTGATGATAACCTTTACCAGGTCAAAAAAATTAAAGGCACTCACCAATATGCGATTTATCACATCAACTAAAAAGAGAGGCTCACAGTCGAAAAGATTGTGAGCCTACTTTTATGTCAAAGCAAATTTATAATATGACAAGTATTGCCTCAAAAATATTTGGAAACCTAACCGAGAAAAAAGCCCTGTCCTAGAAACCCTGATTGTGGCGTTTTCTCGTGCAACCTTTTGACCAACACATCTATCAAAATGAAACATTTAAACAAAGCGACCTATCAAAATGACACATTTTGACCAACAAACAAAAAAAGACACGAAAAACCCCTTGTCGGAAGACAAGGGGTTAAATTTTTTAATAAAGTTTTTATTTTTAATCTTATTAAATTAATTTAAATGAGCCTACTAGTTTGGAATCTTCCGACAGTGGATTTTTTAGAGCTATACTTATTATTCCGTTTGCTTTGTCAATGTCAAAAGTATAATCAAAGCCGTCGATAGTGATAGTTAGTATTCCTCTATCCCCAGCATAAAAATTAACTATTTCGTATTCTAACGTTAACGAATCGTCTGTTGTATCGAGTATTTTTAGGTCAACGTCAATGTTTTTGCTGTTTTGGTTTTTGTCGACTTCTTGTAATTTATTCACGTCTTTAATAATAAGGTCCACACCATTGCTTTTATTAGATATGTTTTCTTCACATGCAGTTAGTATACTGATACTAAATATAAGGCAGAGTGCCAATAATAAAATAATAAACTTACGCATTTTATTCTCCTTTAAATTTAATTAACATTAAATTAATTATAGCACTATAAAAAAATAAGGCAAGCAAATGACGCAACAAATATTATATCCGTTGCGTGATTATGTAACCTTTTGACTAACACACCTATCAAAATGGCACATTTTGACCAACCGACACAAACGTGTTAAAGGCGAACCCGTTTCCATTAGGAGACGGATTCGCTTTTTCCATATCAATTAAACGATAAATAAAAGCATAAAACGGCAGATAATCTCTGCCGTTTTTGTGTTGTATGGAAAAGTGCATTCTACACTTAAATATTTTTCACAAAATAAAAAGGCGATGGGAGAAAAACTTCTCGTCGCCTTTTATACTTTAAAACGATTAATTAGGATTTATTTGCGTCTTTAATTATTTTTTCCTGTGCAAGAAGCGGTACTTCTTCGTAGTCTAAAAACTCTGCCGTAAACTTACCCCTGCCTTGCGTCATACTGCGTAGGTCTATTGCATATTTAAGCATTTCAATAAGTGGTGCTTCGGCCGAAATCACTTGTAAACCGTCTACCGATTCCATGCCTAAAATTCTACCCCTTCTCTTATTCATGTCGCCTAAAATATCGCCCGTATAGTTATCGGGAACGTAAATATTATAAGAATATATGGGTTCTAAAATAACGGGTTTTGCATTTTTAATTCCTTCTTCGTAAGCAAGTTTTGCTGCAGATACAAACGCCACTTCTTTACTGTCGACAGGGTGATACTTGCCGTCGAAAAGCGTTGCTTTAAGATTTATCATAGGATAGCCTGCCAAAACGCCTTTTTCTATGGCTTCTCTAAGCCCTTTTTCTACGGCAGGAATAAACTGTTTTGGAACAGCACCGCCTACTACTGCGTCTACAAATTCGAATTTCCCGTCTTCTGCTCCCGGCTCAAATCTAATGTTTACTACGCCGAATTGTCCTGCGCCACCCGTTTGTTTTTTATGTTTGCCTTCTGCTTCGGCTTTTCCCGTTATAGTTTCCCTAAACGCAACTTTCGGGTCGGACAAAATCGCTTCACAGCCGAATTTCGATTTTAATTTTTTGCATAAAACGTCAAGTTGCGTATCGCCCATTCCACGAATTACCGTTTCGCCCGTTTCGTTATCTTTTTCTACTTTAAAAGTCAGGTCTTCTTCCGCAAGTTTATTAAGTCCTAAAAATACCTTGTCTTCTTCACCTGATTTAGAAGCGGTAATAGCCATTGATAAAACGGGTTTGGGGAGTGGTATTTCGGCATATTTAATAGGATAATTTTCATCGCATAAAGTATCGCCCGTATTAGTAGAGTTTAATTTGTTTACAGCGCCGATATCTCCTGCTTTAAGTTCAGAAACGGGTTCTTGCTTTTTGCCTTTCATAACGAATAGCGAAACTATACGTTCTTTTTCGCCCGTTGTCGTATTTAATACGGTCATACCGCTTTTTAACACGCCGGTAAATACTCTTATCATATTAAGTTTTCCGACGAACGGGTCTGCAACAGTCTTAAATACTTGTGCAGAAAACGGCTTACTTTCGTCGCAGGCTATTAATTCTTCTTTGCCGTTTAAATTAGCGTTAATGGGTTTTCTTTCTTTTGGCGAAGGAAGTATAGATACTATTTCGTTCATTAAATTGATAACGCCTAAGTTTTGTGTCGCCGAACCGCCTAAAACGGGGATTGTATCGCCGTTAGATAAACCTTTTTTAATGCCGACTATTATATCGTCGTTAGAAAGCCAGCCTTTATCGAAGTATTTATTTAAAAGTTCTTCGTTTGTTTCCGCCGCCGCTTCAGTTAGTCCGACTTTTAAAAGGGTTGCCTCGTCTTTTATTTCACCGGGAACCGGAATTTCGTCCCTTCCGCCTTCTTTAAATTCGTAGGCCTTGCCTGAAATTATAGAAACGTATCCTTTCATTTTGCCGTTACGGATAATAGGTGTGTGCATTGTTGCGATTTTCTTTCCGTATTTTCTTCTAAAAGCTTCTACGGTTGCAACGTAATTTGCATTTTCCTTGTCAATTCCGTTTATAAAAATCATAAGCGGAATTTTGTTTTTTAGACAATAATCAATACTTTTTTCAGCGCCGACGGAAACAGTTCCGTTTGCGTTTGCAACCAGTATTGCAGAGCCTACCGCACGCATCGCTTCTTCAAATTCCCCTTCAAAATCAAAAAATCCCGGAACGTCGATTATATTTATTTTCGTGTCTTGCCACGTTGTATATGCCACTGAAAGAGAAATGGAAATCCCTCTTGACGTTTCTTCGGCATCAAAATCCATAACGGTATTTTTATCGACAATTTTCCCCAAACGGTCTATACTTTTGCCGTTAAATAATATGGCTTCGGCAAGAGACGTCTTGCCTTCGTCACTGTGTCCTATAATTGCAATATTTCTAATATTGTCTGCATTAAATCCTTCCATTTTTCCCTCCTATCATTTAAATATATTAGAACTTTTAGTTCCTTATAAGTATTATACATTAACTATTTTGTCTTTTCAAGGGGTTTTAAAAATTTAAGTTTACTATCGAAAAAAAGAACAAAATTTTATTCTTTTTTATTTGATAT
>JAZUKR010000024.1:0-1659 GCA_045643385.1 Christensenellaceae bacterium | reverse complement strand
TTAGAAAATAACGTAACGTTAAAAGTTGCAAACGGTTTAACGGAGAAGTTAGATTTAAATGGATATACAATTACGGGAACAGACAATTCTGGTAAAGGTTCAGCCTTATTAGAGAATAAAGGTAATTTAACGATTATCGATTCGTCAAATGCAAAAACCGGAAAGATGGAATATACAAGTACAACACCTTCCACGACGTTCGGATATTCAACTAACACGATTTCGAACTATGGCAGTTTAGAAATAAATGCGGGTGAATTTGTAAACAATACAAACGGCGGTTCGTCTGTAGCAGTAGACCAAATGGCAGGTAAATTAATAATTAACGACGGAAAGTTTAGTTCAATAAAGAACTGTTTAAGACTTCCGACGTTTAACGTAACGGAAGCGGTAATTAACGGTGGTGTATTCTATTCGAAAACGGGATATACGTTAATAGAACAAGCAACGGGTACTTCAAATAGTGCGACTGTAACGGTAAACGGTGGTAAATTCAGTACGGATAGAGCCGACGGATATGATTTTGCAATTTACGTATACGGAAACGGAACGAATAGCAACGTAAAATTAACGGTTAATGACGGTGAGTTTAATAATCCTGTAGCGATATGGGGAAGTGAAGCGGTAGAAGTAAAAGGCGGAAGTTTTAAAGGAAATATCTTCGACGAACAATATTATGGCAGTTGCTTTAGTTATGACGAAATAAAATTCATTAGTGGCGGAACTTTCGAAGAAGATCCGACGGCATATTTACTAGACGGCTATTATGCAGAATTAGTAGACGACGTTTACGTTGTTAAAGAATTGATTAGTCTTTCAGACGGTATTTATACTAATGATTCTAAAAATTTGTATTTTGTTTCAAATGCAAACGGATTAAAATATTTTAACGAACAATATTTATTAAAATATAACGGTAAGGAATCTAATGTAAGTGGTAATGGAATTAGTCTTATAATCATAGACGACATCGACGCAACGGATTTAGTTTGGACGCCACTTGATTCTCATGCGGACCGTAAAATCAATATTGCAACTGTTGACGGAAGAAATCACACAATTTCTAATTTAACGATTAACGGAACTGACAAGCAAAACGGCGTAGCTTTCTTTGAAAGAATTGCTATATTGACAGAATTTACTATTAAAGATTTAAAATTTAAAGATTCAACTATAAATTCAACGGGAATGAATGCCGCACTTTTAATCGGCTACGATTATTCCGATACTAACATCGAAAACGTAGAAATAGACGGGTTAACTGTTAGTGCTAAATATAAAATAGCGGGTTTAATTGCGACTGTTTATGACGAAAAACCCGCAATTAATAGAACCGTAACCGTTAAAAACAGTACGGTTAAAAACACAACTCTTAATGCAACCGCTTACGGTTTATATGCCGTTGCACCTATTGCAGGTTGGGTATCTGCTGAAGATGGCGAAGCTATCGTATTCGAAGGCAGTAACCTTGTAAAAGACGTTACAATTAACGGTTGCGAAACTTCTACTTCTTATCTCTTCTACGGCAACGTATATTGTGGAGATGAAGAAATTCCTTACGTTGACACAGTAGAGAACGTAGTCGTTGAAAATATAAGCTTAAACTTCGGCGGTAAGGCAATGGCTCTTGCCGGTGGGGTAAATGATAATTTTCAATTA
>JAZUKR010000023.1:0-8246 GCA_045643385.1 Christensenellaceae bacterium | reverse complement strand
TTCAATACCATATTTTCTTAATAACTCACCAGCTCTAACTATTTCACCATTTGTATATTTTCTCGCCATCACTATACCATTTTCTATATTTAATCTAACCTGCATACTCACCTAACAATTATTAACTTTTATAAAAAATTAATACATTATACATAAAAGTCAAGTTACATATGCATTTTTATTATATCATTTTTTTAGAAAATTTTCAAGTATTAACTTTCATTTATTGACTGTCCATAAAAAATATATAAAATTACCCGAACTTAAGTGTTCGGATAATTCTGAATTTGTGTGTGTTAGTCAAAATGTGCCATTTTAATAGGTCGCTTGTTCAAAAGATTGCACGAAATAAATTATTAGTACATTCATTATTATGCAATTGATAAATTAAATATTATTTTTAGGATTTTATTTGGTTACCAAATTATAATACATTTATTGCTTAAATATTCATTTTTAATCAATAATTTTCAAAATGTCATCATCAACCAATTCAACTCCATAACGGACCATTCCTTCATTTGTTCCATTTTTTCCAAACAAATCGGCAATTACACCTTTATTAACTATTGACATGCCTTTTATGATTTTCCCTTTTTGACTTTTCCTCTTAATTGGAATAGTATCAGGCTCAAATTCTCTTAAAAACTTCACAGCCACAATTGTTTTTCCTTTATCTTTTGCAGTTAACAATTGTGCATAACAAAAATGCCCATCATCTTTTAATAAATCACAAGCTACCGCATTGAATTCTATTTGACCTCTTCCAATACTAGCAAATGGTACATTATTCCCGCTTGTTTGTTTAATTTTTACAATACTCCACTCCATATATTATTCTCCTGTTTTTTATAACATTATATATTATAGTTATTTTTTTGTCAAGGATTTTTATTTATTATTTTAATATTTTTATTAAATATAATAATTTTATTTTTTATTTTGCGATTTTTCCCTAATTTTTGTTATAAACATTAATAATTTTGCTGTTTCTATTTTTGATTATAAAAATTATCATTTTGTAAAAATTTATAATATATTAATATTTTAAGTCTATCTGATGTTTTTCCCCAAATGAACGGCGTTCGCTTTTAGCGTCTTTTTTCGGCATAAAAATAAGGCTGTCAAAAATGACAGCCGACAAAAACCACAAAAAGCACACCGTTTTTACCTAAAAAAGGCAGTAAAATGGTCATTTCGTCAAAAGACGAAATGGCCAACTCTAATGGTGACCCCAACGGGATTCGAACCCATGATACCACCGTGAAAGGGTGGTGTCTTAACCGCTTGACCATGGGGCCACGTTATTTATATTTATACCGGCGATTGTTTTATTTTTGGTAGCGGCGGTCAGAGTCGAACCGACGACCTGCCGGGTATGAACCGGCCGCTCTAACCAACTAAGCTACGCCGCCATAACTTTTGATAAAACCAAGTGTTATATCAAATGCTTATGTATAATATCAAAAATCTAAATTATTGTCAAACATATTTCGCTATTTTGACAAAATTTTTTTATTTTCCTTTCTTTTAATAAGCGGAAAGCTTTTTATTCTTCCCGCCTATTAATCGTGTTTTTTATTATTTTAACAAACTGCCCGCTTCTTTATCGACAACGAGAGTACAGTCCGGATGAAGTTGCAATACACTTGCCGGAACTTTTTCCGTTACAGGACCGTTTACCATATCGTAAACAGCCTTTGCTTTATTCTTTCCGCTAGCTAAAATTAAAATCTTTTTTGCGTTCATAATATTCTTAATGCCTTGTGTAAACGCTTGATGCGGAACTTCGCTGATATCTTTAAAAAGTCTTGAATTGTCTTTAATAGTATTCTCCGTTAAGTCCACAACGTGAGTAGTGCTTCCAAAAGGAGTATTCGGTTCGTTAAACGCTATATGCCCGTTTGAGCCTAAACCTAATAGTTGAATATCTTGTTGCATTTTTTCTAAAACCTTATTATATCTTTCGCATTCTTTTTCTGCGTCTTTTGCTTTTCCGTCTTCGATATTGGTATTCTTTAAATTAATATCTATATGATTGAACAAATTGTCTCTCATAAAATAAACGTAACTTTGATCGCTGTTAATATCTAAACCTTTATATTCGTCTAAATTAACCGTTTTAATTTTTTTATAACTCGTACCCTTTTTGCAGTCTTCTACCATTAATTTATAAAGACCAATAGGCGTTGTTCCCGTTGCTAAACCTATAACTGCGTCTGGCTTATTAACCACAACGTCCTTCATTACCTTAAAAGCCTTTGCGCTCATATCGTCGTAATTTTTTGCAATAATAATTTTCATAATAATTCTCCTTAAAATTTATTTATTCAAATCGGCTAAAAACGTTTCGAAATTTTTCTTTAACTCGTCCATACCCGAATTGTTTACAATATAATAATCTGCCCTTGCAATAGGACCGCCCTTTTCTAATTTTTCTATCTCGGAAACATCACGAGATTCCACTTCTTCGTTAGTAAGCGGTCTAATTTCACGGCAAGCAAGCCTTTTCTTTCTTATTCCGCTATTAGTAACGATAGCAAGAACGGTTAAATTGTCTTGATATTTTTCTTTTAACAATTTATATTCCGACCAAGAATAAACCCCGTCTAAAACGACGTTATAATCGTTAACATATTCTTCTATATGAGGAACTGCCAAAATGGCGTAAGCGGCGGGACCCAAATTTTTACGCAATTCTTCTCTAACCGCTTTTTCGTTTTGTTCGTTTACGGGAAGCCCTCTCTTTTTTACTTCTTCCATGGTAAAACCGCCGAAATATACTCTTTTATAACCCTTTTCCAAAAAGAAATTGGTTATTTCGGATTTGCCCGAACCGCACATTCCTACAACTGCAACTATTTTATTCATAAATACTCCTTAAAATTTTAATTATTCGTGGTCGACAAAAAGTTTAACGCCCGAAATTTCTATTTTTTTACAGTATAACACATGACCGTCGCATTTAGTTTGATATAACAAATTTTCGTCGTTGTAAGATTTAATTAAAGAAATCTTTTTTAAATCGTTAAGCGTTAAAAAAAGATTAAATCCAAATAACGCTCCCGATAAAATGAAGGCAGAATTCCAAATAAATCTTAAAGCAACGGTAATAAAAAATAAACTAAGAGTTACGTATAAAGTCGGTTTATATAAAACTTTAACAGCCGTATCTTTATAATAAAAAGCATTTTGAGTGCCCGCAAAAAACTTGCCCTTATAAAAAAAGAATTCGGGGAAGTCTTTTGAAATTTTAGAAAACGATACACCCGTTAAAACTTCTCTAAATAAAACCGATAAAAGTGCACCTGAAATAAAGAAAATATAATAAATAAAAAATAAATCTTCTTCTCCCATTGCCTTTTTATCTGCTAAAAGAAAGGTTAAAGCGGTTACCGCCAAAAATGCTAATATATTTAATAAAAATCTTAAAAAGTCATGCCCGTTTCCGATATTTGCAATAAAAAAAACTTCTTCGTAATCATCGGGCAAAGATTTAGTAAATTTATCTTTCATTTTTTTCCTCAACAGAAAATATTTTAACACAAAATTAAACACATAACAATTAAAACTTGTAAAAATAAAAATTTTTTTATAAAAATTTGAAATTACAACCTAAAAGAATAAGAACAAAACAAGAAAAAAATATTTACAATTCTAAATAAAAAGAGTATAATACCATATGAAAAAATAAAATTTTAAGGAGTTATTATGACAAAAGTTTTAGAGCAAATTAAAAAAAGGGCTTCCGAATTAGGAAAAACGATAGTTCTTCCCGAAGGCGAAGACAAAAGAGTAGTAGAGGCATCGGTAAAATGCGTTAAAGAAGGGATAGCAAAAATCGTTTTACTCGGTAACCCCGACGAAATAAAAAAGAATAATCCCGAATTAGATTTAAGCGGTGTTAAGATAATCAACCCTGCAACTTACGAAAAAACAAACGAATATGCAAATTTATTGTTCGAATTGCGTAAAGCAAAAGGTATGACCGAAGAATTAGCCAAAGAAACTTTACAAAAAGATTATACTACGTACGGCGCATTAATGTTAAAAGCAGGCGACGTTGACGGTATGGTATCGGGTGCTTGCCACTCAACTGCCAACACGTTAAGACCGGGGCTTCAAGTAATAAAAACAGCACCGAACACTCCGCTTGTTTCGGCTTACTTTTTAATGATAGCGCCTGAAAACGGAAACAAGTATTGCAAAGACGGGTGCTTTATTTTCTCCGATTCGGGGCTTAATCCAAATCCCACGAGCGAAGAACTTGCGTCGATTGCGCTTCAATCGGCTAAAAGTATGGAACTCGTTGCAGGCGTAACCCCGAAAATTGCATTTTTATCCTTCTCTTCTAAAGGCTCTGCTAAGCATCAAGACGTAGACAAAGTAGTTCAAGCAGTAGAAAAGTTTAAAGAAATGGATACCGGCTATACTTTCGACGGTGAATTACAGTTAGACGCAGCAATAGTTCCCGAAGTAGGACAAAGTAAAGCAAAAGGTTCTCCGGTTGCCGGAAACGCAAACGTTTTAATATTCCCCGATTTAGACGCAGGAAATATAGGATATAAATTAGCAGAACGTTTAGGCGGATTCCAAGCGGTAGGTCCTTTATGCCAAGGATTTGCAAAGCCTATTAACGACTTATCTAGAGGTTGCCACACAGAAGATATTGTAGCAGCCGTAGCGATTACCGCAATTCAAACGCAAATAAAATAATAAATAGGAGAGAAAAAATGAAAATATTAGTAGTAAATGCCGGAAGTTCATCCCTTAAATATCAACTTATAGATATGCAAACGGAAAAAGCGATTGCAAAGGGCGGTTGCGAGAGAATAGGAATAGACGGCTCGTTTTTAAAACACAAATCTAAAAAAGGCGAAGTTACAATAGAATCGCCTATGCCAACGCATAAAGAAGCCATTTCTTTAGTATTAAAAACTCTAACGAGTAAAGAAAACGGCGTTATTTCTTCTATGGACGAAATGGACGCAGTAGGTCACAGAATAGTTCACTCTGCAGAAGATTTTAACTGCTCGGTAGTATTAACGGACGAAGTACTTGATATTTGCAAAAAGAATACCGAACTTGCGCCATTACATCAACCCGCAAACTTAATAGGAATAGACGCTTGTAAGTCCGTTATGCCTAATACACCGATGGTAGGCGTATTTGATACGGCTTTCCACTCGACTATGCCGGACTATGCGTATATGTATGCAATTCCTTACGAATACTACGAAAAATATAAGGTAAGAAGATACGGATTCCACGGCACGAGCCACAAATACGTTTCGGGCGTTTGCCAAGACTACTTAAAGAAAAAGGACTTAAAGATAGTTACTTGCCATTTAGGAAACGGCTCTTCTATGAGCGCAATAGTAAACGGCAAAGTTATAGATACTTCTATGGGATTTACACCGCTTGCAGGCGTTCCCATGGGTACAAGGTCGGGAGATATTGACCCTGCCGTTGTAGAATTCCTTTCTTCTAAACTAAATAAACCCGTTTCCGAAGTGTTGACTATATTAAATAAAAAATCGGGTGTTCAAGGTGTTAGCGGAGTTTCCAGCGATTTTAGAGATTTAACTAACGCTAAAAAAGAAGGAAACGACAAAGCAAGACTTGCTCTCGATATGTTTACTTATAACGTTAAAAAATATATCGGTGCGTATACTGCGGCAATGGGCGGAGTAGACGCAATAGTATTTACCGCAGGAATAGGCGAACACGACGCAAAAGTTAGAAGTGCTTCAGTTAAAGGCCTTGAATATATGGGCATTATTTTAGACGAAGACAAAAATAAAGAAGATTTCGACGGACCCGTTCACGAAATTTCGGCTTCGAATAGCAAAGTTAAGGTTTTGGTTATTCCAACTAACGAAGAATTAGTTATCGCAAGAGAAACTATGGAATTAGTAAAATAAAAATTTATTATAATAGACGGGAGAAATTTTATGAGAAAAGTTAGTGTAATATCAATTTGTCTATGTATTGTTTCACTATTTCTATTTGTATCGTGTGGAAACAATATTAAAAGCGATGAAACATACCGCGAACAATATGTTGCAGCATATCAAGGAGCGTCAATAGCGTTGGATGTAGCAAACACTACCCAACAAAGCGTTACAATGTTTACAGCCACGGATAACACTGATAATTTTTATATTGCTTTTCAGTCGACGCAAGATGATTTTGAAAACTGTTATAAGCCAGCTAATGAAAATCTACTTAAGGGCACACGTGGTTTTGTCTATTTCTTATATCTTTTATATAAAAACAATGTTCCGATAACGCAAAATCCTATTACTTTGGATTGCGATTATATCCTGAACAAACAAACTATACAAGATAATAGTATAACGCTGTTATCCGAAATTGACTTGATTAACAATAAAATAGTCGGAAATGTGATTGGTGTAAGTGCGGAATCGGTTGCTAACCGTGACACCGATGAGTTTTATATTCATATTGAAATAAATTTTGATTTTAACACTCTTACAATCGGAGATTTCACTCTTGATATGATAGGTATTGTCGGGGATAATTTATCTTTTGAAAACGGCGTTTCTTGTTTGTATAAAAACGGCAAAGTGTATACAGCAAATAAAAGCGATTTCGGGAATAAACTCGACGAATATGTTGAATTTGTTGAAGAAACATATTATAAACCTTATAAAGTTTTGACTGCAAAAGCCGTTAAACTGAACAAAAACTATTCAAAAGAGTATACGGAATCAATGAATAGATTTGTTAAGTAATCTTTTACTTTGGTCGGTATTTTATTCTTACTTGTGGCTGTGGCTTGGTAAAAGTTAATTGTTTTTTCGGAACGGGTAGATTGTTCTGCTTGCAGGCGTTCCCATGGGTACAAGGTCGGGAGATATAGACCCTGCCGTTGTAGAATTCCTTTCTTCTAAACTGAATAAACCCGTTTTTGAAGTATTGACTATATTAAATAAAAAATCGGGTGTTCAAGGTGTTAGCGGAGTTTCCAGCGATTTTAGAGATTTAACTAACGCTAAAAAAGAAGGAAACGACAAGGCAAGACCTGCTCTCGAGACGGACCCGTTCACGAAATTTCGGCTTCGAATAGCAAAGTTAAAGTTTTGGTTATTCCAACTAACGAAGAATTAGTTATCGCAAGAGAAACTATGGAATTAGTAAAATAAAAATTTATTGTAATAGTCGGGAGAAATTTTATGCCACCTTTTGACAAAAAGATTAAAAAGTTATCTAAACCGCTTAAAAGTTTTAAGGTTTTACCTAAATATTTATGCACGGTAGAAAATAACACGATAAAAAGGGTGGGCGATTATTCGCCTATTACCTTAAACGCAGGTGAAAGCGCTATAGTAGAATTTCCTGACCATATGGTAGGATATATCCATTTCTCGGTTAAGTCATTAGGAAATATCGCAGATTCTCCAACGGTTTTGGAATTTATTCCGGGCGAATATCAATGCGAGATTACTACTCCGCAAGAAGATTATTTAAAATCGAAAAATCACGCATTGTCGTCAGGCTGGCTTCAAAGAGAAGAAAAGACTTGCGTATTTTTACCCGCAAGTTGTAAATGCGAAAGACGTTTTGCTTTTACTTACTTAAAAATAACAAGATTAGACAGTGCGTCTTTCCCTATCCTTTTAGACGAATTATATTGCGAAAGGGTATCTTCGGTAGATTATAACGACTTAAAACCCCTTAACGTTAACAACAAAAGGTTAGAAAGTATTTACGATTTTTGCGCTAAAAGTTTAATGGATTGCGAAATGGACGTTTTTGAAGACGCACCTAAAAGAGATAGACGTCTTTGGCTTTCTGAATTCCGTTTACATGCACTTGCAGATTCGGTAACCTTTAATAATAAAGACTTAGTAAAAAAATGTATTTATTATTTCGCTAATTACAGAATAGAAAATAAAATCGTTGCACCTTGCGTTTTCCCCGATTCTCCGCCGTATGTAGACAGTAATTGGTATTTCACGTCTTTTGCACTAGGATTTATAACCCTTTTAAGCGATTACGTAGAAATTTATAACGATAAAAAATTGTTAAACGATTTGTATTCCGTTGCCATCTATCAAATAGACGTCGGCGAAGAGTGGTTTAATAATTTGGGGCATAACAAAAGGGGCGGATTTTGGATTGACTGGAGCGACGGATTAGACGTTTCTTGCGCACAATACGGCGTGTATATTTACGATTTGAAAAACGCCTTAAAACTTGCTAAAATCAAAAAAGATAAG
>JAZUKR010000022.1:0-2251 GCA_045643385.1 Christensenellaceae bacterium | reverse complement strand
ACGCTGTTCGGTATCGTTACCGACCTTTTACAAGGTTCTCGGTGGGCAAAAGGTATCAGCATTAACTTATAGTAAGATTTTCAAAATTGTTAAAAATAAAGGAGAATAAAAAAAATGAACATTTACCAAAAATTGCAAATTTGCAGAGTAGCACTTCAAAACACCGACTTGAAAAAAAGCGGAGAAAACAAGTTCGCAGGGTTCAAGTATTTTGAATTAGCGGACTTTCTTCCCACCGTAAACAAGTTGTTTAACGAAAGCGGACTTTTTAGCAAGTTCGACATTAAAGACAATACCGCTTATCTTACGATTATCAATGCGGAGAAGCCCGACGAAAAAGAAACCTTTGAAAGCCCTATTGCTGATAGTTCTGTGAAAGGTTGCACGCCTATTCAATGTTTAGGTGGCGTACATACATATATGAAGCGTTACTTGTATGTCAATGCACTTGAAATTACGGACGGAGATATTTTTGATGCGGTTGTAGGAAAGCCCGAAAAGACCGAACCGAAGAAAGTATCCGTTTCCGAAGAATTGCTTAACGAATGTCAAGAGTTAAAAATCGACCTTGTAAATGTAGCCAAGTATTACAAGAAATCGGTTGACGAATTGACGGACGAAGAAGTCAAAGTTTGTATTGAAAGAAAAAAGGCGGTAAGAAAATGATAAAGTTCAACGAAGAAACGCACGAATACTTCAACGACGGAAAGAAACTTATTTCAACCACGCAAATGCTTAAAAAGTACGGTTTTGCTCCCGATTATTCGGGAGTAGCCGACGAAGTCTTGAAAGCGAAAGCCGAAAGGGGATCGCTCGTCCACGAAGAGATAGAAAACTACATTAAGAACGGAGATATCGGTTTTACCGAAGAATTTACGGAGTTCGTAGATTATATCGACAAGAACGGAATTAACCCATTAAATAGCGAATTTATAGTGTTTAACGATTGTGTCGCAGGGACGGTTGACTTCATTTACGAACAAGACGGCAAGACAATTTTAGCCGATTTTAAGACGACTTCCACATTGCATAAAGATACGGTAGCGTGGCAATTATCAATTTACAAAGCGTTGTACGGTGGAACGGTTGACGGCATCAAGGCTTTTCATTTCACGAAAGACGGCTTGAAAGTGGTTGATTTAATCGAAAAACCGACGGAACAAGTCGAAGCGTTATTTGAAGCGGAAAGAAATAACACGGAATACGCTGTAACCCCTGTAAATGCGGACAAATTGCAAGCGTTACAAGAAATCGAAGAATATATCAAGAACATAGAAGAAACGAAAAAGGAATACGAAAGACAAGCGGAAGAAATGCGTTCGGCTATTTTGGAAGAAATGAAAAAGACAGGAACGCAAAGTTTGGAAACGGATAAAATAAAACTTACTTATGTAGCACCGTTCACTCGTTCGTCTATCGATACGAAGAAATTAAAAGAAGAAATGCCCGAAGTTTACGAAAAATACCAAAAAGAAACGACGGTCAAGGAAAGTTTGAAGATTACGGTAAAGAAAAATGAAAATTGAAATGATGCCAGAAGAATACAAAGGGAAAATAACAAAAAGTGGTGGTTATACAAAAAACGCACCAAGAGAGTGGACGGAAAAAGAAATAGAGTTCGTTCAAGAATTGTTGGATAAAGGCTACACCACGAAAGAAATTGCAATAAGTATTGATAGGTCGGTTGTTTCTACTTCTATTAAAATTAAGCGTTTAGGGAAGAAAAACCGAACCTATAACACGGAACATATAGACGATAAATATAAAACGAATTTGGAGTTTATCGAATACATAAAACCGAAAACAATTCTTGATGTTTACGCAGGTATGGAAAGTTTTTACAACGGGAAATGTGAAGTTGTATCAAACGATAAAAACGAACAAGCAAATACTGATTTTCATTTAGATGCTTTACGGTTTTTATGTAAAATGTATTACGAAAATCAAAAGTTCGATATTGTAGATTTAGATCCGTTCGGTTCTTCTTACGACTGCTTCGACCTTGCTATTAAAACGGCAAAATCGGGACTTGTGGTTACCTTTGGAGAATTAGGGCATAAACGCTTCAAACGGCTTGATTATGTATCTCGTTATTACGGTATCAATACAATGGAAGAATTTACGCTTGACAATCTTATAGAACATATCCAAATGATAGGTAGAAGAAACAAAAAAGACCTTATTGTTTATTCCAAAAAAGAGTGGAGAAATATAGGTCGTGTATGGTTTGAGATAAAACCTATAAAGATAA
>JAZUKR010000021.1:0-9174 GCA_045643385.1 Christensenellaceae bacterium | reverse complement strand
TTGGTCTGCAACTCCTTGGCTCACAGAACGACATGGCTAGATCCGACTTGTTAATTATTTAGATAAAATATTCGATGATTGGAATAAAAAAGTTTCAAATGACGATTTAGTTTTGATCGGCGGTGATATAAGTTGGGCGATGAATATTGATGAAGTTAAGCCCGATTTAGAACTTATTAAAAATCTAAAAGGGAAAAAGGTTTTTATAAAGGGCAATCACGATTATTGGTGGAGTTCTATATCTAAGGTAAGGGATTTACTCGACGAAAAAACTTTTGCTCTTCAAAACGATTGCATTAAGTTTGATAACGTTATTATTTGCGGTTCAAGATGTTGGGCAGTTCCGGGTGCTCCCGATTTTAATGAACAAGACAATAAGATTTATTTAAGAGAAACGGAAAGATTAAAACTTTCACTTAAAAACGTTCAAAAAATAAGAGAAGAAAACGATAAAGTAATAGCATTAATTCATTTCCCGCCGTTTAACGTTAAGAGAGAAAGCACATTGTTTACCGATTTATTTGAAGAATATAAAATAGATGCTGTA
Source organism: Christensenellaceae bacterium (assembly GCA_045643385.1). GTDB lineage: Bacteria > Bacillota > Clostridia > Christensenellales > Borkfalkiaceae > UBA1259. Next base: position 8,627 of record JAZUKR010000021.1, on the reverse strand, counting down.
GTATACGGGCATTTACACGGTGGAAACGTTAGAAGCGATAAGTTAGTAATTAAGTCAAACATAAAATATTATCTAACTTCTTGCGATCAAGTAGATAACAAACTTACGGAGATAATTTTATGAAAAAAAAGTTTATTGAATATATAAAAGACGTTCCTAAACGTTATTTTATTACGGCTTTTTCGGGTATGGCACAAGGTTTATTTGTTACGTTAATTGCAGGAACAATTGTTGCGACTTTGTGTGAGCGTATTATAGGGCTTGATAACTATTTCGGAAAAGTTTTTAACTATATTGCAAGTTTATCTAAAACGCTTATGGGTGTAGGTATTGGCGTAGGTATTGCATTTGCCTTAAAAAAGGATAAATTGTTAATTTTTTCCGCTTCGGTAGCAGGACTTGTCGGCGCTTTTGCAGATAAACTTTTGCCGTCGTCATACAGTACGTTTATTTTGTCTTTAGGTGCTCCAGGTAATCCTATAGGAGCATACGTAGTTACAATGCTCGTTATTGAAATAGTTGGACTTTATGCAGGTAAAACAAAACTTGATATATTACTTATTCCGCTTGGAACGATTTTACTTTCTTTTGCAGGCATATTTGTTTCGTATCCCTTTGTATGGGTAATTAATCAACTTGGTGAATTAATCGCAATCGCAACAAAAATCACGCCTTTTTTAATGGGTATCGTTATTGCCGTGTTAATGGGTATATTACTAACTATGCCAACTTCTTCTGCGGCAATTTGGATTTCTATTGCAAAATCAGTTATAGACGGTGGCGGAGATAATATAGAATATATGTTAATAGCGGGCGGTGCCGCAACGGTTGGTTGTGCTTGCCATATGATAGGTTTTGCCGTCGCTTCGTTTAGAGAAAATAAATGGAGTGGATTAATTTCACAAGGAATAGGCACTTCTATGTTACAAATTCCTAACGTTATGAAAAAACCTATTATAATGCTTCCCATGATTATTTCTTCTGCTATTTTAGGCCCACTTTCTACTTGTGTTTTTAAGTTAAAATGCGGTTATTCCGGCGGTGGCATGGGTACGAGCGGTTTTGTTGGCGTAATTGATTTGTTTACATATACTAACGGAACGCTTGGAATTATAGGTATAATTCTTTTAATGTTTGTTTTACCCATAATTTTAAATCTTATTATATCCGAATTTTTTAGAAAAAAGGGCATAATTAAATTTGGAGATATGAAACTTCCCGATTAGTTTTGGTTTTATTTTGGTTTTAGATTGCATATTATTTAATAGTAATATGGAGAGTAATATGCAAGAAAATAACGTTTATAACGGAAATATTAATTTAATCAACAGGAAAACGCTTTCAATGACAAATATAATAAGCGTAGATGCTTTTAGTGAAAACTTGCTTAAATTATCGTGCGGTAATTCAAAAGTTTTAATTTTGGGGAAGAATTTAAAAATTACTGCGTTTAATAATTCAACGGGTGTTTTTAATGCGGAAGGTTTAATAGACGAAATTAAATTTAATGCAACAAAAACTTCTTTTATTAAAAGACTTTTTAAATAAATGTTTTTAACCTTAAATCAATTATACGTTTTTATTTGTTCTATAGGAATAGGCGTTTTTTTTGGGGCCATTTTTTCATTTATCTCTTTTTTTCTTAGAAAAAATTCTAACGGAATACTTAAAAACTTAATATATATTATTATTTTTGTTCTATTTTCAATTATCTATATTATTGTTTCTTATAAACTAAATTTTCCGAATTTTAGATTGTATATGATTTTTGGGATAATGTTAGGCGGATTTTTATATTATAAAAGTTTATATATAATACTTGCAAAATGTGTTAAATTGGCTTATAATAAATGTATAAAAATAAATAAAGGAATCGCCCTTAATGACCGAAGAAAAAACAAAAAATATTAAAAACGCACTAATAATCGGTGCTATACTTTTACTTTTAATTTTACTTTCGATTATGATTTATCAATTAATAAACATAAACGATTATAAAAATAAGGTAAAAGAGTATAACGATAGAATTAATGAATATAGGCGTTTAATTAGTGACGGTGAAGATTCGCTTGAGTTAAGAACAAAGCGTGAGTGGATAATTCAACGTGCAAGAGAGTTGGGTCTTACTCTTCCGGACGACATAGTTTTAGATGAATAAACTTTACGGCGTTATAGATATAGGTTCAAATTCCGTTAGGTTATTACTTTCCGACGGAAAAAATACTTTATATAAAGTTAATACCATAACTAAACTTGCCGAAGGTCTTGGTGACGCTTTAATGCTTAAAAAAGAAGCGATAAAGCGAACGGCCAAGGCCGTTTATTTTTATTATAAAAAGGCAATAAAGGATGGTGCAACTGTAGTTTGGGCGTTCGGTACCGCTTCTTTAAGGATCGCTAAAAATAAAGACGAGTTTATTTATTATATGCAATCTTTATGTCCCCTAAAAGTTGAGATTATAAGTGGCGAAAAAGAAGCAAATTTAGGGTTAATAGGTGCAACAAATTTTAATGACGGTGGAATAATCGATATAGGTGGAGCAAGTACTGAAATCGCCTTATTAAAAGATAAAAAAACTGTTTATTATAAAAGCGTTAATTTCGGTGCTGTTAATACTTACAATTTTTGTAAAGACAATATAAACGTTTTAGAAAATTTTACTAATTCTAAAATAGTTGAATACGGCAAAATTATAAAAACTAATTACTACGCAATAGGCGGTACTGCTACTTCTATTGCATCGATTTTAATTGGAAAAAAAGAATATAACAGCAATTTAGTTAACGGCTATAAATTAAATTTTTCCGACGTTATTAAAATAAAAGATTTACTATATTCAAAATCTGTTAAAGAAAGACAAAAAATAGTCGGTTTACAAAAAAAACGTGCAGAAGTTATATTTAGCGGAACTTATATTCTTTATAAAATAATGAAAGAGTTTAATTTAAATAGTGTTACTATTTCTGAAAATGATAATTTGGAAGGGTATTTAATGGAGAAATTATGTCAAAAGTAAAAAATTTTATTAATAATGCCTTAACGGTTATAATCACGGTTTTTTCTTGTGCTGTTATTCTTTATCTTAATAACAAGTTTTCAAGCGTTTCAGATTTGAGAATTTTATATCTTATTTTAGGAATTATTCTCGCTTTATTTATTAATACGCTTTTTCATGAGTTAGGGCACTTAATATTAGGAAAGGTAAACGGTTTTTCTTTAATTTCTATTAGCGTTTGGTTTTTTAAGTGGACAAAAAATTCTAACAAAACGACTTTTTCTTTTATTTTGCCGTCTGAAGAATCCGGTGCAACGGAAATGATTCCTAAGTCTAAAGATAATATAGAGAAGCATTATAGGGCGTATACTTTTGGCGGAATTTTATTTTCGTTTATTTTGTTTATAATAAGTATTGCTTTTGTTTTACTTTATAGTTTTTTGCCACAATGGACGTTTTTTCTATTTGCAGGATTTTTGCCTGTTAGCGCTTATTACTTTTTTGGAAGTATTTTACCTATGGAAAGTGATTGTGTTAAAAACGACGGGGCAATTTTTTGGGGAATAGGCAAAGACGATTCTATTAAAGTTTCAATAAATTTATTACTTATTCACTCATATTTATATAACGGCATTTCTCCGTCTAATATACCCGAAAATTTATATTTTGATTTGCCACAAATACGAGAAGACGATTTAAACTTTATTCTTTTACTTAATGCAAGATATTATTATTATCTTGATAAGGAAGATTTTATAAACGCAAAAAAACAAATCGATAGGCTTCTTTCTTTAGAAGATTATGTTCCAAAATCAATGATGACTACTATTAAAGCAGACGCTTTATATGGTTATTGTACCTTTGATTATAACGAAACTAAAGCAGACGATTTTATGTATGAAGTAGAAAAATATTTAAATAATGTAAATTCTTTAACTAATTTAAGAATAAAACTTGCATATTTAATTTACGTTGTAAAAGATTTAGATAAATTTAAGTTGTTCTATGATAAATTTAATAAAGATAAAATTAGTTATCCTATTAAAGGTATAGTAAAGTTGGAAGAAAAATTAATTGAAAAAATTAAATCAGATGTTTAAAATAAAAAAACGCCTTTCGGCGTTTTTTATTTTACTTTTTTAAATGTAAAATATAGTATTAATAATGTTTGAATAGGTATTCCTATTAAAAATATCATCCATAAAGTATGTGGGTAGTTTTCTAAAAAATTTATAAGCGTTAAATAAATAGACGATATAAATGACCAAACCAGTATTGATAAAAATATAAGATTATATAAATTTTTACCCCATACAGACGTTAAAATTACTAAAATTAAAAACGTGATAGGAATTGCCCAAATAAAAGATAGCCACGTTTTATTAATTAAAGATGGTATAAGTACGCCTAAAAATGCATAAACGGAAACGGCTATAAGCCAAACTATAACAGATGCTATTATAGACATTATTGCACGTTTCTTTGTAATTTTACCGTTAATCAATGGTTTTTCGTTGTGCTTTGTAATTAAATAATCAACACTAACTCCAAATAAGTCTGCAATTATCTTGGCCGTTTCTAAATCTGGCATTCCTTCGGCTCTTTCCCATTTAGATATTGATTTATCTGAGTAGTTTAATTTTTCAGCAAGCTCGGTTTGTGTTATTTTTGCCGTTTTTCTACATTTTATTAAGTTTTCTGCAAAAATTTCATTTAAATTCATGTGAGTATTTTATCATATTTTATTAATAAAATCAAGTATTTTTTTAACTCTACTATGAGTAGAGTTAATTTTTTTCTTCTATTAAAACGTTAATAATTAATAGAATTTTTTTTGTTAACAGTAGGTTGTTTTTTGATATTCTTTATTTATATAATTTTTCTGAAAGGAGATTTTATATGAAAATAGCAATATCAGCTGAATCTACAATAGACTTAACAAAAGAATTAATTAATGAATTTGATATTAAAACAGTTCCTTTTTCATTATGTATTGGAGAAAAAATATTTAAAGACGGTGATTTAACTACTGATGAAATTATTAAGGCTTCTAATTGTCTTAACGTTTTACCCAAAACTTCTTCTGTTAATATTGAAGAATTTAGAAAACATTTTGAAAACATTTTAAAAGATTACGATGCAATTATACATTTTTCTTTATCGTCTGAACTCAGTTCGGCTTATAATAATGCCGTACTATGCTCTAAAGAATATAATAATGTATATATAATAAATACCAAAAATTTATCAACGGGGATTGCTCTTTTAGTTTTTTATGCTTTAGATTTAATTAAAGATGGTTTAGACGTTAAATCAATAGTAAAAAAATGTAATGAGAGTATAGATAACGTTCGTTCAAGTTTTGTTTTAGATAGACTTGATTATCTTTATAAGTGCGGAAGATGTTCGTATTTAAAAATGCTCGGTGCTAATTTGATAAAAATAAAACCTCAAATTAACGTTGAAAACGGTAAAATGTTTGTCTATAAAAGATATAGGGGCAATATTAAATCAGTTATAGATTTATACTTTAATACTTTGTTTGAAGACTTATCTAAAGTTAATTTTAATAGAGTTTTTATTACTTACACGACTTTTGATGCAAAATTAATTGATGAAATAAAAGACAAATTAGCAAGGATTGGTTTTGATAAAATTTACGTAACGCAGGCAGGTGGAACAATTACAAGTCATTGCGGAGAGAACTGTTTTGGTATACTTTTTATGGTAAAATAATTTAAAAACTTGATATTATTTAAAATATTCATAAAAATATACATTTTATTTAAAAATATTCAAAAAAAAATAAATAATTTAAAAAAAGTGCATAAAATTAGTTGACATTTTTTTTAAAGGGTATATAATTGACGTTGTAATTAAGAACGAAAGCAAAAAAAATAATCAAAATTATTCGTTCTAAAAAGGAGAAACTTTAATGAAGAAAATTATTGCACTTTTATCAACTCTTGTTTTAACATTAGTTTGCGCATTTGGTTTAGTAGGCTGTGGCGATGATGCTATTTACGTAGATACCAACGCTTTCTTTGCCCCATTTGAATATTATGACGGTGACAAGATAGTGGGTGTTGATATTGATATAATGAATTTAGTTGGCGAAAAACTTGGAAAGAAAGTTGTATTTGAAAATACAGAGTTCGGCGTTATTATTGATAACGTAAGCCAAGGGAAAAAATATGACTGCGGTGCAGCAGGTATTACGATTACAGACGAACGTAAAGAACTTGTAGATTTTTCTAATACTTATTTTACAAGTATTCAGTACATAGTATTTAAAGATAATGATTTTACAAAATCGGGAACAACTGCAGATGGTGTTGATTATATTCTTTGGGATGAACTTCAAGGTAAAAAAATAGGTGTTCAAACAGATACGACGAGTGATATCTATGTTGACGGTGAAATTAAAGGTTGGGAAGGTGAAAACGACGGTGTATTATCTAATACAGGCTGTGAAGAAGTTCGTTTTGATAATTCTGAAGTTGCTGTAGACGCTTTAGGAACAACCGTTGACGTAGTAGTTGTTGATAAATTACCCGCTGAATTTATGGTTAATAAGAATTCCGGTTTAAGTTGTTTTGCTCTTTACTACGATGAAGAAACTGCAACTGCTGAAGATTATGCTATTGCTGTAACTAAAGGTAATACAGAATTATTAAATGCGATTAACGAAGTTTTAAGTGAATTAGGCGAAAAGGGAATAAACGACCTTGTTTCTAAACACCTTGGAATTGACGATTAATTATTGAAATTATATTAAATGAGATAAGGGAAGTTTTGCCTTCCCTTATTTTCGGTTTTTTTAGGTAAATCATGAATAATTTAATGGCAAATCTATTTCAGAATATTGATAAAATTTTTTCTAATTCAAAATTTTTAGACATGCTTTTAACCGGTCTTAAAACAACGCTTATTATTTCGCTTGGTGCTGCGATAGTAGGGTTAATTTTAGGAACGGTTGTCGCTATTGTTAAAATCAGTTCGAATACGAATAAGTTTATTAAAATTCCCAAGTTTATATGTAGTATATATGTTACGATAATTCGTGGGACTCCTATGGCGCTTCAGTTATTTATTATGGCGTTCGTAATTTTTGCGATACGAGGTTTTCCTGCAGAAATTATTGCAATTTTATCTTTTGGAATTAACTCAGGTGCATACGTTTCCGAAAATATAAGGGCAGGAATATTATCTGTTGATAAAGGTCAAATAGAGGCAGGCAGGGCTTTAGGTCTTACAAGCAGAATTACAATGACTAAAATTGTAATTCCTCAAGCAATTAAAAATGTTATACCGGCAATAGGAAACGAACTTATTGCTCTAATTAAAGAAACGTCTATCGTTTCAATGATAGGTATGTTCGATTTAACTCAAGCTGCTAAAGTAATAGGATCGGGTAATAATCTTGCTACATATTTTGCTCCCATGTTTGTTGCTGCATTATTCTATTTGACAATAGTTTATATTTTAACCTTTATTATAAAAGGTATAGAGAACAAGTTAAGGGCAAGTGACAGATAAGTGTTACATTTTTATTGAGGTGATAAGAATTGTTAGAAAATAATATTGAAATCATAAATGATTATAACTTAGATTATTTAATAAAAATTAGCGGTTTATATAAAAACTTTGGGAAACTTAAAGTATTAAAAGGTATATCTACAAATATTAAAAAGGGTGAAGTCGTTGTAATAATCGGTCAATCAGGTAGCGGTAAATCTACTCTTCTTCGCTGTATGAATCTTTTAGAAAATCCTACATATGGTGAAATTTGGTTTGAAGGTAAACTTTTAACGCCTGTAGACCCTTATTTACACAGAAAAATTATAAGAAATTCTAAAACTTACAAAAAACTTTCTGAAAAGTTTTTGATAGATAATTCGAATTTATCTGAAGACGAAGTTGATAAATTAGTTATTAATGAAATTAAAGAAAAAGATTTACTTAAACATTTTGAAGGCAAAGAATATAAAACGGAATCTAAAAAACTGTATAAGGAGTTTTTTCAAGACGTTAATATTACCCGTCAAAAGATAGGCATGGTTTTTCAACACTTTAATTTGTTTAATAACTTAACCGTAATGGGTAATATGATATTAGCACCCGTTCAACTTAAATTAAAAACAAAAGAAGAAGCGGAAAAAAAGGCTATAACGCTATTGAAGAGAATAGGGCTCGAAGATAAAGCAAACGTATATCCTTCTACACTTTCAGGCGGACAGAAACAGCGTATTGCAATCGTTAGATCGCTAATGATGGAGCCTGACGTTATGCTTTTTGATGAACCCACTTCGGCTCTTGACCCAGAAATGGTTGGCGAAGTTTTAGATTTAATGAAAGACCTTGCTAAAAACGGTATGACGATGGTTGTTGTAACTCACGAAATGGGTTTTGCTAAAGAAGTTGCTTCTCGTGTTATATTTGTCGATGAAGGTATAATAAAGGAAGAAAATAACCCAAAAGAATTTTTCTCTAATCCAAAAGATCCGAGATTAAAAGATTTTTTATCAAAAGTTTTATAAAAAAAACGAGCAAAAATTTTGCTCGTTTTTTATGTAAATATTTTTATTTTTTCTTATTTAATACAAACGGATATTTTTTATGTTTATAATA
>JAZUKR010000020.1:0-15866 GCA_045643385.1 Christensenellaceae bacterium | reverse complement strand
ATGCTTATGGATACGGGCGGTAATGCCGGAGGGCAAGCGTCTGTTACGGTTATACGTTCTCTTGCTTTAGGCGATTTGGAATTTAAAGATATTTTTAAGGTTATATTTAAGGAATTAAGAGTTTCTATATTACTTGCGGTAACCTTAGGGCTCGTTTGTTTTGCAAAACTTATGCTTTTAGATAATTTAGTATTCGGTTACGGTTATTCTTTATTAGAAGGTTTAGCGGTATCAGTTTCTATGTGTTTAACTATAATTATGGCAAAGTTTATCGGCGCAATTCTTCCCCTTTTTGCAAAAAGAATTCACCTTGACCCCGCAGTAGTTGCAAGCCCGTTTATTACTACTATAGTAGACGCATTATCACTTTTAATTTTCTGTTTAATTGCGTCTGTAATTTTATACTTTTATAAAATAAAAAAATAAAGTGTTCGATAATTAATATCGAGCACTTTTTGTTTTAATCGTTTTCTATTTGTTTTTTTATAGAACTTGAAGACACGTTAGGCGTTCTATTTAGGCGTACTACTTCTTTATTATTATCTTCGCACCATTTAATAGCACACTTAAACCCTTCGTGATTTTGGTCTCCGCCTACGGCAAAAACGTCGAAAGGAACGGTCGGCAACAATTCGTCTACGTTTTTATATACTATAACTTTATCAACAATTTTTAAAGATTCTATCATTTCAATTCTTTGTTCTAAAGTATAAAATATATCTGCGTTCGGCTTAGTCTTTTTGATGTAATCGGTATCTTGAACGGCGACTATAAGTTTTTCGCCATATTTTTTACAATTATAAAAAAGTCTTAAATGCCCAAAGTGGAAATAATCGAAAACCCCGACGGTTAAAACTCTTTTTTCTTTTCTCTTATCAAATTCAGAAACGTAATAACAATGCTGATAATATGCTATAGAATTAAAATAGTTTTTATACTCTTCTGCGCCTTTAGATAAATCGTAATATTTTATCTTATAATCTTCTATGCTTTTTTTAATAAGTTTGTATTCTAAAATTTTGCCCGGAGAATATTTTAAAAATTTATCGTTTATTGCACCCCTGTGTAATACTATATAATTATTATTTTTTTGAACGTATCCACCTGAAATTGCAGCAATTTCGCCATTAATATATAAAACAGCTATAAACCCCGTTTTTATTTTATTCATTGCGATAGCGTTATGATGCTTATATTTTATAAACCAATCGTTATACTTTCTTTTTAAAAAATTCGTTTCGTGCGTCCATTTATTATCGTATCTATTAACGTAAACGTCTAAAATCTTTTTATATTCTTTTTTGTTGGCTTTTTCTTCGTGAAAAAACTTAATTTCCCAATCGGTTTCGTTTAATAATTTACAATCGTGTTTATAATTTTTTCTAGATGAACCATGCAAAGATTTTATATAATTATCGAAATTGTCCGGAAGTTCAAATCCCATACAAATCTCTTTTTTATATTCCGTATATTCGTCTTCAAAAACTTTATATAGAAGACTCTCTTCGGAAACAAAATTAAAAATAATTCTCTTTTTAAGTTTTTCGTTTAAAAGATTAACTAATAAAGAAAGTTTTTCTTCCGTCATAGAGTCGTCGTATATAAAATCTTCGTAAGCAACTCTAAACATAGCCCCAAAACTAGTATAATAAATGTTTTTTGATGCACGGTTTTTACAAAGCGGGGCAATCATTATTATTTTCCCATCTTCGTAAAAAGTATAAAAAATCGGCTTTTCTACAAAATACGGATAATATTTATATGCAGATTTTAAAATTAAAGCAAATTCATAATCTTGAAAAGGCGATGCGTTTTTATTATTTAAATATAAACTATTCCAAGCGTCTTTTAACTTGCTTATTTTCTCACTTTTTATTGTTATCATTTCTTTCCTTCTTCAATTAAATTATTAGTAATAAGAGTAATCTTATCTTCGTAATCTTTTCTTAAAATCTTTGTTTCGTCACAATACCTTATCGTATCTTCGGGGAAAGGTTTTTCTAACGACAATTCAATAAATTTGCCTAAATCTTTTATATCTTTAACCGTTAAAAATAAATCTTTAACCTTAGATATAACAGATTCTTTCCATATCGTTTCTTTTGGATAATCTGATAATACTAATTTTTTTCTGATAGAAACAGCACTTTCGGTCAAAGTTGAATAATCGGAAAAAACCACGTCGGACGCTATCATATAAGGAATCCAATCGGAATCTAAATCTTTAATAATAACGCCGTAAGACTTCAAATCTTCTAATTCGTCTTTAATAGTATTTGCAATTTTCGTTAAAAAAACTTTCGGATGAAGAGAAATTATTATTTTATAGTCTTTACTTAACAGTTTTAATTGTTTAAATAAACTTTCACCGTATCGCATGGAAAGAGAATTTTCGCCCCACGTGGAAACTACAAAAATCACCTTGTCTTCTTTTTTAAAACCGAAATCGCTTCTAAACTTTTCTCTTAACGATAAAGCGTCACTAAGTTTTTGGGAGAATTTCCACCCCGTCCATTTAACAACGCTTTTTAAATTCGGTTTTTCCTTTACTATTAATTCTGCTATTCTTTTATTCGGTTCACAAATTATATTAGGCTTTGTATCTTCATATAAAAGCGAATAAGTAAAAGTCTCTTCGCCGTCCTTTCTGCCTACTATATGAAACCCGTGATTTACGTATAAAACTTTAGCCTTAGATTTATTTAATTCTTTAGGAAATAAACAAGCCGTTACAACTAAATCGACATATAAAAAAGGAACAATGCCCCTTTTAACTATTTTTATTTTATATTCTTTTATCTCTTTACTGAATTTTTTAGGATTGCCAAAATAATAAAAATAAATTTTATAATTTTTTATATTTTTAACGGATTTTATATAGTCTATTACGTGTGCTTCAAATTGTTTTTGTTCACAATATAATAAAATACTCTTTTTTCTAGGAAAATACTTTCGGGTTTTGTAAAAAATTTTACAAATAAATATATAAAACAAATAAATTCTACATTTTATTTTATCTATTATTTTACTCATTTCTACGCCATAAAATTAATTATAAAATAATTTATCTTTTTGACCTTTAGGCTCGTTGGTTACGTCTATCCCTAATTCTTTAAACGTCTTTTTATCTACGTGTGGAAGAATAACGGAAGAGTGAAGTTGTGCGCCTTTTAATTTACTCAACTGTCTTATTGCGATATTGGCAATAGGATTCGTTACCGCACTCATAGCTAAACAAAGTAAAATTTCGTCCGTATGAAGTCTTGGGTTACTGCTACCCATATGGTCTGTTTTTAAGTTTGTTATCGGCTCAATTAAAGTAGAAGGAATTAAATCTATAGAGTCGTCTATTTCTCCTAATCCTTTTAACGTATTCAGTAAAACCGAAGCGCCTGCGCCTAAAAGTTCACCTGTTTTACCAGTAAAAATTCTTCCGTCCGGAAGTGCTAAGGCACAGCACGGAGTACCCGTTATCGACTCTTTTTCAAGAGCGGGTTTAACGACTACTCTGTCGTTTTGAGAAATATTCATTTTTTGCATTAATATTTCGATTTTGGAAACAACGTCTTTTTCACAACGACCTTTTCTTAAATCGTTTAACGACGAATAATAACGACGTATTATCTCTTGCTTAGAAGTTTCTTTTACGTATTCATCGTCCGTAATACAAAAGCCTGCCATATTAACGCCCATGTCCGTTGGAGATTTATAAATAGAAGTGCCCATAATCTTTTTAAACATTGCGGATAGAACAGGGAAAGTTTCCATATCTCTATTATAGTTAACAGCCATTTTGCCGTACGCTTCTAAGTGATACGAGTCTATAACGTTACTGTCGTTTAAGTCGGCGGTTGCCGCTTCATAAGCAATATTAACAGGGTGATTTAACGGTAAATTCCAAATAGGGAAGGTTTCGTATTTAGCGTAACCCGCTTTAATTCCGTGTTTATATTCGTGATATAATTGAGATAAGCAGGTTGCCATTTTACCGCTTCCCGGTCCCGGTGCAGTTACGACTACAAGCGGTCTTGTGGTAACTATATATTCGTTTTTACCGAGTCCGTCTTCAGAAACGACTTTTTCTACTTCGGTAGGATATCCGTCTATAGTGTAATGTTTATAGACTTTCATACCTAAAGTTTCGAGTTTTTTCCTAAAAGTTTTAGCGGCAGGCTGAGAACCGTATCTCGTTAAAACAACGCTTCCTACGTAAAACCCACCTTCTCTTAAATTATCTATTAATCTTAAAACGTCTTGGTCGTAAGTGATATCTATATCACTTCTGTACTTATTGTTTTCTATATCGTCGGAATTTATTACTATTAAAATTTCTGCTTTGTCTTTTAGTTTTGTAAGCATTTTAAGTTTAATATCCGGCTCAAACCCGGGAAGAACACGAGATGCGTGATAATCGTCGAATAATTTTCCGCCGAACTCTAAGTACAACTTATCGTCGAACATAGAAATTCTTTCTAAAATTTTTGCCGATTGCATCTCTAAATATTTATCTTTATCAAATCCTATCTTGCCCATTTTCAGTAAACAAACTTATTTTAAAAGTTTGCCCTCCTCAAGTTTAGTTATAAATTCTTTTACGTCTTTATTTGCTTTTTCTTTTGATACGTCGTATTCTTTTACTAATTCATTTTCAATAAATTCGGGTTCTTTGCCTTCACTAAGCAGTTTCCAAATAAAAGCGCCCGTTTCGTTTAAGTTAATTACACCGTTAAATTCTTTTACCCTATCGCCAACGGCAACAACGATAAAACTTCCTGCAACTTCTCTTAAAATAAACCCGTCTTTAATTTTCATCTTTATTCTCCACTAAAGTTTTATAAGCAGTAAACGCCGCCTCTTTTTCCATATTACAATTAATTTCGTAAAGGTTAACTTTTAAACAAATTTCGGAAATAATATTAAGTAGTTTATCCATATTCTCTTCACTTTCAAACCTAAGCGTCTGACGGAGAAGAACGGGAATCATCTCTGAAACCGTCATTTTTTTTACGAAATTGGTTTTAGACCTTGTTATTTTACAAATAGAATCGACTTTTACTTTTATATTGCTACCGAGTCTGTGTTTACCCCTCCAAGGCGTTCCGTAAACGTAAATTTCGCCTTCTATTAATCTCAATATGGGTTTATCGTCGTTTATATATATTACTTTATCTTTAAAGCACTCTTTCCAAAGCCTTGAATGGGTAGATTTTCCCGTTCCGGACGGTGCCGTAAATAGATATGCTCTACCCGAAACGCAAATAGCACTACAATGAAAAATTATGCCGTTAAAATTTTTAATCAAGTTGGTGCAAATTTTTCTGAAAATTGCAAGGCTTTCTAAATAAGCGTCGTTATCGCTTATGCCGAAACTCTTTTCAAAAAGTATTTCTTCGTCGGTTATTAAAATATCAAAAGCGGACGGCTCGTTCCCCGTATAGAGATAATCTTCGGCTTGCAAAGAAAAATACTCGTATCTCGGTCTTACGTCAAACACTACGTCCGCAATTTTATATTTAGACATAAATTTTCCTAAAATTTTATTTTTTATATTTTAACATATTTTAAACTAATTTGTCAATATATATACATTTCTTTTAATGGTAATTATATATAAAAAATCCGAAGCTAAAATAACTTCGGATTTATACTTAATTTTTATCTTCTAAATTCAATAATAATTTGTAAAGTTCCTTTTCGGTTTCTTTTGTTTTCGTATTCCTTTTATCAAACACTATTTCTCCTCCCGACATAACAATAATCCTATCTGCAAATAAAACTGCCTCTAAAATATCGTGCGTTATAAATATTATAGAACTTTCATCTTCTTTTTGTTTTCTTTTAAAAATTTCTATAAACTCGGTTTTAGATTTTAAATCAACCGAATTGAACGCTTCGTCTAAAATTAATAACGGAGCCTTATAAGAAAAAGCACGAATTAACGCCACTTTTCTTTTTTTACCGCCGGAAAGCGTTTTTATATACCTATTTTCTACGTCTTCCATATTAAAAATTTTTAATAAACTTTTAACGTCTACGTTCGGGGAAACGAGTTTAATGTTCTCTTTAACCGTTAAATTTTTAATAAGTCTATCTTCTTGAAAAACGTAGGAAATTTTATCAGGAACGCCGATAATTTCACCCGAATAATCTATAAGGTTAGCAAGCGCTTTAAGTATGGTCGTTTTCCCCGAGCCGTTTTCTCCTAATATTGCGGTTATTTCGTTATCGTTAATTTTAAGATTTAATTTATCGTAAACAAAACGTGTTCCGTAGCTAACACTAACGTTTTTAAACTCTATCATAAGTTTTTACCTGCCTTTTTAGAAAGAAAAGAAAAAACGCACTCAATTAAAATTCCGATTATAATGCAAACGATAACTAAAGAGAGCATTTTGGCCGTTTCTAAAGAAACGTTAGAGTAATATTGTAAAAGGTTACCCAGCGAATTTCCCGTTGCAGAAAGCACTTCCGCCGCCACCATTAATTTAATATTTAACGACATAGAAGATCCTACCGTATTTAAAATTGACGGCATAATTTGCGGAAGTAATACTTTATTAATAATATCTTTATTGTTAACGTTAAAAACTTTACACATTTCTATTTGTTTAACGTCAATATTAGATAAATCGTTTATAACCCCCGTATAAACGGTGGGCAAAACGACAAGAGAAGTAACGATAATAGGCGCTATAAAAGAATTTGTCCATACTAAAAGAAGTAATACGACCGCAACGGTCGGTAGCGCTCTCATAATAGAAATTATAGGATTAATAAACTTTTTAAATAGATTATGCCTATAACTTAAAATCCCAAAAAACAAAGCAAGAATAAACGATATTAAAAAAGAAATTAGACTTTTTAAAACAGTCATAAATAGCGAAGAATAAAACTCGCCAGACTTAAACAAGTTAAAAAATTCTTTTACCGTTAAACAGAAGTTCGGCAAAATTAATTCGTCGTTTATGCTTGCAGATAAAACACACCAAATAATTATTACGCATATTACCGAAATAATCGGTGCAAAATAACCCAAAATTTTATAATCTTTTTTCATACTAAACAAAAAATCCTTCATCAATCTCGTTTGCAGAACTTTTTTCTATACTTCTTATACGTTCTATGTATTTATAAACGTTTTCCTTTTCACTTTTTGCGTCTTTAAAATAAATATTAGAATTAATAACCGAATTAACGCTTAATTTATCAGGAAGTTCCGAAGAAGAAAATACACTCTTAACGTTATTTACTGCTAAAACGGGGTTATCTTTTAACCAACCAACGCTTTCGTTAAAAGAATTTTTTAAATCTTCGATTAAGTCTTTATGACTACTTAATAGTGAACTTTTTACTAATAACACGGCTTGCGGATAAGATTTAGACTCTTTATCGAAAAGTTCTTGCACGCTTAATCTAAACCCGTATATGGGTTTTTTAGATAAAAGGTTAGTTGCAGCGGGTTCCGGCAAATAAGCCACAGTTTCGTTATCGCCCTTAATGTCCATCGCACCTATAACGTTTGCGCCCGCACCTTTATAAGAAAGTGCAACTTTATCCTTAACGGCGCTATCGCTTTCAACGTATTCTAAATTGTTGTCTTTTAATATCGCTTTAATCGTTAAATCGGGAACGGTATTTCTATTTTGCAGAATTAATATAATTTTATTTTTTAATTCACTCACGTTTTCAATTAAAAAACTACTTATTAAATAGAAATTGCCGTGCGTTATTACACCTACCGTCTTATAAGAATTTTCCGGATTGGCGTTATAAAGTTTTGTCGCTTGTAAAACAGGTAAAATTACAAAATCTGCCTTTTTTACCGAAAGAGTAGAATTAATTACGCTTGCCGAAACGACGTTAAAATCGACTTTTAATCCCGTTTTAAAATCTTCGTTTGAGTTAATAAACTTGGCGATAGAAAGTGCAGGAGCACCGTCCGGAACGTAAAAAGAAAGTCCGCCGTCTTCTTTTTTACACGCAAAAGAAAGCGAAAAAGATAAAAAAAGTATTAAACAAACTAAAATAAAAAATAATCTTCTCATAATTAATTTAAAAATAAACTCCCTCTGCTAAATATAGCAAAGGGAGGAACGCATTTAATCAAGGATATTTTCCTTGAAAAATCCAGAATCATAATCCCTTTACTATTAGGCGAACCTTTTAGATTAGGTATATTTTAATTATAATATTAAAGCAAAAAAAAGTCAATAAAAAAACTAAATTTCTTTTAATTTAAGATATTTATTTTTAGTCGCTTCACCGCCCCTAACGTGGCGTTCACTAAGATTTTTATCTAAAACTTTTCTTACTTTAAAATATAAACACCTATCGATAAAAAAAAGCCTTTCCGTTATGTCTTTATGTACTGTAGACTTAGCGATACAAAAGTGTTTTCCCGTCTGCCGTACCGTGGAATTATTTTTAACAGTGTATAATGCTTCCTCTATTATTCTGTCTTTATAATCGAAATTCATTTTTAACCCCTTAAATAAAAAGATAGTAAATAATATGTAAAATTTCGACAAAATATAACGGAATAGTAAAGAAAAGTATTAAAAAACGATAATAGAGTAAAAAATAATTGACAAGAAAAAAAAATTAATGTAAAATAATGATAATTTATAAAGGCGTTGACGAAAAGGGCGCAAAAAAAAATTTGTTTTAGAGAGCCGACAAGTGGTGAAAGTTCGGTACAAAAATTTTTGCGACGTAGTTTCCGAGCCGAGAAGAAGAAAGTTAATTTTTTAACCGTAGAACTTCTCCGTGATTGCTGCGTTAAGGTCATAGAAATTTATTGATTTCGAGAGGTGGCGTTTTATTAAACGCAATTTGAGTGGTACCGCGGATTTAACTCCGTCTCAAGATTTTGAGACGGAGTTTTTTATTTTTTAGGAGAACGTGTATGGAAAATAAAAAGAGTTTAGACGTAAAAATTAAAGAAATGGCAAAACGTATTAAAGATTTAAGAGAAGTGGAAAATTTTACCGTTGAATATATGGCAAAAAATACCGACGTATCCGTGGACGAATACGTTAAATGCGAAAACGGAGAAATGGACTTAAACTTTGCCTTTTTATACCGTTGTGCTAACGCCTTAAAAGTAAACGTTACCGATTTAATAGAAGGATATTCCCCAACTCTTAATTCATACACCGTAACAAGAGCGGGCGAAGGTCAAAAAATAGCAAATGCGCACGGCATGACTTATTATAACTTAGCAAACGCATTTAAGAATAAAATAGCAGAGCCGTTATACGTTAAAAGCGTATACGATAAAAATGCAAAAAATATAGAATTAACTACTCATAAAGGTCAAGAATTCGATATAGTAGTAGAAGGCAATTTAATGGTTCAAATCGGCGACCATACGGAAACGCTTTCTGCCGGCGACAGCGTGTATTACGACAGTAGTACTCCGCACGGAATGAAAGCGGTTAACGGAAAAGACTGCATATTTTACGCAATAGTTTTAAACACTAACGGAGAACCTATTCCAGAACTAAAAGAAAAAGACAAGAGTTTAATTACCGAAGAAAAAATAGTACCTAAAGAAAACGACGTTAAAGACAGAATTTATAAAAAATATATAGAAGTAAAAAAGAACGAAAACGGAACGCCTATCGAAGTAAAATTTAAAAATACCGAAAAATTTAATTTTGCGTTCGATTTAGTAGACGAATTAGCCGAAAAAGACCCGTATAAACTCGCAATGCTTCATATAGATAAAAATAAAGTGGAAAGACGCTTTACTTTTTCGGACATGAAAAAGGAATCAAACAGAGCGGCAAATTATTTCACTTCTTTAGGAATAAAAAAGGGCGACAGAGTAATGCTCGTATTAAAAAGGCATTATCAATTCTGGTTTGCTATGCTCGGTTTAAATAAGATAGGTGCAATAGCAATTCCCGCTACGAATCAACTTCAAGAACACGATTTTAGTTATAGATTTAAATCGGCAGGAGTTAGCGCAATACTTTGTACTGCAGACGGAGAAACTTCTAATCAAGTTGACGAAGCGTCTAAAAATTCGCCCGACTTAAAAATCAAAATAATGGTAAACGGCAAAAAAGAAGGCTGGAGAAATTTTGACGAAGAATATATGCTATACAGCACTCATTACGACAGAAAGGAAGATTCTCCTTGCGGAAACGATTTAATGATAATGTTTTTCACCTCGGGAACTTCCGGATATCCTAAAATTGCCGCACATAATTATAAATACGCTTTAGGTCATTTTATAACGGCAAAATACTGGCACAACACCGACCCGAACGGTCTGCACTTTACGATATCCGATACGGGTTGGGCAAAAGCAATGTGGGGCAAATTATACGGTCAATGGTTGGCCGAATGCGCAACTTTTGTATACGACTTCGATAGGTTCGACGCAAGCGATATATTGCCGATGTTTGCTAAATATAAAATAACTACCTTTTGCGCACCACCTACAATGCTTCGTATGATGATAAAAGAAAATCTAGAAAATTACGATTTATCTTCCGTTAAACATATGACGACGGCAGGCGAAGCGTTAAACCCCGAAGTATACAGAAAGTTCGAAGAAGCAACGGGTTTACAAATTCACGAAGGTTTCGGTCAATCGGAATGTACTATGATGATAGGTAACCTTGTCGGCGCACCGCATAAAATAGGTTCTATGGGTAAACCTTCCCCTGCGTATAAAGTAGATATTGTAAACGAAAACGGAAAATCTGTTGCCGTTGGCGAAACGGGAGAAATAGTCGTAGACGTTAGTAACGGTGCACCTTGCGGATTATTTACGGGATATTATAAAGACGAAGAAAGAACAAAAGAAGTTTGGCACGACGGATATTATCACACCGGCGATACGGCATGGCGAGATGAAGACGGGTTTTACTGGTACGTAGGCAGAATAGACGACGTTATTAAATCTTCCGGCTATAGAATAGGACCTTTTGAAATAGAAAGCGTTATTATGGAACTACCTTACGTTTTGGAATGCGGAGTTTCGGCTTGCCCCGATGAAGTAAGAGGTCAAATTGTTAAAGCTAGCGTCGTTTTAGTAAAAGGCAAAGAACCGACGGAAGATTTAAAGAAAGAAATTCAAAATTACGTCAAATCTAAAACAGCACCGTATAAATATCCGAGAGTCGTTGTATTTTGCGATGAATTACCAAAAACTTCAAGCGGTAAAATAATGCGTAATAAACTTTAATAAATAAAAGAACAAAAATATAGTCCGAGTAAAATATTTTACTCGGACTTTTTTAATTGACTATAAATTTAATCTGTTTTTTTACGTAAAAGTTCTTCACCTTTAGTAAGAATTACACTGTAAATTATTATTGATAAAATTAACGCAAAGCCTATACATATCAGTAAATATTCTAAAGAAGTTAAAATAATTTCCGTATCTAATATAACGTTAATTACAATCCATAAACAACTTTGCAAAGAGCATAAAAACGTAGGTAAACTTTGCT
The DNA here is from genome assembly GCA_045643385.1 of Christensenellaceae bacterium. Taxonomy (GTDB): domain Bacteria; phylum Bacillota; class Clostridia; order Christensenellales; family Borkfalkiaceae; genus UBA1259. The sequence goes on along the minus strand of JAZUKR010000020.1, from coordinate 4,398 downwards.
TTACTACTTTCTGTTCTCTTTCCCATTCAAAGTTAGGAAAAATTAAGTTATAAAATAACCCTAAAACTCCAAACAGTAAAGATAAACTTACAACGTATAAAGAGAATAAAACAACGTAGATTAATTCTGTTCCCAAAGGAATAGATAAAACTAAAGAAACGATAAACATAGGCAAAGTATTTATTATTACGTTTACCATTAGTTTTGCGTTAAAGTATTTCTTAAACGATATTGGTAATGTTTTAATTTGCCAGAAAGTTTTACCTTCTAAAGAAATAGAACTTGAAGTTGTGGGCGACGCAGCGGAAAAGAAGACTACAATAAATCCAAAAACCCTTAAAAAATCCCCTGTTCCGTCGGAAATATCCGCCCCGAAAGCACCTGCGATATCTCTAATTAAAATTACAAACAACACTGAAAATATTAAAGCAAAAATAGGTCCTAGTGCGGTATTAATAAAATAATTAGGCGAACTGAAAAACCTTTTAATTTCTTTATTGAATAAACACTTAAACGGCCTTTTGCTTTTATAAGTTTTCAGTTTGTAATTCCTGCTCTTTTTTTGCGAATGCATAATGCTGTTAAGTTTGGGATAAAAAACAGATATTATTAAATAAACTATAACAAAACTTAAAAGGTTTATTCCGATAAAGATAAGTAAATATATTACGTCACTAAATGCCTTTAAAGAAATCCCGTATAATAAATAAAGTTTATTAATAGAAAACGTGCCGTTATTAGTATATAAAAAATAATATAAAAGTCCGAATACCGCCAAAAACAATATTGTTTGCACTAAATTTCTTCTTTTGAATTTGGACGAAATAAAGGAAAATAATGTTCCCACTATAATAGCAAAAGAAAGTGACAAAAATGGAACGAAAACAGACATAATTAAAGTAAAAATAACTATATTTAATGTAAGCGTTCCGCCTATACTGTTAAACCTTATAAATATTGCGACAACTACTAAAAGCGAGATTAATAAATTTTCTAAATAAATATAAAGCAGTTTAGATAAAACAATAACGTTAGGTTTAATGGGCATAGTGATTAAAAGGTCGTAATCTTTTGCACCGTATAATAAATTTCCTATCGAATAAAACTCGTAAATAAAGCTTACCGCAAACACAAACGAAAATGCAAAAGGAAAAATCTCTATCTTTTCTTTTTCATTAAGTAATAACTCTGCGAGTTCCGGTATATAGTAATACGCATAAAAAAATATTAGCCCGCCGATTAAAATTAACAATAAAAACACACCTAGAGTGCCTAATAAACCTTTATTTTTGTTTTTATTAAGTCTTTTATTTATTCCCATAAAAGACAAGGCTTCTATTCTTAATAAGTTAAAAAGATTACGCATTTTCTTGCAACTCCAAGAAAATATTTTCTAAACTCTTATTTTTAGTTACTTCTTTTGTATCTCCTTCAATAACTAATTCGCCGTTTTTGATTATGCCTATTCTATCGCATAATTTTTCTGCAACTTCCAAAACGTGAGTGGAGAAAAATATCGTTCCGCCGTTATTACAAATTTCACGCATAATCTCTTTTAAATTATGCGAAGCAACGGGATCAAGACCTACGAACGGCTCGTCTAACACTAAAAATTTAGGATTATGGCAAAGAGCAGAGATTATTACTAATTTCTGTTTCATACCGTGCGAATACGAACTTATTAAATCACCTAAACTATTCTCCATTTCAAAAACTTTAGAATACTTTTTAATGTTTTCGTTCTTTGTTTCTTCGTTTACCTGATAAACGTCGCAAATGAAATTAATGTATTGTATTCCCGTTAAATGCCCGTAAATATCCGGGTTATCGGGAACGTATGCGGTTATTTTTTTACATTCTATAGGGTTATCTTTAACAGAATAATTATAAATAAAAATCTCACCTTCTTCAAAATTAAGTGCGCCGACTATCGCTTTTATTGTAGTCGACTTTCCTGCTCCGTTATGACCGATAAAGCCAAAAATTTCGCCATCATTTACAGTTAACGACAAGTTGTTTACCGCTTTTACCTTTTTGCCGTAAATCTTGGTTAGATTTTGTATTTTTAACATATATTTTCCCCCTTTTATGAATTATCGAATTTATTATTGCACCGAAAACAAGCCCATACATTACTATATAACTCCAAAGCATAAACACGAATATGGACGCTAAACTTCCGTAAAAAGCATTATATCCGTCGATTAGCCTTAAATAAAACGTAAACGCAATAGTCCCTAAAACGATTATGAAAAGCGAAATAAAACTACCAAGTATGACCTCTTTAAGTTTTATTTTTTGGGGGCAAATAATAAAAATATTGAGTAATATTATTATACCATAACTCACTATAAAAGTAAATGAAAAAATAAAAATATAATTTACGTAACTATTGCCGTTTAATAGCCCTGATATAAAATTTTTGCCGTAAGAAAGCAAAAACGCTATTAAAATAAAAATTATAAAAAGCACGAAAACCGAAATAACCGCTAATATTCTTTTTAGTATATTTTGTTTTATATTTTTATTTACGTCGTAAATAAACTGACCGTCGAAAGATAATCTTTGTATTAATTTTGCGCAAGAATAAATTACTGATATTAAAAAAAATACCGTAAATCCTTTAGTGATATCGCTTGCCGTTATAAAAATTTCGTTTAATAAACTCATTGTTTCGTTTGGCAATATACTTTTTAGTCCTGCTATTTCTACGTTAAAAAATGAAAACGCAATTAGTAATAAAACAAATATCGGTATTATCGCCAAAACAAAGTAAAATACCCAAGACGCCGAAATAGTTGATATTCTTTTTTCTTTAAGTTCTTTTAAAATTCCTTTAATGCCGTAGTTATTATTTTCCATACAAAAAAAGTCTGCGTAAAAGCAGACTTTTTATTCTTGTTTTTATTATATCTTTTCCGGTAGTATTTTAGAAAAAATCTCGTCGTATTTATCTTTATAAAACAAATTAGTTCCGCAAGTAGTTATAGCGGCAGTTCCTGCAGCAACACTCATTTGCAGTATCTCTTTTTTAGATAAGCCTTCTGTTATTCCGACAGTTGCCGCCGAAATCATACAATCGCCTGCCCCAACGGTAGAATTAACGGCAACGTTTGCAGATTTACAGAAATACGATTCCGTTCCGTCCGTTAAAATTGCCCCTTCCGCACCAAGAGATAATAATACGTTTTTAACACCCTTATCTAAATACTTTCCGCACGCTTTTAACATGTCTTTTTTTGTTAGTAATTCTTGATTTGCAAAATTTTCTAATTCTCTTAAATTAGGTTTTACCATATATATTTCGTTGTCTAATGCAGACAACATATTTTCTTTTTCGGTATCTACTATTAACTTTACGGATTTTGGAATAACCGAAAGTGCCCTTCCGTAAAACTCGGGTTCTACGCCTTTTGGTAAACTTCCGCTCATTACAGCTATATCTACGTTATTAGATAACTTTTTAATTAATTCTATTAATTCGTTCTGTTTTTCTTTTGTTACCGTTTCACCTTTATCGTTTATTTCGGTTAGCATAGATTTTTTGTCTATTATTTTATAATTAACCCTTGCATTACCGTCGTTATATATAAAACTGTAATCTACTTTTTCTTTTTCCAAAGTATGCTCGAATAATTTTGCCTGATTATTAAACATAAATCCTGTTGCCATACATTTTTTGTTTAATCTCGCTATACCTATAGCAACGTTTAACGCTTTACCCGAATAAGTTTCTATTTTACTGCTTATTCTATTCAACATTCCAACGTTTAAATTATCTAATTCCATAGTACAGTCTATACTTGGATTAGGGCATATTGTTAATATCATTATTTTCTCCAACTTATATTCTACGTATATTATAAAACATAATTTTTACTTTTTCAAGACCTTTTTTAATAATCATTTAAATCTATATCTTCTATGTTCGAATTATCGATTATTTCTCCACCGTTACAACAACCCTTATCTTTCTTTTTTTGTGGAGGTGGCGAACTCATACCGCAAATATCACCGCAATTAAGATTAACCAAAATTACGTCGTTGCCTATTTTATTTATTTTTTTAACGCTAATAAACAGTTCGCTGTTGTCAAAAATACTGAAAATTCCTTTTGCACCGCATTGTGAAACTATTATTCCCGTTAAGTACCCGTAAGGAAAACTAATAACGAGATTTTTAATATGTCCGTAAGATTTGCCGTCAGCAATATTAATTACTTCACGCTTTTTTAATTCCTTAAAACTTAAATCCATATTAAAATAATATGAAAAAATACTTAAAGTTATAATAAAAACCAAAAAAAAGGTCATACAAAAAGTATGACCTTAATTTTATAGTTTAATTTCTAAACGGTTAATTACTTAACAATTTTAGAAACAACGCCGGAACCTACGG
>JAZUKR010000019.1:0-5203 GCA_045643385.1 Christensenellaceae bacterium | reverse complement strand
AGAACTAACCGTGTTTTGTTTTACACCTAATTTATTCGCAAGTTCCGTTTGATTGATTTTTTCAATTTCCATAAGTTCCTTAATTTTTTTGCCAACAATAATCTCCATAAATTTTCTCCCAAAAATTATATCTTTATTATTGACATATTAGCACTATAGTAGTATAATATAAAAAAATAGCACCATAGTGCTAAACGAATAACAATAGATAAGTCGTAAAGGAGAAATTATGAAAGATTATATAAGTCCAAAAATAGAAATTATCAAATTTCTTACTGAAGACGTTATAATGGGTTCAGTCGAACCGGAGCCGGAAGTACCGCCAAAAACTGACGACGGGCAATGGCATTTTATTTAATCATGGAGGGAATAAAAATGAAAGGAAAAGTATTTACAAAAAAGTTATTAATTGGCTTTTTAGCTATAGTTTTCGTTACGTGTTTTGCGCTTGGGATATCCAAAGCAAAAACGGGCAACGTTATAGCGGGAGAGCCCGAAGCAAAAGTGGAAATCGTAGCGTGCAATTTGTCTTTTCAAGATTCGATAAAACTGATGTATGCTGTAGAGGCGGAAAATATTGCAGAAGCAGATTTCAACAAAATAGAAGTATTAGTATGGAAAAGTGGCAAAAAGAAATATAAAAAGCCGACTAATAATTACAGTTTGTCTTTGTATAGGATAGAAGAAATACAAGGCAAGAAGTATGCGATATTTTTAAATGATCAAATAAAAGCAAAAGAAGTCGGAGACAATTTATATGCCGTTCCGTATTATAGCAATGGTCAGTCGGAAGTATATGGCGAAGTAGTAAAATACAGTGCATTGGATTATGCGTTTGATATGCGTGGTTCAAAAGAGTCTAATGTCGAACTTGATAAAGTTATAACCTCAATGCTTAATTATAGCTCTGCCACACAGGAAATGACCGATTATAAAGAAGATAGACTTGTAAACTCTAAATTCTATCAAATAAAAGTTCACGGTGGCGTATTGGAAGATGAATCGGCGCGCGGTTTGTTTAAGAAAGGCGAACAAATACAAATTACAAGCACTACGGAAAACTTTGTCTGCTGGGTTGATAGCAGAGACGTTGTTTTAAGTTACGAGCCAACCTTTACTTATACCGTAAGTAGAAACGACGTTATTAAGGCAAGCACCGTTCAAATAGAACCCGATTACGATAGTAACGGATTAGTATACGAAAAAATAAACGACAACGAATACAGGCTTATCGGTTTAGGCACTTGCACGGCAAAAAATATCGTTGTTCCTAAGTATTATAACGAAAAACCCGTTACTCAGGTAGATAATGCGGTATTTAAAAACAATACGAACATAACGAGCGTAACCTTTGACGGTGGTTTTGATAACTTTACCCAAAGTATGTTTAACGGTTGTTCTTCTTTGGAAAGACTTGTTATTTCCGGTATGTTCGATAAAGACTTGTATTGGCTCTTTGGCGAAAGTATAAACGATATTCCGGAAACGTTTGTAGAAATCGAGTTTGCTAAAAACAGCAACTATATGGATTATTCTATGTTTAAGGGTAGTTCAGATAAAAAACTTTGCAATCATACTGTAACCGTTGTTTTACCTGAAGACACTACGGAAATTAGAAGTTATGAATTTGATAGTTGCTACGCATTACAATCGATCATAATACCTGAAAGTGTAACTACAATAAGCAATTGTGCTTTTCAAAACTGTACAGGTTTAACAGAAATCATTTTACCTGAGAGCTTAATTTCAATCTATGACTTGGCTTTCCAAGGTTGTAAATTTGAAAGTTTATTTATAGGTAAAAATGTAAACTTTATGCCAGCAAGCGTATTTAGTGGATTGAAAAATTTACAAAATGTAGAAATAGATAGTGAAAATAAAAAATATTGTGTTAAAGGTAATTGTATTATTGAAAAAGAAACAAAAACTTTAATAAAAGGTTTTAACAACAGCATAATTCCTGCTGATGGTAGTGTTGAAATTATAGGGGATGGATCATTTGAACGTTGTGATTTTACAACAATCGATATTCCGAACGGCATAAAGGAAATAAGACATTTAGCATTTGGTTATTGTAGTTCATTAACAACTTTAGAGATACCGGAAAGTGTTATATATGTTGATTCTGGAGCATTTGCCAATGATATACAATTATACGAAAAATATCAAGGTGTATATTACGTTGATAACTGGGCTATTGTGGCAGTAAACAATACACTTATAAAAGTAGAATTTAAGCCAGGTACGATAGGTGTTGCTGGGGGTTGTTTTTCTAGCTGTAACCTTGAAGAATTTTCACTTGAAGGAATAAAATATATAGGGGCAAGTGCTTTTATGGGGTCTTTATCAAGAAGTTTGATTATTCCTGATAGTGTAAAAATTATAGGAGATAATGCTTTTCAATATTCAAGTTTTACAAAAGTTGTTGTAAACGGAGTAACAAATATAGGAAATTATGCTTTTGCCAAATGTCCTTCTTTAGAAAATGTTATAATAGGAGACGGTGTAAAGAGTATTGGAGGTTTAGCATTCTATGATTGTAGTTCACTCACAAGTGTAACGATAGGAAGTGATGTAAAGAGTATAGGAAGTTTTGCATTCGAAGGTTGTGATTCATTAACAAAAGTATATTATAAAGGTACGGAAGGTGATTGGAGCAATATAAATATATTAATTCCGGGTAGTGATGGATATATTAAATTAACACAAGCAACACGTTATTATTACAGTGAAACAGAACCGCAAGAAGCTGGTAATTATTGGCATTACGATACGGACGGTGAAACTGTTTTGGAGTGGTAAAATAAAAAAACGAGTGTGTTTAATTTTCATTTATACGTAGTTATTTTGTGCAATAAATACAACAAAAGAAAGCACCAACAACAAGTTGGTGTTTTTCTTTTGCCGTCGTCCCGACGGAGATGAACTGACGAGCAACTTGCTAATTAGCAAGTTGCGTCGTCGACGCTTCTCCGTATGCTTTGTATACTACGAAGTCCTTGTCCATCAATGTTAGTCCGTCAAAAGTCGGACGAGTCTGTCAGGGGCAGCCAAATCAGTTGGTCGTTTGGTCTTTTGACTAAACGACCATTTTATTGCCTTTTTAGCAAAAAATAGGCGATTTTTTGCAATTCTTAATTACCTTGCATTTGCAGGGTCTTTTTTTATGCCAAAAAAGACTTAATGAGCGAACGCTGTTCGCTTGGTCAAAATGAACCCCCTTGTCGGTTTCTGTCCCTTAATAAGGGAAAGGGCGATTTATCGCCGAAGGGTTTGCCGTCCACGGCGAGTGATTGAACTTTATAAAATTTCCTTTCGTTTGGTGTTTTGAAACATATTTCAAGCAATTTTCTACGTGCGGTCGGTAAATGGATTCTAATACTTGAAATAAAAAACGAAATTTGCTATAATATAGTCGAATCATGAATTTAAAACCATGGATGAAGTGGGCAATACCTATCTTTTTTATAATAGCAAGCGGGGTATATATTCCGTCTTTATTTTTAAGCAATAACATTTTAGAAATAGTAGGTATTACTTTAATTACGACTTTTTATCATACTTGCGTTAGACCGCTTGTAGGTTCTGTGATAAACGCAACATATCATAATAAAATGGACTTTAATAAATGGTGGTTTAAGGAAAGAAAAATTGAAAAGCGACTATATAAATTATTGAAAGTTCATAAATGGAAAAAGTTTTTTCCTACTTATGATAAAACGGCTTTTGATTTTAAGTACAAAAGTATAGAAGAAATATTAGGTGCGACTTGTCAAGCAGAAATTGTTCATGAAATTATGTTTCTACTATCTTTTTTGCCACTACTAATGATTATTCCGTATGGTAAAGCGGTTATTTTTATTATAACTTCAGTTGTTTGCGCTTTAATTGAAAGTGTTTTTATAATAATACAAAGATATAACCGACCGAGATTACTAAAAATATATAATAGAGGCAAGAAAAATGGATAATATTATAATCGAAAACGAAAAGAAAGAAGAGCAATATGCGGTAGAAAATTTGGTGAGAGAAAGTTTTTGGAACGTTTATCGACCAGGTTGTTTGGAGCATTTTGTTTTGCACCAAATGAGAAAAGATGAAAATTTTGTTAAAGAATTAAACTTTGTTATTAAACTAAACGATAAAATTATCGGTCAAAACGTTTTTTACAAGACTTTTATTACGTTAGAAAACGGCGATAAATTCCCCATATTGACTATGGGACCTATCTGTATTGATAATGACTACAAAAGAAAAGGCTATGGTAAAATGCTTTTAGACTATTCACTTAAAAAAGCAACGGAAATGGGTTTCGGTGCGGTTTGTTTTGAAGGAAATATAGATTTTTATTCTAAAAGCGGTTTTACTTTCGCAAGGGACTTTAATATAAAATATCATGGACTTCCCGATGGGGTGGACGATTCCTTTTTCTTGTGCAAGGAATTGCAAAAAGGCTATTTAGATAATATAAAAGGCGAATATCAAACGCCAAACGTTTATATGGTGGATGAAAAGAAAGCCGAAGAATTTGATAAACAATTTCCGCCGAAAGAAAAGAAAAAATTATCGACACAAATTTTTTAAAAATGATAATACAAACGGAAAGATTAAATATATATCTTGCGACAAAAAACGAGATGCAAGAACTTATTGATAAAACGGAAAACATTGAACTGAAAAATGCCTATAAGGAAATGCTGGACGGTGCAATTGCTAATCCAAATTACAAAGAGTTTTATGCTATGTGGTTTATTACGTCGTTACAAGGCGAGCATATAGGGGAAATGTGTTTTAAAGGCGTAAATAACGGCAAAACCGAAATAGGTTACGGGATAAAAGAAGAATTTCAAAATAAAGGCTATGGAACGGAAAGTGTTATGGCACTTACAGGCTGGGCTTTATCGCAAGAAAGCGTAAAAATCGTTTTTGCCGAAGTAGAAAAAGATAACATTTTTTCTATTAAATTATTGGAAAAAGTCGGGTTTAGTAAAATTAAAGAATTAGAAAATACTAATAAATTGTATGAAAAATCTAAAAATTAAATTTTTCGTAGATTTTGAATACATAGGATTTTTCCGTGCAACCTTTTGACTAAACGACCATTTTATTGCCTTTTTTAGCAAAAAATAGGCTATTTTTTAACAATTTTAACTGACCTTGCATTTGCAGGGTCTTTTTTTATTCTAAAGATTATCGAAAATCC
>JAZUKR010000018.1:0-3080 GCA_045643385.1 Christensenellaceae bacterium | reverse complement strand
ACAATCCGAGTTTTAATATTGCCCCTAATCCAAGATAAGTACCTACTGAAACTGCAAGCCAAACTTCAAATACCGAAAATGCGACACCTGCCACCGCCGCCGCTATACCGCTATATTCCATTGCGTCGGATATGTGTTGCTTATATAATTTATCTTCTTGTGCCTTCATAAGTGAATCGGAAAATTCTTGATTGGCTTTTTGAACACGCTCCGTTTCGCTCGTCATACAAAGATAGCTCGTTTCTAAAAGGTCCTTATTCGTCCCCACCCAAATACTGCACTCGTTTTCGGCGCAACCGATAGAAGCATATGCTTTAACAAGTACGTCTTTGGATTCCAAATATTGCTTTTCCATATTCTCGCCGTCTTCGGGAGAAATCGAACAGTTCATCGTATATAAGGCTAACCCTGCCGTTTTCATAAGATACAAGTCAGCCTTACTCATGCCGGACAAAAACGTACAAGCAAGAGTATTTGCAATCTCTTCGCTTTCAAAAGACTGGTCGTAAATAAGTAAAAGAAGTTCGGCAAGATTATTTACTTTAATATCGTTGCCGTTCTCATCTAAGCCTAAAAAATTCGTTTTATCTATAAACTTATACTGTCTTAAAACTTCAAAAGAAGCAAAATGTAAAAAAGCGTCTGACGTAAGTTCGTTACCGTCTTCTACGCCCTCGTTTTGTTTGGCAACTCTCTTGGAAAGTTCAACGATCATATCTTTCATAGACAGATCTGTCCCTATTTCTTTAAGCAAATCTGCATACTCCGTTTTCTTTTCAAGATAAGTGCCTATATAATTTTTAACTATTTCCACAAAGAAAGACGGCTCTTCGCCCAAATCTTTGTGTCTATCTAAAATTATTTCCCTACCCGTTTCTTCAAAAGGATCTTCACGGAGCTTATTTAAATAATCTACCGTGTTTGCCATCCAAGGCGACACAATTTCGGGTAAATTAGGAACTTCACCCGGAACTAAACGGGTAGTATCGGAAGCGTGAACTTTTATAAAACCCCCAAAACCCGAAGCCGAAACGGTATTCGGCAAAGAATCAATAAAACAAGCCTTAATAAGCCTTGACGAAGAAGTTACGACTTCATATAAATTCGTACATTTTACGTTATCTATTTGAATATCAACTTTCGTACCAGCCAAAAGTTGACGTGAAGAATCGTCTATTACGTCTTCAAAATTGCTTTTATAAGTAAGAGAATCAATGTCGTTCGCATATTTAGAAATCAATTCCGTTTTTTTAGTTTCAAAATCGTTACTGTTGTTTAAGGAGGCTACCGAATTTTCCAAAGTGTGAACGAGATTACTTAAAAACGTAGGATCAGAAACCCAACCGTTTGTGTTCTCGCCTAATTTACCGTTTACATAGCAATTAGAACAGCCTACGGCAAGTTGGTTATTTATAAAAGACAACGTGTTGCTTTGCAAAACTAAAATCAAAGTCTCATAGTCTTCGTCCGTTCTCTCGGAAGAAAGCAAATAATCCCCAAGCGGTGTACCCGTTCTTCCTTTTGCATTGTTTGGAACACATAGAATATTTAACGTTTTATATGCCGTTTGGGCAGCAACGTTTCCTTCGTTAAGTAGTTTTTTCATTGTTTGACAAGCACTTTTCATGCCAAGAACGATTTCAGGAAGCCCTTCTGCATTGTCTTTTAAAAACTCACGGTAATCCCACTCGGTATAACCACTGTTCATTTTTGTTGCTTTAATGCCCGTTATTGCATCTTCTTTTTTTGTCGTCAACTTATATCCAAGACAAATATATCCTCTGCCACCTTTATTTAAGTTTCCTTCTTTTACGATATAGCCTGCGTCTTGAAGTTCTTTTTCGGCTTCGGCTTTGGTTTTCTTCGACGAAAGTTTTACGTCGCTAACGTATAATTCAACGTTTGATTGTCCCGCAGTAACTAAACCTGTTTCTCTTACAGGTAAAGTATACGAAGTACCGTCTGCCATTGCAACGACAACCCTATTCCCGTTTTGCGAATAAGTCCCATTAAATGCCAAAATACACGCCAATGCGAATGCTATAATACCGGTAATAAATTTTACACGTTTTTTTATTCTCATAATAAATCTCTCTTACAGTAAATCTTTTCTCTTTAATATTATCAACAAAGGGGTAAAAGTTAAAATAGGAAGGATAAATCCTATCAACTGATAATCCGATTGAACAAGTATGTTATAAAGCGAGTGATACATAACGGCAATACATAAAAATGCCACAGTTCCCGTAACGTGAAACTTCTTTGTAAAACGTATTTTCGTAAGTCCGTATCCGACGGTAAAGGTCGTAAGACCGTGCATCATGCCCGCTCCGAATCCACGAATAAGTGCTAACGGTATAGAAACGCTGTCTATATTGCTTGCAAGAATAAATGCATTTTCCAAAACTGCAAACCCAACTCCTACGGCGATAGAAGTCTCAAAGATTTTTTGATCCTTCGGCTTAAAACAAAATACGAAAATCAAAATAGGTATCGCCTTTAGTAATTCTTCTGTAAACGGAGTAATGTTTATAGTCATAAATTGTGTAGAAAGCGGTAAAAACCCAAAAAGAATACCACTCAATTCACTACTAAATAAGCAAACGAAAATACCAATAAGTAAAAATCCCAAAACCGCTTTAGAACGTCCTTTCAGGACAAACAGCATCATCGTCATCGGGGTTACAAAACTTATAAACAAAATTAAATTAAGGTTTTCCATTTTTCAGCCCCCTTTACTGCACTGATGACTAACAATGCCGGAATAATAAATACCGCTATATGAACTATTGATATCGCTAACGGACTTTTTAGCATTGACGTTAAAACGTTGTTTACGACCCCTACGACGTAAGCACAAATTACAAGTATATTACAACTTCTCGTCGCAGATAAAAGTCCTAAATCGTCTTTTGGCAATAATAGATGCTTTAAGTTATAGTAAGAACCGAATAAGCATGGCAAAACGGCAACTAATATAACGACGCCCGAAAAAATAGAGTAATTTATCATATACAAAGCGTCTATTATCACAATGGCAATACCTATAATAACCGGAGCAATAAATGCAAGCCTTCTTG
>JAZUKR010000017.1:0-13375 GCA_045643385.1 Christensenellaceae bacterium | reverse complement strand
AAAAAAATTCCGTATTTTTTTAATACGGAATTTAGATTTAATATTATATAATTTTTATTTGTTTTGAATAAACTCGTCAATGGCTTTTGCAGCGGTTTTACCTGCGCCCATAGCAAGAATTACTGTAGCTGCTCCCGTTACTGCATCTCCGCCGGCATAAACCCCTAATTTAGAAGTTTTTCCGCACTCATCTGTTACGATACAGCCGTGTTTATTTGTTTCTAAACCGCTAGTCGTATTTTTAATTAACGGATTAGGAGAAGTGCCGAGTGCCATAATTACGCAATCACTATCTAAAGTAAACTCGCTGTTTTCTATAGGAACAGGTTTTCTTCTTCCCGAAGCGTCGGGTTCGCCGAGTTCCATTTTTTGACATTTAATTTTATTTACAAATCCGTTTTCGTCTGCAAAAATTTCTAAAGGATTTGTAAGCATCATAAACTTAATGCCTTCTTCTTTGGCGTGTTCTACTTCTTCTTTTCTTGCGGGCAGTTCGGCTTCCGTTCTTCTATATATAACAGTAACGTCTGCGCCTAATCTTTTTGCCGAACGTGCTGCGTCCATTGCAACGTTACCTCCGCCTACGACAGAAACTTTATTGCTTTTCTTTATAGGTGTGTCGGAATTTTCTTTATAAGCCTTCATCAGGTTTATTCTCGTTAAAAATTCGTTAGCGGAATATACTCCCTTAAATGCTTCGCCCTTTATATTCATAAATTTTGGAAGCCCTGCACCCGAGCCTATAAATATCGCTTCAAAACCCTCGTCAAACAATTCGTCAACGGTTAAAGTTTTGCCTATAACTACGTTAGTTTCTATTGTAACGCCCAACGCTTTAAGTGTTTCTACTTCTTTAGCGACAATAGATTTCGGAAGTCTGAATTCGGGAATACCGTAAACCAAAACACCGCCTGCTGTATGTAATGCTTCAAAAACAGTTACCTTATAGCCTTTTTTCGCCAAATCTCCTGCACAAGTTAAGCCGGATGGCCCCGACCCTATAACGGCAACTTTATGACCGTTAAATTTAGGAATTTTGGGAAGTTCTTTACAGTTTTCATTATGATAATCCGAAACAAATCTTTCAAGCCTTCCTATTCCTACAGGTTCGAATTTTATTCCCATAGTACACTTACTTTCGCACTGAGATTCTTGCGGGCAAACTCTTCCGCAAACAGCAGGAAGAGAAGAAGATTTTGCAATCTCTTGATATGCACCTTCAAAATCTTTAACCTTTATTTTAGATATAAAATCGGGAATATTTATGTTTACAGGGCAACCTTCTACGCAAGGCTTATTTTTACAATTTAAGCATCTGTTTGCTTCATCGACCGCAATTTCCGCCGTATAACCTAACGCTACTTCGTTAAAGTTCGTTGCCCTTTTTATAGGGTCTTGCGTCGGCATTTCGTGTTTTTTAATATTTATAGCCATATGTTTCTCCATTAATTCTTCTTAAACAAATTACAAGTATCTTCGTAAGCCTTTCTTTCAAATTCGTTATAAATTCTGTTTCTAGACATTGCTTCGTCAAAATCTATTTCGTAACCGTTAAAATCAGGTCCGTCTACGCAAGCAAATGCCGTAACTTTTTCGCCGTTTTTATTTAAAGTTAATCTGCAACCGCCACACATACCCGTTCCGTCTATCATAATAGGGTTCATAGATACGGTAACCGGAACGTTATATTCTTTTGCGGTTAACACGACGAATTTCATCATAATTAACGGACCTATAGTGATTATTTCGTCAAACTTTTCGCCTTTATCTAACATTTCCTTTAAAGGAACGGTTACGTTGCCTTTAGTTCCGTAAGACCCGTCGTCCGTATAAACATAAAGTTTATCAGAAGCATTTTTAAATTCGTCTTCTAATATTAACAAATCTTTATTTCTAAAACCTATAATGCTTGTAACTTCAACGCCGAGTTTTTTAAATTCTTCTGCAACGGGTAAGGCTATAGCACAACCAACGCCACCGCCTATAATACAAACCTTTCTTATGCCTTCCGTTTTTGTTGGAGTTCCCAAAGGCCCTACAAAATCTTGTATATACTCCCCTTCCTTTTTATGATTTAAAAGAGTTGTAGTTTTTCCGACTACTTGGAATATAATTTTAACCGTGCCTTTTTCTTTATTAGTGCCTGCAACTGTTAAAGGTATTCTTTCGCCATCTTCGTGAACTCTTAAAATAATAAATTGACCCGCTAACGCTTTTTTAGCGACAAGCGGTGCTTCTATCTCCATTTGGGTAACGGTAGGATTAAGTTCTTTTTTAGTAATAATTTTATACATATTGTTCTCCAGTATTTCACCAATCGTCTTTCGGCGTTGTTTTTATATCGTCATAGTAATCGAAATAATCTTCTTTAATATTTTTCTTTTTTATCTCACGTATTTCTTCGGGAAACATTGCGTCTTCTTCTTTTTCGTCAGACTCTCTCATAAAGTCGTATTCGGTTTTATAATCGGACATTTTGTTGCTTCCTTCCTTTTTCGCTTTTTAATAAAAAGCAAAAATAATAAATTAATAATTATTATAGCAACTATCCCAAAAAAAATCAAGCCATTTGAGTATTCAATAATCATTCCTACAAAATTTATAATTAGAGCAACGGAGTATGCGGTAAAAAACTCAGTTAAAATAATTTTAATTAAACTTTTTTTATTTTTTAACTCTTTATTCATTGTAGAAATAGTTGCAATACAAGGTGGCATTAACAAAATAAACGCTAAATATCCGTACGCCGAAAATTTATTTATAAATAGCGAATTAACGTCTTTAGAAATTAAACTTAATGTTTCTATTATAGATTCTTTTGCCAAAATTCCCGTTAGAAGCGAAACGGACGCTTCCGCATTGCAAAAACCTAAGGGATAGAAAATATATTTAATAAAATTTCCAAAAATAAATAAAAAACTGTTATTTTTATTACCATAAACGTAACCGGAAAAATTAAAATTAGAAAGTAACCAAATTAAAACTGATACGAATAAAATAACAGTTCCGGCTTTAACTAAATAGTCTTTTATTTTTTCCAACAAAACTCTTACTACCCCGTTAAAAGACGGTATTCTATACGTAGGCATATCTAAAATAAATATATCGCCTTCTTCTTTTTTACTTTTAATTTTTATTTTACAAAACAAAGCGGAAACTATTATACCTAAAAAATATAAAGACGCAGAAACTAAAACGCTTCCGTTAAACAATTTGTATGAAAAATAAGAAAAAACCGCAATTTTTGCGCCACACGGCATAAACGGACAAATAGATATCGCCGTTTCTCTTTCTTGTTTTTTCTCTATAGTTCTCGTGCTTAAAATACCCGTAACGGTACAACCGCAAGAAAGAATAAGCGGAATAACTGTTTTACCGCTTAAGTTAAATATAGAAAAAATTCTGTCTAAATTAAACGCCATTCGAGAAGTAAAACCGCTTTCTTCCATTATGGTTAGAATTATATATAAACAAAGTATTTGCGGTAAAAACGTTAAAACTTCGCCTATGCCTTTTATTATTCCACACGTAATAAATCCGGAAACTATTTCCCCACCGCCTATTTTTAAAATAAACGAATCTAAATTATTAATTAACAAAGAAAAATAGTCTTTTATATATTCGCTGAAAATTCCGCCGACTTTATTAGAAAAAAAGTATAAAAAAATAACGGATAAAACTGTTATCAAAATACCCGTGTATTTACCCGTTACTATTTTATCTATTTTTTCCGTTAATTTATCGCCTTTTAATTCCTTATTTACGGTAATTTCGTTAACGGTTACATGAATAAATTCAAACCTTTTAACAGTATTAAGTTCATTAAAACTAAAAGAAGGTTTATTCGCCGTTTTACACTCTTTTATTAAAGTATCTAAATTGCTTTTTTTAAGAGCGGAAATACCTAAAACTTTAACGCCTAAACTTTTTGAAAGTTTATAGTAATCTTGTTCTATTCCGTTTTTTAGTAATTCGTCTTTAAAATTTACCGCACAAACAAGCGGAATATTTAATTCTATTAAAGAAAGAGTTAAATTCAGGCTTTTTTCAAGTCTAGTTCCGTCTAAAACATTTATTATTACGTCCGGTGTATTATTTAACAAATACTCTTTTACTATTTTTTCGTCTTCGTAAGTAGAATTTAATTGATAAAGTCCCGGTAAATCTATTATTTTTATAGATTTATCTTTTTTATATTTAGAAGATTTTAATTCGACCGTTACTCCCGATCTATTGCCCGTTTTTTCGTATGCGCCCGTTAAGTTATTATAAAGCGTAGTTTTCCCCGAATTAGGGTTGCCTATTAATACTATATCCATTATATATATTGCACCTCGATTTTTATTGCGTCTTCAACCCGCAACGCTAAATTAGAATTTTTAATTTTTATCTCTATAGGGTTATTAAGGGGCGCTTTTTTTACTAAAACTACTTCGGTATTTATATATATACCCATACTTATTAATCTATCGATTTGATTTTTATTTAGATTTATTTTTATTATTTTTGCTTTTTTATTTTCTTTTAATTCATTTAAAGTCATCAATAAAGAGTATTCTAAATTCTATCTTTTTATGATAAAAAAATCCCGTATCTATTGATACGGGATTAATCTAATTATTAATTAGTCTATAAGTTCTATTATAGCTTTTGCTGCGGCATCGCCTTTACGTGGTCCAAGTTTATAAATTCTTGTATAACCACCGCCTATACCGTTCTTTTCTTCTTTTCTTTGAGCATATTTAGGAGCATATTCGTCAAATATCTTTTCAATTAAAGGATATTTAATTTCAGCAGTTCTCTTTTTAAAATCTGCTTTGCTTTCTTTAAAGCCTTTTACTTCTTGAAGATCGTTTACAAGAGTCATAATTTTACGACGAGCGGCAAGTTTTTTAACGCCGTCTTTAACGTGCATTTTCTTTTCTTCTTTGCCGTCGATTTTAACGGTTACTTCTTCTTCTAAAGTGTCGGTATAATTATTAATTGCAAGCGTAAGTATTTTTTCTGTATATGCTGCTAAATCTTTTGCTCTTGCTTCGGTAGTTTCAATTTTGCCATACCATAAAAGTTGAGACGCTTGATTTTTTAAAAGTGCTAATCTCTTCGTAGCATCTAAGCCTAATTTTCTAGCCATTTTTTAGTCCTCCTTCTCTTTTAACTGTAATCCTAATGCTAAAAGTTTTGCAATAACTTCGTCAAGTGATTTCTTGCCGAGATTACGAACTTTAAGCATATCGTCTTCGGATTTTTTAGTTAAATCTTCTACTGTGTGTATACCTGCTCTCTTTAAACAGTTGTAGGAACGAACGGATAAATTCATTTCTTCAATAGTCATTTCGAGTATTTTAGTCTTGGTTTCTTCACCGTTCTTTACTAATATTCCAACGTTTCCGACTTCAGATAGTTTTACGAACATATCAACGTGTTCTTTCATTATTTTAGCGGCAAGAGATACTATATCTACACCTGAAAAAGCACCGTTTGTCCAAACTTCTAAAACGAGTTTGTCGTAATCTACACTTTGTCCTACACGTGTAGCCATAACATTATAACTTACCTTTTTAACAGGCGTAAAAATACTGTCAATGGCTATATTGTCTATTATATCAACCTTATGTTCGTCAGCACCTTGATATCCTCTACCACGACCTATCGTAAGTTCTAAATCAATTTTACCACCTTCGTCTACAGTACAGATATAAAGGTCTGGATTTAATACTTCGATATCGGCATCGCTTTCAATATCTCCCGCTTTAACTTCGCACGGACCTTCTTTATAAAGTCTAACCGTCTTTACAAAGTCGTTTTCTATTGAAGCAGTTTTAATAGCAACGCACTTTAAGTTAAGAATTATTTCCGTAACGTCTTCTTTTACGCATGGAACTGCGCAAAATTCGTGCTTAATGCCTAAATCTTCAGAGAATTTAATGTTGGTGATTGCCGCACCGGGAAGCGCTGATAAAAGCATTCTTCTTAAAGCGTTTCCGACTGTTAAACCGAAACCCTTTTCTAAAGGTTCAACGGTAATCTTAGCATAAGATTTTTCTTCGTTTTCTTCCACTGCTATTTTTGGTTCTTCTATTTCCATCATAGGGAAATACCTCCTTAATAGTTTTTTTAAGATTTTACGGGAATTCGTGTAAAACCGTGGAATCAGTTTTATGTCCCCCCGTAAAATCCATTATTTAATTTTTAGTTATTACTTAGAATATAATTCGACGATCATGTGTTCGGCAATATTGCTGTCGATATCCGCTCTTTCCGGATTTGCAATAATTTTGCCTTCTAACGTTTCGGGATTAAATTCAAGCCATTTAGGCATAGCGCCTACTTTCATAGTTTTGATTTCAGAAAAATATTTATTGTCTTTCTTACTTTCTTTAACAGCAATAATATCGCCAACCTTAACGCAATAAGATGCGATATTTACGTTTTTGCCGTTAACCGTAAAATGAGCGTGTGTTACAAGTTGTCTTGCTTGGCTTCTTGATGCACCGATACCCATTCTGTAAATAACGTTATCTAATCTTCTTTCTAATAAAGATAACATATTTTCACCGGTAATACCTTTCATTTTATCGGCTTGTTCGTAATATTTTCTGAATTGACCTTCTAATACACCGTAAATTCTCTTACATTTTTGTTTTTCACGGAGTTGAAGACCGTATTCTGAAATCTTCTTTCTTGCCATACCGTGTTGTCCCGGGGCAACAGGTCTTTTTTCAAAAGCGCAAACACCTTTATAGCATCTTTCACCTTTTAAGAAAAGTTTAGCGCCTTCACGTCTACATAAACGACATTTAGATTCTGTATATTTAGCCATATTACTATCCTCCGTTATACTCTACGTTTTTTAGGTGGTCTGCAACCGTTGTGAGGGATAGGAGAAACGTCTTGAATAAGCGTTACTTCCATGTCACAGTTTGCTAGGGCTCTGATTGCAGATTCTCTGCCTGCGCCCGGACCCTTTACGTATACTTCAACTTGACGCATACCTTGTTCTCTTGCTGCCTTACCTGCTGTTTCTGCTGCTTGTTGTGCTGCAAAAGGTGTACTCTTTCTTGAACCTTTAAAGCCTAATGCACCTGCACTTGACCAAGATACCGTGTTGCCTTGAAGGTCTGTTATTGTTACTAACGTATTATTAAAAGATGCTTGAATATGAACTTGACCTTTGTCAACTTTTCTTGCTTCTTTACGTTTTTTTGTTGTTTTCGTTGCTGCCATTATGCGTTACCTCCTATTATTTAGTAGCCGTCTTCTTTTTAGCAACGGTACGGCGAGGACCTTTTCTTGTTCTCGCATTTCTCTTTGAACTTTGACCTCTTACGGGTAAGTTCTTTCTGTGACGAACACCACGGTAAGAACCGATTTCAATAAGTCTTTTGATAGAAAGACTTACTTCGCTTCTTAAATCACCTTCTACGTGAAGGTTGTGTTCGATATATTCTCTGAGTTTAGCTATATCTGCTTCACTCAAGTCTTTTACTCTCGTGTCGGGATTGATGCCCGTTGCACTAATAATTTTCTTTGCCGTTGAAAGTCCGATACCGTAAATATACGTAATACCAACTTCTACTCTTTTGTTGTTCGGCAAATCAACACCGGCTATACGTGCCATTAAATACCTCCGTATTTTCTTTGTTTTTGATTTTTTTTATTTTTATATATTAATGCCGTAAAAACAATACTCCGTGGAATGATGGTGTATTATTTTTATGCGTAATTTTCGACTTTAACCTTTCGGTTAAAATATAGGTTAACCCTGACGTTGTTTATGATTTTTGTTCTTTGAACAAATTACCATAACTTTTCCGTTTCTTTTAATAACTTTGCATTTGTCACACATGGGTTTTACTGAAGGTCTAACTTTCATTTTTTATCTCCTTTTGGATTAGGTTAATGTTTTAGTTTTTACTACGCCAAATAATTCTGCCTTTGGTCAAATCGTAAGGGCTCATTTCAAGTTTTACGCTATCGCCCGGAATTATCTTAATATAATGCATACGAAGTTTACCGGATATATACGCTGTTATAATATGTCCGTTGGACAATTTAACAGTGAACGTTGCGTTAGGTAACGCCTCAACGATTACGCCTTCGGTTTCTATAACGTCGTCTTTAGACACTAATCTTATCCTCCTATTGAATTTTGTTTTGGTAAATCGCCTTATATAATTTCTTTTTCCCGACGGGTTTACCTGTTTTTATTCTTTCGGCCACGTCCTTACTTAGAACGTAATCCGTTTTACACAAATGTTTTATATTTTTCTTTTTAGGTTTTTCTGTTTTACGAATTTTGCCGTCTATGATAAAAGCATAATTATTATTTACTTCTAAAACGTAAAACAAATTTCCCTGATCACGCCCCGTTAGACTTAAAACTATATCTCCCGAAACGATTTCTTTTAACATATTTCACCTTATAAAGTTAATATTTCTACGCCGTCTTTAGTAATAGCCACAGTGTTTTCGTAGTGAGAAGAAGGTCGTCTATCCAAAGTTTTACAAGTCCAACCGTCTTTTAGAAACTCTACCTTAAAAACTCCTGCGTTTATCATAGGTTCTATTGCGATAGTCATACCCTTTTTTAACCTTATTCCCGTGCCTTTAATTCCGTAGTTTGGAACAGAAGGATCTTCGTGCATTTTAGTACCTATTCCATGTCCTACAAGCGCTCTTACAACAGAAAAACCGTTTTCTTCGGCATGTTTACTTACGTAATATCCTATATCGCCTAAGGGAGTTCCATCTTTAAGATTTTTTACCGCTTCGAAAAAACATTCTTCTGTAACTCTAACGAGTTTATCTTTTTCGGGAGTAACTTCACCTATTCTAAAAGTTCTTGCAGCATCTCCTTGCCAGCCGTTATATATAACGCCAACGTCAACGCTTACAATTTGACCTTCTTTAATAAATATATCGTCTGACGGAATTCCGTGAACAACCGTGTCGTCTATAGAAACGCAAACGGATGCGGGATAACCAGAATATCCTAAAAACGAAGGCTCTGCTCCACAAGATTTAATATAATCGTAAGCAAGTCTGTCTATATCTTTAGTTGTCATGCCCGGTTTAATTTCTTTTTCAACGAGTTCTAAAACGTTTTTCGTAAGTTTTCCGCTTTCTCGCATCAAAGCAATTTGTTCGTCAGTTTTTATAGTTATCATTTTAGCCTAAAACCTTTACTATCGATTGAAAAACTTCTTCAACAGAACGGTTACCGTCTATATCAATAACTTTATTTTGTTTAGCATAGTAGTCGATTAACGGTTCCGTCTGTTCTTTATAAACTGAAAGTCTGTGTCTAACGGTTTCTACCGTGTCGTCCTTTCTGATAATTAACTCTTTTCCGCAAGTGGGACAAATTTTCGTATCGCCTATTTGGTCGATATGGAATGTTCCGCCACATGCAACGCAAGTTCTTCTACCCGTAACTCTCTTTTCGATTTTATCAAAATCTACTTTGATATTTAATGCTAAATCGGGATTAGAAAATTTATCAAGTTCACAAGATTGAAATAAGTTTCTCGGAAATCCGTCTAAAACGTACCCGTTTTTGCAATCGGGTTTACTTAATCTGTCTTTAACGAGTTCACAAGTTAAATCGTCGGGACAAAGATTTCCACCGTCTATTATTGCTTTAACTTTTACCCCAAGAGGCGTTTGATTTTTTATATTTTCTCTAAATATATCACCCGTAGAAATATGCGGAAGATTATATTTACTGCAAATATACGTCGCTTGAGTTCCCTTTCCGGAACCGGGTGCGCCTAAAAGAATAATTTTCATTTATTATTTTAAGAATCCTTTATAAGTTTTCATCATTATTTGTGATTGTAACGCTTGGTCGAATTCAAGAGCAACCGATACGATAATTAAAAGTCCCGTCGCACTGAATACGTTCATAAGTCCACCGTCAATAGCCTTAAAGATAGCAGAAGGAATTAAAGCAACGAGTGCTAAGAAAATTGCGCCAAATAACGTAATTTTATTAGAAACTCTCTTTAAGTAATCGGCAGTAGGTTTACCGGGACGTGTTCCCGGAATAAATCCGCCGTTGCCTTGAATACTCTTACTGATATCGTCAGGATTGAATTGAATTTGATTGTAGAAATATGAGAAGAATAATATGAGTAAGCACAAAACAACCATATAAAGCCACGTGCCTGAGCCCATATAAGTACTCCACCATTTATAGAATCCGCTGTTTTCCGTACTTAATCCGAATAAGTTCATAACTAAGTCAGGGAAACTCAATATTGCAAACGCAAAGATTAAAGGCATAACGCCGGAAGCGTTAACTTTAATAGGAATAAACGTCGATTGACCACCGTACATTTTTCTTCCTTTAACTTGCTTAGCATATTGAACGGGAATTTTTCTTTCTGCGTCGTTAACTAAAACGATTGCGGCAAAAATCAAAATTGCAACTACAACAAATCCCAAAAGCGTCCAAATAGTATATTCGTTCCAATTAGTAAACGTATTTAATATAGAAGTACCTGCGGTAGCCAAGATACCTGCAAAGATTAACATTGAAATACCGTTAGATACGCCGTAATCGGTTATACGTTCGCCAATCCACATAGTAAGTGCGGCGCCTGCCGTATATACGATTACTAAAAATACGTAACTTATAAAACTAGCAAAACCTGTTTCTCCGAAAAGATATTCGGTATGAACGTAAGACTTAAATCCGACTAAAATACCGATTGCTTGAGCTATAGCTAAGAATAACGTCATTATTCTGGTATAGTTATTGATTTTACGTCTTCCTTCTTCACCTTGCTTTGAAAGTCTTTCTAAAGCGGGAATACCTACGGTTAAAAGTTGAATAATAATGGATGCGTTAATGTATGGTCCGATACCCATTGCAAAGAACGACCCGTATTGGAGCGCTCCGCCTGATACCGCACTCATAATGTTTAAGAAAGTAAATTGACTTAAATCCGTATCGCTAATCATTGTAAATCCCGGTACCGGAATATAACAACCTAACCTATAAATAAACAATAAAGCGATAGTAATAAGAATTTTATTCCTTACGTCTTTAATCTTAAACGCATTTACTATTGTTTTCCACATTTTGTTCTCCTCTAAAATCGGGGTTTATTATATTTGTTCTATTTTACCGCCGGCTTTTTCGATTGCTTCTTTTGCGGAAGCGGAAAATTTATTAGCCTTAACGGTTAACGGTTTTGTTAAAGTTCCGTTGCCTAAAACTTTAAGTCCAACGCTGTTTTTAACGATTTTAATAAGACCTTTTTCCATTAATACGTTAATATCAACTACTGCGTTATCTTCAAAATTATTAAGAACGGAAAGATTAACTACACTGTAATCTTTTCCAAAATAGTTATTAAATCCACGTTTCGGAACACGTCTTATTAAAGGCATTTGCCCGCCTTCAAAACCGGGACGTACACCGCCACCGCTTCTTGCCCATTGTCCTTTATGACCTTTACCACTGGTTTTACCAAGTCCCGAGCCAATACCACGACCGAGTCTTTTTGCAGGAGTTACTGCACCTTCAGAAGGTCTTAAATCACCTAATCTCATATTAAATCTCCTTTAATTATACGTTTTCAACTTTTACAAGATAGTTAACCTTTGCTATCATCCCGAGGATTGCAGGGTTAGCATCGTGTATTTTGAAAGAACGGATTTTTGTAAGACCTAATGCCTCAACAATTTTTTTATGAGGAGGATAGATTGCTATTGTGCTTTTAATAAGAGTAACTTTGATTTTACCCGTTTCAGCTTTTTTCTTTGTAGCCATTTTTTATTCCTCCTTAACCGTTAATTTCTTCAACGGATTTGCCACGAATTGCAGCAACTTCTTCAGCATTTCTTAATGCTTTTAAACCTTCTAATGCTGCTTTTACGCAGTTAATCGGGTTATTAGTTCCGTGAGACTTAGTTCTTATGTTCTTAATTCCTACTGCTTCCATAACCGAACGAACAGGACCACCTGCGATAACGCCGGTACCTTCTTCAGCAGGCATCATTAAAACGAAACCTCTGCCGAATTTTCCTAATACTTCGTGCGGAATAGACGTATTTAACAAGGAAACCTTAAACATATTTTTCTTTGCTCTTGCAGCAGCTTTATCTATTGCTTCGGGTACTTCGGTAGATTTACCGATAGCACAACCGATTCTACCCGCACCGTCGCCAACGACAACAAATGCTGCAAATCTCATATTCTTACCGCCTTTTACAACTTTTGTAACACGGTTTACAGAAATTAATTTTTTAATTATTCCGTCGTTTTCTTCTGCCTTTCTAGGCGCTCTTTGATTATCTCTTGCCATTTTTAATTCTCCTTTTTATTTGCTTAGAAGGTCAAACCGCCCTTTCTAGCACCGTCAGCAAGGTTTGCAACCCTGCCAGTGTAAAGATAACCGCCTCTGTCGAATACACAGGCTTTAATCTTCTTTGCCTTTGCCTTTTTAGCAAGGAGTTCGCCAACTGCGAAAGCTTGAGCTTTCTTATCTTTTCCGTCTAAACTTGCTTTGATTTCTTTATCGAGAGTAGAAGCAGTAACAAGAGTGTTACCCTTTACGTCGTCGATAAGTTGAGCGTAAATATGATTTAACGTTCTGTAAACGGAAAGTCTTGGGGTTTCTGCTGTTCCCTTAACTTTGTTTCTGACTCTCAAATGTCTTTTAAGTCTGTCTTGATTTTTGTTGATTTTATTAATCATTTTAATACTCCTAATTTAAGAACTTTTCGCATTTAACACTGTTAAACGCACTCGGCAGATGCGATTTATGATTATAACCGCACCCACTAAAAGCATTTTAAATATTAGCCTTTTGCACCTGCTGCTTTACCGACTTTACGTTCGATAACTTCGTCGCTATATCTTATTCCGTAGCCGTGATATGGTTCGGGTTCTCTTATAGAACGAATTTTAGCTGCAAATTGACCAACTTTTTCCTTATCGATTCCCTTAACCGTGATATCGTTAGGAGAAGGACATTCAATAGTAATACCTTCTATTTCAGATACTTCAACCGGATGAGAAAATCCTAAGTTCATAACTAATTTATTACCTTGTTTAGCAACCTTCCAACCTACGCCGTTTACAACTAAACTTTTTGCATATCCGTCTACAACGCCTTTTACCATATTAGCGGTTAAAGCTCTGTATAAGCCGTGTTTTGCTTTAGTTTCGTTTTCTTCGTTTGCTCTTGTAAACTTGATAGTCGTTCCTTCAACAGAAGGAGTGATTATCGGGTCGTATGCTTGGCTTAAAGTTCCTTTTGGACCTTTAACGGTTATCACGTTGTCTTTAAAGTCAACAGTAACACCTGCAGGGATTTGGATTATAGCATTACCTATTCTGGACATAAAACCTTACCTCCTA
>JAZUKR010000016.1:0-5381 GCA_045643385.1 Christensenellaceae bacterium | reverse complement strand
AAAAAATTCTTATGAACTTCTTTCTTTATATTTAGCTTGCGGAATTGACCCAAATAAATCTATTTTATTTGCGCAATCGCACGTTCCTGCACACGCTGAACTTGCTTGGATTTTAAATACTATTAGTTACCCCGGCGAACTTTCACGTATGACTCAGTTTAAAGATAAAAGTATTAAGCATGAAGATAATATTAACATGGGATTAATGGATTATCCTGTTTTAATGGCAGCAGATATTTTACTTTATCAAACGGAACTTGTCCCAATAGGTGCAGACCAAAAGCAACATTTAGAATTATCCCGTGATTTGGCTTTAAGATTTAATAACCGTTTCGGGGATACTTTTAAAATTCCAGAAGGGTATATAACCAAAAATACGGCAAGAATAATGAGTTTGCAAGACCCCGAGCATAAAATGAGTAAGTCTGACGCTAATGTAAATGCATTTATTTCTATGGACGACGATAAAGATACTATAGTCAGAAAGTTTAAGAGAGCAATAACGGATAGTGATAATAAAATTTATGTTGCTGAAGATAAAAAAGGTATTTCTAATTTATTATCAATTTATTCTGCTTTTACTAACGTTTCTGTTGATGAAGCCGTTAAAGAGTTCGATGGTGGCGGTTACGGCGAATTTAAGATTAAAGTAGGCGAGGCCGTTGCAGACGTTATAGACCCGATTAGGCTTTTAAAGAATAAATACCTTAACGATAAGTAATATTTAGATAAAGTGCTTAAAGAGGGCTCAGAAAAGGCTTCTTATATTGCTTATAAAACTCTTAATAAGGTTTACAAAAAAGTCGGTTTAATTCCTAAAATTAGGGGATAATTTAATGTTTGGATATTTAAAAACAGACAACCCGAATATGTACGTTAAGGATACGGTTTTGTATAAATCTATGTATTGCGGGTTATGTAAAGGCTTAGGGTGTTCATGTGGCGTTAGATCTAAGTTTACACTTAATTATGATTTAACTTTTTTATCTGTTTTGCTTCATAACGTCATGAATAAAGACGTTAAAATAGAAAAAAAGCATTGTATTATTCATCCGATAACAAAAAGAACTATTTGTAAATTAGACGATTTAACTAAAAGAATTGCTAATTTAAATGTTCTTTTATCTTATTATAAACTTACTGACGACGTGATAGATAATAATAAAAAAAAGTTTGTTAGATCGTTAATAAAGTCTTCTTATAAAAAAGCAAAAAAAAGTGAACCGCAGTTATGTAAAATTATTCATGATAATTATGAAAAATTGCGTGTTTTAGAAAAAAACAACTGTGAAAGCATAGATATTATATCCGATCCTTTTGCAAAAATGTTTTATAAAATCGTTGAAAATTTAACGGGAGAATTTTTTTCTGTTGAATTAGGTGAAACGTGCTATAACGTTGGAAAGTGGATATATTTAATAGACGCACTAGACGATTTTAACTCTGATATTAAAAATAATGATTATAACGTTTTTACTTTATGCTATAAAACCGTTAAATCAAAAAAAGATTTATTAGATAAATATTCAAGTGATTTAGAAGGAATTTTTGGCACGATTATGTCTAACATAAGAGAAAATTCTATTAAAATAAAATATAATTTTAATCACGATTTAATTGATAACATACTGTTTAACGGGATATACAATCAAACAAAAAAAATAATGGAGAAAGATAATGAACGATAATTTTAAAATTTTAGGACTTGATGAAAACGTTTCCGAAGAAGAAGTTGAATTGGCATACAATAAATTAAAGGATAAATATTCCAGAGAAAGATTCTATGAAGGGGAAATCGGTAACGAGGCGGCCAAAAAACTTAATCAAATAGAAACTGCTTATAGTGAAATTAAAAATGAGTTTAAGTTAAAAGACAATTTTAAGGCAGATTTTAACAGTATAGAGAGTTTAATTAAAGACGGTTTTTTTGATAAGGCGCAAGAAGAATTAGATAACGTTAGTGAAAGAAATGCCGAATGGCATTATTTACAATCTGTGATTTTTTATAAAAAAAGTTGGCTAAACGAGTCTAAAAAACAATTAGAAATTGCTTTAGATTTAGATCCTAATAACGAAAAATATAAAAATTCTTATCAAAAACTTTCAGATAAAATTAATTTTAATCAAAATCAATTTCATTCTGGAAATTTTAATGCAAATCCTAATAATGGCGCTAATCGTCAAATGGGTAACGATTGCGGTGCATGTATCGAATGTTGTGCTATGAATATGTGCTTAAACTGTATGTGTAACGGCTGTTGTAGATAATGAAAAGCAAAGTTATTGCAATTTCCGCCATTGCGTCATCTTTTATAGCAATATTTTTAACGCTTGGGGCTTATATTGAACTTATTGATGTATTTGTTATCATAATTTCGTCGTGTTTTCTTGTTTTGCCTATATACTTAAAATCTTATAAAGGTGCTTTTTTATCGTATCTATGTGGTGGTGTTTTAGGCATTATTTTTGCTCAGTTTAACGTTTTAAATATTGTATTTTTTTCTTACTTCTTGTTTTTTGGAATTTTTCCGATAATATTAGAAATTTGCCTTAACAAAAAAATAAGTAAATTGTTTACTTTTTTTATTGGTCTTATTTGGTTTATTGTTTTTTCGTTTTCACTTTATTTTTTCTATACGTCTGTTCTTAATTTAAAGATAGAAGACATGCCTTTATTTATTGAAGAAAATATTTATTTATTTATATTAATTTTTTCTTTTGTATTTTATTGTATATATCAAAGGTTTTTGATTTGTTACAGTTTATATATTAAGCGTTTATTAAAAAGGGTTATTAAGTAATGCTAAATAAAAACGATGAAATTATTGAATATGTTGTTGATACGGGTTCAAACGGCGAAGGCATAGTTAAACACGAAAATTTTGTCGTATTTGTTCCTTTTGCAATTAAAGGGGAGAAGATTAAGGTTAAAATTTTAAAAGTTTCTAAAAATATTGCTTATGGAAAAATTTTAGAAGTTATTGAAAAATCAGAATTTAGAATTGACGAATTATGTCCTGTTTATAATAAATGCGGTGGCTGTAATCTACAACACGTTACGTATGAATTTGAAAATGATTTTAAAAAGAATACTGTTAAAAACTCTTTTTTAAAAATCGCCAACTTAAACGTCCTAGTTAAAGACGTTTTTTTTGATAAAGAAAATAGGTTTAGATACAGAAATAAACTTCAATTACCGGTTATCTTTAACGGCGAAAAAACAGTAATCGGGTTTTATGCCGAAAATTCTCATAGGGTTATTGAAATTAACGACTGCGTTATTAACCCAACGTGGACTAAAAATATTATTTTGGCTTTTAAAGAGTATTTTGAAAAATTTAATGTAAAAGGTTATAACGAATTAGAACATTTTGGCGACGTTAGAGAAATTACCGTTCGAGAAATAGATAATAATTTAATTATTTGTGTTGTTTCTTTACGTAAAACACTTAAAAATCATAAAGAACTAATAGAAATTTTAAAAAAATACATAAAAAATACTTTTTCTTTGTATCTAAACTATAATAATTCTAAAACTAACGTAATATATGGCAACGACTTTTCTTTGCTTTACGGAGAACCTAATTATAATCACTTTAAAAACGGAATTAAATACTCTGTTGGTGTTAGAAGTTTTTCTCAAGTAAACGATAAAATTTGCTCTGATTTATACGAATATGTTGTAAATAATATAGTTTCTAATAATAATACAACTGTAATTGATGCGTATAGCGGTACAGGTTTTATGACGGCACTTTTATCAAAAAATGCTAAAAAAGTTTACGGAATAGAGATCGTTAAAGAAGCAGTAGATTTGGCAAATGAATTAGTAAAAGAAAACGGACTTAACGACAAAATAACTAACTATTGTGGAAAATGTGAAGAAATACTTCCAAATTTAATAAGAAAAGAAAATGAATTAAAAAACGAAGTATCCATTGTTTTAGATCCGCCGAGAAAAGGCTGTGATATAGAAGTAATTAAATCTATAATAGATAACGATATCGATAATATAATTTACGTTTCGTGTATGCCGTCTACTTTGGCGAGAGATATAGGTTTAATTATTGGTACATTATCTGTTTTTGGTAACGAAATAAAAAAGGTTGATAATCCTATCATAAAATACGATATAGTGGAGTGCCAACCTTTTAACATGTTTCCAAACACAAAACACGTCGAAACGGTGTGTATATTGAAAAAGAAGTATTAATATGCAAAATATTGATAAATTAATTGAAATAATTAAAAATTCAGATAATATTGTGTTTTTCGGTGGAGCAGGTGTTTCAACCGAAAGCGGTATTCCTGATTTTAGAAGTACTGACGGAATTTATAATCAAAAGTACGAGTTTCAGCCTGAAATTGTTTTATCCGGTGATTTCTTTTGGAAAAATACTAAATATTTTTATAATTTTTATAAAGATAAAATGATTTATTTAAATGCCAAACCCAATGTTACTCATAATTTTCTATATAAACTAGAAAAAGCTAATAAGTTAAGGGCAGTTATAACGCAAAATATAGATAATTTGCATGAACTTTCAGGAAGTAAAAACGTTTTGCATTTACATGGGTCAATATATAAAAATAAATGTACTAAATGTGGAAAAATTTTTCCTATAGATAAGGTTATGCAAAGTGAAGAAGTACCCGTTTGTGAATGTGGTGGAATTATTAAACCGCAAGTTGTTTTATACGGCGAGGCTTTGCCGGAGAGCGTTGTTTATAATGCCATCAAATTAATTAGCGATTGCGAAGTATTAATAGTTGGCGGGACTTCTTTAACTGTTTATCCTGCGGCAATGTACGTAGATTATTTTAAGGGTAAACATTTAATATTGATTAATAAAGATAAAACAAACTTAGACACAAAGGCTGAATTAGTTTTTCATAATTCGCTTGGAGAGATATATAGTATTTTAGATAAGGAGATATGTTTATGAAAAAGTTACCGAATCCTTTAAATATTTTTCCTAAAAACGGTTATGATAAAATGATTAATATTAAACCGACTGTAAATAATTCGAATATCATAGTTGGGGATTTTTCTTATATAAGTGATAACGATTTTAATAGTCACGTCCTTTTTCACTATGATTTTATCGGAGACAAATTAATAATTGGTAAGTTCTGTCAAATAGCAGAAGGTGTTAAATTTATTATGAACGGTGCTAATCATCAAAAAAATGCTGTTTCTACGTATCCTTTTTATGTGTTTGACGGTTGGGAACAAAAACCGCCATTAAAAAAAGACTTGCCACTTAAAGGTGATACGATAATAGGAAATGACGTTTGGATAGGGAAAGACGCTGTAATTTTGCCAGGTGTTAAAATAGGAGACGGTGCAATAATAGGACTAAATAGTGTTATTGGTTCAG
>JAZUKR010000015.1:0-5950 GCA_045643385.1 Christensenellaceae bacterium | reverse complement strand
TACCACCTTCAGCCGTCGGGATATTGTTTACGTATGAATATATACTTTCCACGTAAGCGTCAGTATGTTGAATAGCAAATTCTACTTGTATTCCGTCTTTTTCGGCTTTAGCGTAAAGCGGAGTATCGTATAATTTATTTTTCCCTTCGTTCTGATATTTAACAAAATCGATAAGCCCGCCGTCGTATTTATATCTATGGTAAACTTCTTCTCTTTCGTCGTGAAAATTTATCTCTAAACCTTGATTTAAAAAGGCTAACTCCTTTAATCTTTTCAAAATCGTTTCGTTGTTAAACTCAATCGTTTCAAAGACTCTTGCATCGGGCATAAACCTAACGAACGTGCCTTTCTTTTTAGTCTTTTCTTTTGTATTTAATAGCGGAGCAACAGGAACTCCCGATTTAATTTTATTGGTTTTTTCGTCAAGAAAACTTCTAAACTCCATTTTATAAACGGTATCTTTATAAACTTCTACTTTAAGCCATTCCGATAAAGCGTTAGTAACCGATGCCCCAACGCCGTGAAGTCCGCCCGAGTATGCATAGTTACTCCCATCAAACTTTCCGCCTGCATGAAGTTGCGTAAATACTACTTGAACGCCCGAAACCCCCGCTTTAGAGTGAATATCGGTAGGTATTCCCCTTCCGTTATCTTCTACCGAAGCGGATCCGTCTTTATAAATGCAAACGTTAATTTTATCGGCATGACCGTTTGCCGCCTCGTCTACTGCGTTATCTACTATTTCCCATAAAATATGGTGAAGACCTTTTACACTGGTCGTTCCTATATACATTCCGGGACGCATTCTTACTGCGTCTAAGCCTTCTAATATTTTAATGTCTTCTGCTTTATATGAATTTTTAGGCATACAGTTTTACCCCATTTATTGTATTAAATCTTTTTTATTATACCATATATTGTTATTTATTTCAAGTATTATTATAACGAAAAAAGGCGTTTTAGGTAAATCCTAAAACGCCTTTTATTAAATTATAAGTTATTTCATTTGTTCGCCACAGCAAGAAATTCCGCAATCGGGACAAGTGCAAGGTTTAATTACTTTAACTTTTGCGCCACAGTGAGCGCAAGTTAATTCGTTTAACTCTTTAATCTCGGTTTTATCGTTTGGAACATATTCTTCCATAGGTTTTCCGCAACAAACAATTCCGCAATTAGGGCAATTACACGGCTTAACTACTTTAACGATTGCACCGCAACTTTTACACTTTAAGTATTTATCCATAATTAATTCTCCTTTTTGTTTTTAATATAATGTTTACACGATTTAGAACAATTATCACAGCCACAAGAACATTTACCGTGTTTTAAATTGTTTACATAAATAATAATACCACAAATTACAATAATAACGCTAACGATTATAACTACTATTTCGAAAATACTCATATTAAACCTTTATTTTTTATTATTGACTGTTTTTATAATAATTATAGCAATTATAAATACTAAAACGTAAATAAATAAAGTCCACCACCACGTTCCTATTAAATAAACGGCAGAAGAAACTATAAACGAAGTTATAACCCAAAAGATTATAGTATTAATAAAAGTTTTTTTGTTGCTTATTTCACCTTTTGCTGCGGAAACTGCCGCCACACAAGGAATAGTCGTCATATTAAACGCTATAAACGATAAAAGTGCGGGTATAGTTATATCAGTTGCCACTATCATAGAATAAACTGCCGAAACTCCGCCGTCGGTTTCAACCGAAACAGAAGACGCTAATAAACAAGACGCTAAAGTTCCAAGCGTTGCGATAACGTTTTCTTTTGCAATTAAGCCGGTTATTGTAGCAACGGCAAAAACCCAACCGAATTCCGTCATTTTTTCGGTATTGTAACCAAACCCTAAGGGTGTAAATATCGGCTGAATAAATTTGCCCACGTTTGCCAAAATACTTTGATTTATATTATTATCGCTTAAAAAGTGCCAAGAAAAATCAAAGTGAGTAATAGCCCAAATTATAATAGTAGAAGCATGTATAATAGTAAATGCCTTTTCTATAAAGTGTTCTGCCTTATCCCATATTAAAAGCATTAAACTTTTAAATTGCGGTTTATGGTAAGAAGGAAGTTCCATAATAAAGGGCGGAACGTCGCCTTTTAAAGACGTACTTCTTAAAATAATAACCGAAAGAAATGCCGTTATTACGCCAAGTAAATACATTCCGTAAGTAATAATATCTACGTTAGAAACGTTATAAAAACTTACTATTCCACCTGCTATCGCCGTTAAAGTCGGAAGTTTTGCTCCGCAAGAAAAAAACGGAATTACCCTAATCGTTGCAATTTTTTCTTTTTCGTCTATAAGCGTTCTCGTGTTTACCATAGCGGAAACGGAACACCCAAACCCCATAATCATAGGTAAAAACGCCCTTCCCGATAATCCGAATCTTCTAAGTAGCCTATCTAAAATAAAAGCAATTCTTGCCATGTATCCGGAATCTTCTAATATAGAGAAAAATAAAAATAAAGTTAAAATCTGAGGCAAAAATCCTATTATCGCAAAAATACCACCCAAAACGCCGTCGCAAATTAAACCGGTCGCCCAAGACCCTTCCGGCAAAAGCCCGTTTATTAATCCTAAAAGTGTATCTGTTAATAGACTTAATAAATTAGTTAAAAATACACCTAAAGAAGAAATTTTTCCGTCATATAAAGTGGCAAGTAATTTTACTGCAAAATTATCTCCGTTTAAACCTAATTCTTTTAACGAAGGCAACTTAAATATAGAGCCTAAAAACAAGAAGTTGTCAGAAAAAGTTAAATGGAATATCAAAAATAAAACTCCGATAAAAATGGGAATCCCCCAAATTTTATGCGTTAAAATCTTATCTGCTTTATCAGATTCCGTTATAACGAGTTTATTTGGGTTTTTTCTAACTAACGTCGGTGAAAAATATTTTGTTATGTATTTATATCTTCCGTCTGCAATAAGCGCTTCGTAATCGTCTAAAAATAAAGGATTAGAATACTGTTTTTTAAACTCTTCGACCATATTTACCGTGTCTTTATGCATTAAGACTTCTATTTCGTCGAGTTCGGCAAGTTTAATTGCGTGGAAAAGCGGATTTACTACCCCTTGCCCGTCTAACGCAATTTTAATATCGCTTATTAAATGCTTTAATCCTGTCTCTTCTAAAAGCGTTACGCCTTTCCTCTTATTTTTTTGAGCCTCGTAAGCCCTTTCCATAAGTTTATCTAGTCCCGTGCCTTTTAGTGCGGAAATTTTAACAACTGGTAAATTTAATCTTTTTTCAAGTTCTTTTACGTCTATATAGTCCCCACGCTTTTCTACTGTATCCATCATATTTAAGGCGATAATCATAGGAACGTCTATTTCCATTATTTGCGTTGTTAAATATAAATTACGCTCTAAATTCGTTGCGTCTATAATGTTTATTACGCAATCGGGTTTTTCGTCTAAAATATAATTTCTTGCAATTACTTCTTCGGGCGTATAGGGCGAAAGAGAATATATGCCGGGAAGATCTACTATAGCAACAGGTTCAACACCCTTTCGGTAAATCCCCTCTCTTTTATCAACGGTAACCCCCGGCCAATTCCCAACGTGTGCAGAAGACCCAGTTAAGCCGTTAAAAAGCGTTGTCTTTCCGGAATTCGGATTGCCCGCAAGCGCAAATCTTAACATTAATCTACCTCCAAACTAACGCAAGAAGCCTCGGTATTCCTTAAAGACAATTCGTAACTTCTAACAAAAACTTCTATAGGATCGCCAAGCGGTGCTTTCTTTCTCAAATAAATTTCCGCACCGTTTGTTATGCCCATATCGTACAATCTTCTTCTTATTTTTCTTTCGCCCGTAACGTTGACGACAATTCCCTTTTCACCTATAGAAAAATTATTAAGTGTTTTTATCATAGAACTCCAAAAATATGAAACTAATTTCATATTTACCGAATATATATTATCACTAATAAATATGCCATGTCAACTAAAATATGAAACTTTTTTCAGATTTTCAAAATAAAACGTTGATTTTTTATATTAAATGTAATAAAATAAAAATATGGAAAAAAGTGTTAGAGAGCCAAGGCAACTTCGCTCTATAGAAAAGAAAAACAAAATAATAAACGCCGGGTATGAATTGTTTTCTGAAGTTGGGTATTACGGAACGAATACTGCGGAAATCGCAAAAAAAGCAGGCGTTTCCACGGGAATAGTTTACGGCTATTTTCAAGATAAACGAGATATATTAATATCCGTTTTAGAGGTTTATATTACAGAAGTTTTCGAGCCGTTATTAAAAATAATGGACACGCTAAAATGCCCTTTAGATTTTAACGAGTTAATACCTAAAGTTTTAGATTATACGATTAAAACTCATAAAAAGAACAGAAAAATTCACGAAGCGCTTCACTCGTTATCTTCGAGCGATGAAGCGGTCGGTGCGGAATTTATAGCACTTGAAGATAATATTTCTATAAAAATATCCGAAAAGTTTAAAAATCTTAACGTAGAAACAACTAATCTACTCGAAAAAATACACTTATCTATGGACATTTTGCAATCCTTTGCACACGAATACGTTTTTGATAAACACGAATATATAGACTACGACGTTTTGCGTGAAATGGTAATTAATTCTATTATTAATTTATTTAAGTAATTGAAAAATAACATAAAAAATCACCTTGTTGAAGTGCACCCCAAAAGTTAGACACTTTTGGAGGTGCATTTTTTATGGCAAAAAAAGGGCAAGTATTTAAAAAATACTCGCCAGAGTTCAAACTTAATGTTATACTAGATATGCGAGAAAATTATTTAGGACAACGAGAGACGGCAAGAAAATATAATGTACAACCTTGTATTATTGCCGAATGGGAACGCAAATATTTAGAAGAAGGGTTTGAAGGTTTGGAAAAAGATAATCGTGGTAGGCCAAGTTTAACAAGCAAGAAACGTGGAAGACCGCCAAAATTAGATAAGAAAGTGAAAGAAGATTTGATTGCAGAAAATCAAAGACTTCGTATGGAAAATGAATTCTTAAAAAAATTACAAGCCTTAATTCTTGCGGAAGAACAAGAGAAAAACAAAAAGCATTAGTAGTTTTTGAATTAAGGCAAAAGTATCCGCTAAAAGAATTGTTAAAGTTTTCTAATATACCAAGAAGTAGTTATTACTATTACATTAAGCAAAAAGATAAATACGTGTTAGAAAAACAAGAGATATTAGAAATATTTAATAACAATAAAGGTAGATACGGTTATCGTAGGATATTAAGTGTATTAAAGGATAAAGGCTACATAATTAATCACAAAACAGTGTTAAAACTAATGAAAACGCTTAATATTCAGGGAAAACAAAAGAAAAACAAGTATAAGTCATACAAAGGCGAAGTTGGTAAAATTGCTCCAAATATACTTAAAAGAGACTTTATTGCAAGTAAACCTTATGAAAAACTTACTACTGATGTAACAGAGTTTAATGTGTGTGATACAAAAGTTTATCTATCACCGATATTAGATATGTATAATAGAGAAATATTATCATATTCAATATCATTAAGTCCTAACTTTTATCAAACGAGAGATATGTTAGATAAACTATTTCATATATTACCTGATACGGCAAGACCGATACTACACTCTGACCAGGGTTGGCAATATCAACAAAAAGCATATCAAAGATTACTCAAAGAACATAATGTTACGCAAAGTATGTCAAGAAAAGGAAACTGTTTAGATAACAGTATAATGGAAAACTTTTTCGGAAGACTTAAAACGGAAATGTTTTTTGGTGAAAAATTTGAAAGCGTTAACGCTTTCATCAAAGCATTAGAAGAATATATTTATTACTACAACAATGAGAGAATATCTCTTAAATTGAAAATGAGTCCGGTAAAATACCGAACTCAATCTCAAATAATTTAATTTAATTTTTTGTCTAAACTTTTGGGTTCACATCAT
>JAZUKR010000014.1:0-6214 GCA_045643385.1 Christensenellaceae bacterium | reverse complement strand
CCGCTTGGCCTCCGACTTCAAAGCGTTTTATCAATATGTGCAACGTGATTATTATCAAACGTTATTGCGTCTCTTTTGCAAGCGTCTTTACACCTGTGTGCTAAACAACCCCTACAAATATTCGTTACTTGATATCCACCCATAGGACATTCGTCGCAAGCAATATCAATTACTCTTATAACGTTAGAATTTTTATCGTCTTTTTCCACCGCTAAGTTTACACGCTCGCCTATTATGGCACGTTCTTTATAAATACAACATCTCATTGTAGGAATGTTTTTATGTATTATGATTTTTGGAATTTCTATTATAGATTCCGTTAGCGTGCCGTTCCAAGCGTTTTTTGCAACTTCTCGTAATACTTTATATTTTAAATATTGAACTTTTGTATCAAACTTTTTAGTTATAGTTTCCATTATTTAGTCCTTTTCTTTAGATTTTATAATTATATTATACTATTGTTTTTATTAAATATCAATATAAAGATAAAATTTTAATAAATCTTTATTAATTAAATTAATTCAAATCCCCTATGATGTATTTATCGTTATAATAAAAAAAGACATCAATTACTGATGCCTTTTTAATTGGCGCGCCATAGGGGATTTTTTCTTGTCTTTTGTAAAGCAAATAACACGTTCACTAAAATATGCTTTCCAAAAGACTTCGGTCAATCGCTAAAAATATGCGGAGCAACGCATATTTTTTTAACGCTCTATTCAAATCCCCTATGATGTATTTATCGTTATAATAAAAAAAGACATCAATTACTGATGCCTTTTTAATTGGCGCGCCATAGGGGATTTGAACCTCTAGCCTTTGGTTCCGTAGACCAACGCTCTATCCAGTTGCGCTAATGGCGCTTATATAAACATTTTGATTAAGTTGTTAATTTATTTTTTTGTTACTTCGTTTGGATAGAGCATAGCTCTGTGCCCGAAGCGAAGGAAATACGGAAGACGGACAAAAAAGACGTGCTTTCCGTTTCAGTTGCGCTAATGGCGCTTATTTTTTTGCCGTTTTTTAACGGCTTAATTATTCTATAACATTATATAATATTTGTCAAATCAATATAGGCAAAATAAATAAAAAATAAACTTTGGGGCGAAAATTTTTCGCCCCTAAAATATTACTTTAATATTGCCTTAATTCTTCTAATGCCCGAAGCGGAAGATTCTTCTTTTGTTATTTCAAAAGTTCCGAGTTCGCTAGTGTTTTTAACGTGTGGGCCACCGCAAATTTGTTTATCTACGTTACCTATTGTGTAAACGGAAACTATTTGGTCTTCGCTATCGGCATGAAATACGCCGTAAGCACCGCTTTCTATTGCTTTTTTATAAGGTATTTCTTCTCTTACTACGTCTATTTTATTTTTTATTGCGTCGTTAACGAAATCTTGAAGAGTTTTTATTTCTTCTTCGGTCATCTTATGATCTAAATTAAAGTCGAATCTTAATCTTTCTTCGGTTATATTAGAGCCTTTTTGAACGGTAGAATCACCGAACATTTTACGTAGTCCTGCAAGCATAATATGAGTTGCCGTGTGATATTTAATAGTTATTTCGTTTCTTTCGGTCAAACCGCCTTTAGCAGACTGCGAACTATCTTTACTTATTTCTTGGTGAAGTTTAAACGCTTCGTTAAAGCCGACTTCGTCTACGCTGAATCCTTTTTCACTTGCAAGTTCTATCGTTAATTCAAGTGGAAAACCGAACGTATCGTATAATCTAAACGCTTGTTTTCCGGAAATTAAAGTTTCTTTAACGTAGTTAGGGTCTTTTTCAGACATAAATTGATTTTTTCTGATTAGGCCCGTAATACATTTATCAAATTCTTTCATACCGGCGGATAATGCCGATTCGAATTTTTTAATTTCTTTATCGATTTCGTCTAAAATATAATTTTCTTTTTCAATAAGTAAGGGATAAGCGGTATCGTAAATTTTTTCTATAAAAATTTTACTTACGCCTTTCATTGCGGTAGACGGGTCTACTTCTAAATTTTTACAGTATCTAACGGCTCTTCTTAAAAGTCTTCTTAAAATATAGCCCGCTCCCGTGTTAGAAGGAAGTATTCCGTTAACGTCGCCTATAAGCATAACCGAAGTCCTAACGTGGTCCGCTATAATTCTCATTGACTTTTTAGCGTCTTCGTCTTTATCGTAAGATTTATTAGATAAACCTTCCAAATATTTAATGGAATCTATAAATAAATCTGTTTTATAGCCGTCGTCTAATCCGTTTAAAAACAAAAGCAATCTGTCAAGACCAAAGCCCGTATCTACGTTGCCGTTTTTTAAAGGCTCGTATTTTCCACCGTCGAGTTTTTTATATTGCATATAAACGTCGTTACCTATTTCAACGTATCTTTTAGAAGTTAAAAAGTCAGAAGAATCTTTTCCGTCTTCACGAGGATAAAACCACTCGTTATCAGGTCCGCAAGGAGTGCCTACGGTTCCTTCTAATTCCCACCAGTTATCGCTTTTCGGGAGATAAAAAATATTTTCTTTCTTTATTCCAAGACTTAATAAAAGTTCTGCTGTTTCGTCGTCTTTTTCGACCTCTTCGTTTCCTTCAAAAACGGTGGAGCAAATTTTATCTTTATCAAAACCGAAAACTTTTGTTAAAAGTTCAAAAGTCCAAGCGGTTTTTTCTTTTTTAAAGTAATCGCCAAGCGACCAGTTGCCCATCATTTCGAAAAAAGTGAAGTGCGTTGCATCGCCAACGGAATCAATATCTACAGTTCTAACGCAACCTTGAACGTTGCAAAGTCTTGTTTTGCCGGAGGGGTGAGGTTTTCCTAATAAATAGGGCATTAACGGTTGCATGCCTGCAACGTTAAACATAACGCCCGTTGTTCCGTCGCCTATTAAAGAAACGGCACCGATATTAAGATGCCCTTTACTTTCATAAAATTTTATCCATTTTTCACGTAATTCTTTTGAAGTAATCATAATTTTTTCCTTTATAAACTTTCAATATAAAAACTTACAGGGCGAAATCCGTCGTTGCAAGAAATCATTGCTGAATTTTTGTTTTTCATCCAACCGTCGTAAAAGTCTGTTGCGCCGTTAGAAAGTGCAAACACAAACGGACCTACACTTTGCCACGCACTTAAACAAAAACCTTTAGGCATTTCTCCGTTTTTAGAAATAAAAGTTTGTCCGACTTTTAGTTCGCAAGCGTGCAAAATGGGATTTTCGTATTTTTTCATTAAGTCTTTATGCTCTACTTTTTTTACAACTGTAATCAAAACGTCTTTCATTGTTTTTTATTTACCGAAACGCTGTCTTTAGTTATTTGAACGGTGTATCCTTTATCGCCTATTTCCGCTCTTAAAGAATCTGCCAAGGCGTAGTCTTTAACTAGTCTTGCGTTTTGCATTTTTTCTGCTAATTCTAAAATTTCTTTAGGAATTTCAACTGTTTTTTCGTATTTAGAAATAAACGCTTTGGGGTCAGTTTCAAATAATCCTAATAAAGAATAAGTATTTTTAATTTGATTTAAATCATTTCCAACCGAAGCGTCGTTTGAATTTAATTTATTTTTAATAGATTTAAAATATCCGTATAGATTGCTTATGGCAAGCGCCGTGTTAAAATCGTCGTCCATACAAGCGTTAAATTCATCGTCTATAACTTTATTTTCGCCGTCTAACTTTATATTTTTATCTTCTGCCAAAGAGAATAATTTATAAAAATCCAAAAGGTGTTTTTCGGCTTCTTTGAATAAATTATCCGTAATATTTATATCGCCCCTGTAATTTGTTTGAAGAAGAGCAAATTTAATAGTTTCTTCGGAAAATTCGTCGAGTAAATCCTTTAAGAATAAACTGTTATTTAAAGATTTACTCATTTTTTGACCGTTTACTTTGATAAGTCCGTTATGAATCCAGTAATTTGCAAACGGCTTACCCGTTAAGGCTTCGGATTGCGCTATTTCGTTTTCATGGTGCGGGAATATTAAATCTCTTCCGCCACCGTGGATATCTATTCTGTCACCAAAGGCTTTTTTATTCATAGTAGAACATTCTATGTGCCAGCCGGGGCGACCTTTTCCCCAAGGCGATTGCCAAAACGGTTCGTTTTCTTTTGCCGATTTCCAAAGCGCAAAGTCAAGCGGATTTTTTTTGTTTTCTTCGTTATCTATTCTGACGCCGTTTTTAGCGTCTTCTAAATTTCTATGAGATAACTTGCCGTAAGAAGGGAAACTGTCTACCGAAAAATATACGTCGCCACGTTCCGTGGGGTAAGCATAACCTTTTTTAATAAGTGTGTCTACAAATATTATAATATCGTCTATACACTCGGTTGCTTTAAGCCACAAATCGGGTTCGCCAACTTTTAACCTTTCCATTTCTTTATCTATGACTTTAATCATATTTTTTGCGTAAATATCGGCAGGGATTCCCGTTTCGTTTGATTTAATAATTATTTTGTCGTCAACGTCCGTATAGTTTCTTGCGTAAGTTACTTTGTAACCCGCTTTAGTTAAATATTTTCTGATTATATCGTAAATAAGCGCTTGATAGGCGTGCCCTATATGTGCTTCGCCCGAAACGGTTATACCGCAAGCGTACATTTTTACTTTTCCTTCTTCTAAAGGAATAAATTCTTGTTTTTTGCCTGTTAAAGTATTGTAAATTTTCATTTATCGACCTATTTATTAGATATTTTTTTAATCTGTTCTTCGAGTTCGAAAACTTTTTCTCTTAAATGGCAAATCTCTTCTTGTAAGGGGTCTACCTTTTCTTGCTCTAAATCTTTTAATTTTTCACCGTTAATTCTAACGATTTTACCGGGAACGCCAACAACGGTTGCACCCGAAGGCACTTCTTTTAATACGACTGCACCTGCGCCTATTTTAGCGTTTTCGCCAACCGTGAAACCGCCTAAAATTTTAGCGCCTGCAGAAATTATTGCGCCTTTTTTTACCGTCGGGTGACGTTTGCCGTGTTCTTTACCCGTTCCGCCGAGAGTTACGCCTTGATAGATAATAACGTCTTCTTCTATTTCCGCCGTTTCACCTATAACGACGCCTGCACCGTGGTCGATAAAAACTCCGCCCGCTATTTTTGCCGCAGGGTGAATTTCTATACCCGTTAACCACTTAGCGTATTGACTTAATATTCTTGCTAAAAGTTTAAAGTGTATTCTGTAAAAGAAATTAGCAACCCTATGCCAAGATAAGGCTTTAACACCTGAATAAGTTAAGAAAATTTCTAATTTGTTTCTTGCTGCAGGGTCGTATTTTTTTGCTATGGCTATATCTTTTCTTAAACGCTTAAACATACAAATTCCTTATATTAATAATACCATTTAATAAGCGGTTTATCAAGTAAATACGTATTAATAAACCGTAATGCCGTTATTTTCTATTTCTGTTTTTAATTCTTTTGGAAAGTGATTATCAACGACCATACAATTTATGTCTTTTATATAAGAAAATGTGTACGGCGTGCTTTTATTTACTTTTGAACTGTCTAAAAGCATTATTACCTTGTTTGCTTTTTTAATTACTTGCCTTTTTACTTCGGCTTCCGATTGGCTTCCGCACGTAAATGCACCCGTTTCTTTAATAAAACCCGTAGCCGTCATAACGGCAGTTTGAATATTTAATTCGTTAATAAAGTCTGCACAAGATTTGCCTACCGTTATAAAGTTGTTCTTTTTAACGTCTCCGCCTAAAAGGGCAACGGTCGGTTTGTCTTTTCTAAGTATAGTTTCGGCTATTACTATTGCGTTCGTTATTATATAATAATTATCGTCGGGCAAGGCTCTTGCAAAATAAGTCGTAGTCGAACCGCCGTCTATAAAAATACAACTTTTAGAATCTACTATTTTAACAGTTTTTTCGGCTATTTCTAATTTTTCCGCTATATTGTAATTAATACGTTCGGAAAAGTCTTTTTCTTTTGCTTTTAACACGCTGTCGACAGATATTGCCCCGCCTGAAATTTTTATTATTGCGTCTTCTTCTTCAAGCCTTACCAAATCTCTTCTTAAAGTCATAGAAGAAACGTCTTTAAAAGCATTTTCTAATTCGTGAAAAGTTACTTTGCCTTTTTTATCAATGTACTCTTTAATCGTTTGTAATCTATCTTTCAAATCTTTAACCTCTTAAAATAAAAACTGTTAATATTTTACACTTTTTTATTGAATTTTGCAAGGGAAAAGCAATTTGAAAAAGAATTTTGTTAAAAATTTTCATTTTTT
>JAZUKR010000013.1:0-2428 GCA_045643385.1 Christensenellaceae bacterium | reverse complement strand
CGTTGACCCGCTTGCAAGCGGACCGATATGAACGTAGCACTCGTTTTGAGCGCAACTGATTGCTTTTTCGAATATTGGAATTAACGATTTATCTATATTTATTAACGTAGGGCGTGGAATAAATCCTATTTCGCCGAAAATAATTTCCGCTTGGTCAGGGGAAACGTACTTGCCGTTTGAATAATTCCATACACTATCTGCCAGAATAACGTCGCCATACATTTGGTTACTTGATTTTTCATCGTTTGTTCCTGCGGCAATTCCCGGCATGATTAAATATTTTGGGCGTGTGTGTTGTATGAGTTTCATAGAAAGCGTTGCGGCAGACGTCATACCCATTTCGTCTTGGCGGGCGGCTATAAGTTTTAACTGTTTACCGTTAATATTTAACGATGTCTCGTAATATTGCTGATCATCGTTTTTGTATTTTTTTGTTTTCCATTTATACATACGCATAATGGCATTAGATTCGGTTTGCGTAACGAAAATTAATGCGGCAAAATATTTGTAATTCATCGTTTTTCCTTTGTATTTTTTTAATTTTATCATAACAACGAATTCAAGTCAAGAATAAAAATATATGTTTTATAAATACATTAGTATGCTACAATGAATAAATATAGCATTATAATAACCATTTTTTGTTAATTATGGAAATTTTATTGTAGCACAGATTAAAATAATATATAATTACATTGTAAATCATTGACACTTATATTTTATTGTGATAGAATACTAAAAATATAATTTTAAGGAGTAAAATTATGGCAAAGTTTATTAATGAGCCGTCGCATACTTTTAATGAGT
This sequence comes from Christensenellaceae bacterium, assembly GCA_045643385.1. GTDB lineage: Bacteria > Bacillota > Clostridia > Christensenellales > Borkfalkiaceae > UBA1259. The sequence continues at coordinate 1,621 of JAZUKR010000013.1, read as the reverse complement.
ATTTGTTAATTCCGGGTTATTCTTCGGATAAGTGTATCCCGCAAAACGTATCACTAAAAACACCGCTTGTTAAATATAAAAAAGGCAGTGAACCTAGTATTATGATGAATATTCCTATGGTCTCTGCAATTATGCAATCGGTATCGGGTGATAAACTTGCCGTTGCTCTTGCAACCGAAGGTGGTGTGTCTTTCATATACGGCTCGCAGACTATAGAGTCGGAAGCCGAAATGGTAAAGAAAGCAAAAAACAGTAAGGCAGGATTTGTTAAAAGTGATTCCAACGTAAAGCCTTCGGATACATTAAACGATATTTTAGAACTAAAAGAGAGAACGGGGCATTCTACCGTTGCCGTAACAAGCGACGGAACTGCGGACGGAAAACTTTTAGGTATTGTAACAAGCAGAGATTACAGAGTTAGCAGAATGTCTTTAGATACTAAAGTAGAAGAATTTATGACTCCGTTTTCTAAATTAATTTATGCCAAAGAAGGCACTACTTTAAAAGAAGCAAACGATATTATTTGGGATAATAAATTAAACTCGCTTCCTATAATTTCAAACGAAGGAAAACTTTTATATTTAGTTTTCAGAAAAGATTACGATTCTCATAAACAAAACCCTAACGAACTTTTAGACACTTCTAAAAGATACATTATAGGCGCAGGTATTAATACAAGAGATTATAAAGAGCGTGTTCCTGCACTATTAGATGCGGGCGCAGACGTTTTGTGTATAGACTCATCTGAAGGTTTTTCTGATTGGCAAAAATTTACTATTGCTTGGATAAGAGAAAAATACGGCGATAGTGTAAAAGTCGGCGCAGGCAACGTTGTTAGTGCCGAAGGATTTAGGTTTTTGGCAGACTGCGGTGCTGATTTTGTTAAAGTAGGTATAGGCGGTGGCTCTATATGTATTACGAGAGAAACAAAAGGTATAGGTAGGGGACAGGCAACCGCATTAATAGAAGTTTGTGCAGAAAGAGACCGTTACTTTAAAGAAACCGGCATTTACGTTCCCGTTTGCTCGGACGGTGGTATAGTTTATGACCATCATATAACATTAGCCCTTGCAATGGGTGCTGACTTCGTTATGCTAGGAAGATATTTTGCAAGGTTTGACGAAAGTCCTACTAATAAAGTAAGTATCGGCGGAACTTATTATAAAGAATATTGGGGAGAAGGTTCTGCTAGAGCAAGAAATTGGCAAAGGTACGACCTTGGCGGAGATAAAAAACTTTCTTTTGAAGAAGGAGTTGATTCTTACGTTCCTTATGCAGGATCCCTTAAAGATAACGTTAATATGACGCTTCAAAAAGTAAAATCAACAATGTGTAACTGTGGTGCGTTAACTATTCGTGAATTGCAAGAAAAAGCAAATTTAACTTTAGTTTCGGCAACTTCTATAGTAGAAGGCGGTGCGCACGACGTTATTCAAAAAGATAAAACGGGTATAACGAAATAATAAAATAAGGCTCAATTTTTTGAGCCTTTTATAATATATGTATAATATCAAAGTAATAAAAAGTTTTAGAAAAACAATATCGTTAACGATTACAAGAGAGGGTGAAATTATTGTAAAAGCACCTTATCTTTGTAATGATAAAAAAATAAAAGATTTCG
>JAZUKR010000012.1:0-27501 GCA_045643385.1 Christensenellaceae bacterium | reverse complement strand
GAGAGGATTCGAACCTCCGATAGCTTTCACTATACTCGCTTTCCAAGCGGGCACATTAGACCACTCTGACACCTCTCCAAGTGAGTCTTATGCTATTTTAATATATTTTAAAAATAATTGCAAGTTAATTTAACTAAATCTTATAAAATTTTTTTATATATTTTTTGCTAAAATATATATACATTATCGTTTTTTTGTTGTATAATAAATAATGATAGCAGTTTGTAAAAAATTTTTACTGCTTTGGAGGGATTTATGTCATCAAATAAAGATTATTTCGGTTTAGACAGTTTAGTTAGCTTAATACTTTGTATTATTCCTTTTACTTCTTGGATTTTGGGTATTTTAACCCGTTTTAAAGAAGGTAAAATAGTTGCAACGTTAGTTAGAATTTTCTTGGGTTTCAATATTATTTGGATTCTAGATATTTTCTTTTTCGTTACAAAAGGTGAAATTACAAGATTATTAGATATGTAATTAAACAATATAAATTAAGCGTCTTTTTGTTTTTTTGCAAAAAGACGTTTTTTTTAACCAAAACACTATATATTGTGTTTTATTAAAAAAATTTCACAAAATATTGTTATAATCTATTGACAAAAGAAATATCCTATGGTATATTAAAAATGTTCACGAACTATTGAACTTAGGAGGAAAAATTATGTTTCAGGTAAAAAAGAGAGACGGAAAACTTGTAGATTTTGATATATCCAAAATCACAACGGCGTTAAGTAAGGCATTTAATGCAAAAGGTGTTGATTATACTGCGGACATATTAAATATGCTTGCTTTAAGGGTTTCTGCGGATTTTGCTAAAAAGATTAAAGATAACGTTGTAACCGTTGAAGATATTCAAGACAGTGCCGAAGTAGTTTTAATTCAAGCAGGCTATACGGATATCGCTAAAAGTTACATTTTATATCGTAAGCAACACGAAAACGTTCGTAGGGCGGAAGAAACTCTTGTAGATTACAAAAAAATAGTAGACGACTATTTAAAAGTTTCCGACTGGCGTGTTAAAGAAAATTCGACCGTAACTTATTCTGTAGGCGGTTTAATTCTTTCTAACTCGGGTGCGGTTACCGCAAACTACTGGTTATCTGAAATATACGATCAAGAAATAGGTCAAGCGCATAGGGACGCCGATATTCATATTCACGATTTATCTATGTTAACGGGTTACTGTGCAGGTTGGTCGTTAAAACAATTAATTAAAGAAGGATTAGGCGGTGTTCCCGGCAAAATCACTTCTTCTCCTGCGGGTCATTTATCAACTTTATGCAATCAAATGGTAAACTTTTTAGGCATAATGCAAAACGAATGGGCAGGAGCACAAGCCTTTTCTTCGTTCGATACGTATTTAGCACCGTTCGTTAAGGTTGATAACCTTTCTTATAAAGAAGTAAAACAATGTATTCAATCATTTATTTACGGCGTTAATACTCCTTCTCGTTGGGGTACGCAAGCACCGTTTACAAATATCACTTTAGACTGGACTGTTCCTAACGACTTAGCCGAAATGAACGCAATAGTAGGCGGAAAGGAAATGGACTTTAAGTACAAAGACTGTAAGAAAGAAATGGATATGGTAAACAAGGCCTTTATCGAAATTATGATAGAAGGTGACGCTAACGGTAGGGGATTTCAATATCCTATTCCGACCTATTCTATTACTTCTAATTTCGACTGGTCCGAGACGGAAAATAATAAATTACTTTTTGAAATGACTTCAAAATACGGCACTCCGTATTTTTCTAACTACATTAACTCGGATATGGAGCCTTCGGACGTACGTTCTATGTGTTGTAGATTACGTTTAGACTTAAGGGAATTACGTAAAAAATCGGGCGGATTTTTCGGCTCGGGTGAAAGTACGGGTTCAATAGGTGTTGTAACTATTAATATGCCGAGAATAGCATATCTTTCTAAAACCAAAGAGGAATTTTACGAAAGATTAACGAAGATGATGGATATTTCCGCAAGATCTTTAAAGGTAAAAAGAGAAACCATCGGTAAACTTTTAGAAGCGGGCTTATATCCTTATACAAAGAGATATTTAGGAACGTTTAATAACCACTTCTCAACGATTGGTCTTGTAGGTATGAACGAAGCATGCCTTAACGCTAACTGGATAGGTAAAGATTTAACTAACGCAGAAGCACAAGAATTCACCAAAGACGTATTGAATTTTATGAGAAATAAACTTTCCGACTATCAAGAAATGTACGGTGATCTTTATAACCTAGAAGCAACGCCTGCGGAATCTACTTCTTTCCGTTTGGCAAAACACGACAAGAAAAAATATCCGCAAATAATAACAGCGTCTGATAACGACGATACTCCGTATTACACTAACAGTTCGCACTTACCTGTAGGCTATACCGAAGATATTTTCTCGGCTTTAGATATTCAAGACGAATTGCAAACGTTATATACTTCGGGAACTGTTTTCCACGCCTTTTTAGGTCAAAAACTTCCCGATTGGAAGGCTGCCGCAACGTTAGTCAGAAAAATTGCAGAAAACTATAAATTGCCTTATTACACAATGTCGCCGACCTATTCCGTTTGTGCAGACCACGGATATATAGCAGGCGAAGTATATACTTGCCCCGTTTGCGGAAGAACTACCGAAGTTTATAGCCGTATAACAGGTTACTATCGTCCCGTTCAAAACTGGAACGACGGTAAACGTAAAGAATTCTCTATGCGTAAAGTTTACGATATAGACAATTCTAAATTCGTCAAAAAAGAAAAATGCGAGTGTTGTGAAGATAAAAAACCGGAAAACGTTATTTCAATAGACGGTCCCGTTTTGTTTACGAGAACGGGTTGCCCGAATTGTAAAACGTCTAAAATGATGCTCGATAAAGCAGGAATAAAGTATAGTGTAATTAATGCCGAAGAAGATAAAGAAACTACTATTAAATTCGGAATTAAAAAAGCACCCACACTTTTAGTTCCTAACGGCAACGGGTACGACGCTTACGATAATGCAAGCGAAATAAGAAAATATATAGAGAGTAAAAACTAATGTACGATTTAATTGTAATAGGCGCAGGTGCGGCAGGAATGACCTCTGCGCTTTACGCTCTCCGTAACGGAAGAAGCGTTTTGCTATTAGAAAGCGAAAGTTTAGGCGGGCAAATTGCTACTTCTCCTAAACTCGAAAACTTTCCTTCTATTAAACAAATAAGCGGTGAAGAGTTTGCTGATAATTTATTTGAACAAGTAACTTCTCTTGGTGCAGAGTTTGAAATAGAAAAAGTTGTAGAAATTAAAAAAGATAAAACATTTAAGGTTAAAACCGAATATAAGGAATACGAATCTAAGTCGGTAATAATAGCAACGGGCGTTAAACATAAAAAGTTAAGAACAAAAAGCGATAGAGAAGATTTAGTTGGAAAAGGCGTTTACTATTGTGCTATTTGCGACGGCGCTTTTTATAAAGGCAAAGAAGTTGTTGTAATCGGCGACGCAAACACGGCACTTCAGTACGCATTACTTCTTTCTTCTTACTGTAAAAAAGTTTACATGTATACGCTTTTTGATAAATTTTTCGGAGATAAATTGCTGGTTAAGGCGTTAAAGAGTAAAGATAATATCGAGGTTAGACCAAACACTAGCGTAACGGATTTTATCGGCGAAACCGAACTTAAAGCAATAGAATATAAAGATGCAGACGGAAACATAAAAACGCACGAAATACCTGCGGTTTTCGTAGCTATTGGTCAAGTTCCCGATAACAAAGCGTTTTTACCGCTCGTTGATTTAGACCAAAACGGCTATATTGTTGCAGACGAGTCTTGTAAAACAAAAACAGAAGGCTTATTCGTTGCGGGCGATTGCAGAACAAAGGCAATAAGACAGGTTGCAACCGCCGTTGCAGACGGTGCTATTGCCGCTACTAACGCTTCACTTTATATCGAAAGTTTAGATGAATAATTTTTGACAAAAAATAAAAAACGAGTTGAAAAATTAATTCAACTCGTTTTTATTTTTTACGTTTAATTACTTACTAAGAGTAACTTTCATGCCGGCTTCTTCAACTACTAATTTGTTGCCGTCTTTAGTAAATTCAATAGCTTCTTCTTCTATTGTAATAATTATTTTACCGTCTTTTTGTTCCCAAGTTCCGGTTTGTTCATCGCCTTGGCTTACAAAAGTAGCAGTATTATCGTCTTTTATCGTAAGAGTCATAAAGTCTTTGGTAAGTTCCATTCCGCCCATAATAGTGTCTCCGACTTTTGCGTCTACTATAACGCCACCCATTTCGCCTTTAATTGACTCAAACTTGTAAGTGCCCGTTACGTCTGCATTGCCACCGCAAGCAAACATCATTAAGCAACAAACTAACATTGTTGTCAACGCTAAACTTGTTAAAAATTTTTTCATAAGTTTCTCCTTTTTTTATTTTTTATAATTGAATTATAACACACGTTTTTGGATTAATCAATAGGATTTTTAAAAATAATATTAATTTTATGTAAAAAATGCGAATTTTTTTAAAATTTTTATTTCTTTTCTGAAAAAAGTAAACGTATATATGAACAAATACTGCTTTATTTTTTAGTTTTTATTAAAAAACACGTTCATTTTTTATATTTTTTTATGTAAAAATGAACAAAATCGATTTACAAAATATTATAAATATGATATTATTAAAAGGTATTAGGAGAAAATATGGTATTAACCAGAAATCAGTTTGCTGTTTTAGAGGCGCTTGCAACGAGCGTTCAAAAATTAACGCAAAGGGAATTGCAAAAACATTGCGGTTTTTCACTCGGTTTAATAAATAAAACTATAAAAGAGTTAACGGATTTAGATTTAATTTCTAACGGGAGTATTACCAACCGTGGTTTAGACAGTTTAGAAGGATACAGAGTAAAAAGGGCAATATTTTTGGCGGCGGGGTTTGGTGCAAGGCTTGTTCCTATAACTTTAAACACGCCAAAGCCCATGATAAAGGTAAACAACGTTAGAATAATAGACGGGTTAATAGACAAGGTATTAAGTTTAGGCATAGAAGAAATTTACGTAGTACGTGGATATTTATCAGAGCAGTTTGATCAACTTTTATATAAATATCCTTTCGTTAAGTTTTTAGAAAATCCTTTATATAACGAATCGAACAATATTTCTTCTGCCATGTGTGCGAGATATTTATTTTCTAACGCATATGTTTTTGAATCGGACTTAATAATAAATACTCCAGATATTTTAAAAAAATATCATTACACGTCTGATTTTTTGGCTGTTAAAAAAGACAGAACGGACGACTGGTGTTTTACGGTAAAAGACAATAAGATAGTAGAAGAAAAACTAGGTGGTTTTTTTAGTTGGCAAATGATAGGTATATCTTATTGGAACAATGAAGACGGAAAGAAATTATCGCTTGATTTAGAAGAAGTGTTTTCTATGCCGGGTGGTAAGGAATATTTTTGGGAACAAGTACCGTTAAGTGTTTTTAAAAACAAATATCAAGTAGAAATAAAAGAATGTAAAGATAACGACGTAATAGAAATAGATACTTTTAACGAATTAAAAAAGATAGATTCTAGTTACGACGTATAGGTGAAAAATGGAAAAACAATTAGGATTAAAAAAACAATTAAAGCCGATTAACGTTTGGGCGATTGCATTCGGTTGTATAATAGGTTGGGGCTCGTTTATTAACCCCGGAAAGAAGTTTTTGCCAAACTCCGGTGTTATGGGAACGTTAATCGCTATGGTTATGGGCGCTTTGGTAATGATAATAATAGCCTTTTCGTATGCGTATATGGTGCCAAAGTATCCAAAAGCGGGCGGAGAGTTTACGTTCACTAAAGAAAGTTACGGCAAAATTCCCGCTTTTATTTGCGGTTGGTTTTTAGTCGCCGCTTATTTAACTAACGTACCTATGAATTCAACAGCTATAGGACTTATAGTAGACGGAATATTCGGCGACGTGTTAAAATTCGGATTTTCTTATACTATTGCAGGCTTTGAAGTATATCTTGGCGAAATACTTTTAGCGTTTTTTATTTTGATACTTTTTGGAGTGCTTAATATTTTGGGCGTTAAAAAGGCAGGGTTTATTCAAACTGTTTTAGCGTGCTTACTTATATTATCCGTTTTTACGCTGTTTATCGCAAGTTTATGTAGCCCGTATTCTAAATTGGAACATTTAAATCCTTTATGGGGATTTGATAAGGCAAGTGCAATAGAATTTGGGGCTTATAAAGACGAATTTAATAATCAATCTGTAATTAGTGCAATACTTGCAACATTTGCTATTGCACCGTGGGCGTTCGTTGGGTTTGACGCTATTCCGCAGGCTTCCGAAGAATTTAAGTTCTCTTATAAAAAAGTAATATTTATAATGATTATCGCTATAATTTTCGGTTGTTTTGTATATGTTTCTAACAACACGATAACGGCGGCGGTTTTAGAAAATTGGCCGGAACTTATAGTCAACGCCGAAGGTACGCCGTGGCTTTTACTTACCGCTTCTTATAAAATGCTCGGCACGTTTGGTAAAGTTTTGGTAGGTGTTGGCGTTTCTTCTGCGGTGCTTTCGGGAATTATGGGATTTTATCTTGCGTCTTCTAGGCTTATGTATTCTATGGCTAAAGAAGGATATTTACCAAAAACGTTCGGTAAAATAGACGCTAAATACGGCACGCCTAAAAACGCAATGATATTCTGCATTATAGTTTCGCTTGTAGGTCCTATTTTAGGAAGAGAAGCGCTCGGTTGGTTTGTTGATATGAGTGCAATAGGCGCATCTATAGGATATTTATTTACTTGTTTATCTACGCTAACAACCTTAAAACGTGATAAAGACGGGAGTCTTTTACTAAAGATTTTTGCAATACTCGGCTCGGCTTTTTCCATTTGCTTTATAGTTTTGCAATTAGTTCCTATTAAAGGTTTAGAAGGCGTACATTTTTGTTGGCAAAGTTACGTTATGCTTGGCGTTTGGATACTTTTGGGATTTTTGTTTTATATTAAACAACGTAAAAAACTCGGCATAAATCAATTTGAAGAAATTTAAGAAGGAAATAATATGATAGCAATACTAATGGCGGCAGGTCTTGGAACGAGAATGGCACCTTTAACTAAAAAAACCGCAAAACCACTCGTTAAAGTTAAAGGCGTTTCTATGATAGAAACGATAATAAACGGCGTAGAAAATAAAGTAGATAAAATTTACGTTGTAGTAGGATATAAAAAAGAACAGTTTAATTATTTAACCGAAAAATATCAAAAGGTATGTTTAATAGAAAATAAAGAATATGTTTCAGTAAATAATATTTCTTCTATTCACGCATTAGGCGATATTTTAGGAAAAGACGACTGCTTTATTTTGGAAGCCGATTTATTTGTTTCGGATAAAAGTATATTCGACTATGTTCCGAATAAATCGTGTTATTTTGGAAAGTATAACGATGGGTTTACCGACGATTGGGTTTTTGACCAAGACGAAAATGGAAGAATAACGAGAGTAGGTAAAATCGGCAAAAACGTTTATAAAATGTGCGGTGTTTCATTTTTTAAAAAAGAAGACGCCGAAATTATAAAAGACGCAATAGATAAAGCCTATTTAAAAAAAGGCGAATATGAAAATAAATTTTGGGACGAAATAGTAAACGAAAACTTAAACGTTTTAGATTTAACCGTTCATAGAGTTTTGGACGAACAAATTATAGAATTAGACAGCGTTAAAGAGTTAGAAGACTTTGACCCTAATTATAAAGAATATAATTAAAGATTAAATTTATAAAAAAAGAGTTCGGAAAGTTTTTCCGAACTCTTTTTCTTTTTAATCGTATCCACGAAGAAGTGAATTTTTTATATTTTCTTTTGCAATTTCTAAAAATTCTTTAGCCGTTTTAATATCTATTTCGTGAAGATTTTGTTCTAAGCACTCTCCCGAATCCTTAAATTTTTGTATGACGTATTTTTTTGCGCCCTTTATCCAAGAAGTTAAATCTTTTATGCTTTCTTTCGTGTGATATTCTTTAATTACGGTAGTTCTAAATTCGTAATCGGCATTTCCTTCTAAAAAGAAATCTACAGTTTTTTCTACTTTTTTAAGTAATTCGTCTTTAATTCCGGCGGTTATTCCGTAAAAGTTTTTACTGTTTTTTATATCCATTGCAAAATAATCTATTAAATTATTCTCGTATAAGTATTTAACCATTTCGGGGTTAGAACCGTTTGTGTCTAACTTAACTTTATAATTTAATTTTTTAACTTTTTCTATAAAGGTGATTAAATCTTTATGTAAAGTAGGTTCTCCGCCCGTTATACAAAGCCCTTCTAAAATTTTATCACGTGATTTTAGATAGGTTAAAATTTCGTCTTCGGAAATTGTTTTTAATGATTTAACGTCCTTAACAAGCGGACCGTTATGACAAAACGGACAGTAAAAATTACACGCCCCCGTAAAAACCGTTGCGCTAACTTTTCCGTCAAAATCTACAAGTGATAATTTTTCTATTCCGTAAAATTCCATTTTCAACTTCCTATCTTTCTTTATTATACTTTATACCATTTAACTTGTCAAATACCGTAAGATATGTTAATATATCTATTAAGAAGGTTTTTATGAAAGCAGTTATTCAAAGAGTATTAAATGCCGAACTTAAAGTAGATAGTAAACTTATTTCTAAAATAGAAAAGGGTTACGTTATCTTTTTAGGTATTAAAAAGGGCGACACGGAAGAAAACGCAGAATATTTAATTAAAAAAATTCCTTCCCTTCGTATTTTTGAAGACGAAAACGGAAAAATTAATAAATCTATTATAGACGTTTCGGGCGAGATTTTACTCGTTTCGCAATTTACTTTATACGCTAACTCTTCGCACGGTAACCGTCCGGATTTTTTAGAGGCAGAAATTCCCGATAAGGCAAACGGATTGTATCTATACGTTAAAAACGGGTTAGAAAAAGCGGGATTAAATGTTAAAACCGGAGTTTTTGGCGCAGATATGAAAATAAATCAAACTAACGACGGACCTTTTACTATTATTATGGAAAAATAAAAATGAAAAAGTTTATTTCTTTATTTATTAAAAACAGTGAAAACGTAGACGACGAAAAAGTCAGAAAACAATACGGCAATTTATCGGGGATTATGGGAATAATCCTTAATGTTTTTATGTCTGCATTAAAAATAACAGTCGGAGCAATAACAGGTGCTATTTCCGTTTTGTCCGACGGAGTTAATAACTTGTCTGACGCTGGCTCTTCGGTTATAACGCTTTTAGGTTTTAAGTTGTCTAATAAAAAACCCGATAAACATCACCCTTACGGTCATGGCAGGTTAGAATACTTTGCAGGGCTTATTGTTTCTATGATTATAATTTTTATCGGAGTTGAATTATTTACTTCGTCTATAAATAAGATTTCTTCCGGCGAGATTTTATCTTTTAATTCCGATTTGGTTTTTATTGTAACTGTAGGTGTATTATTTATTTCTATTTTAATTAAACTTTGGATGTTTTTATTCAATAGATATTCGGGCAAAAAAATCAAGTCCGCTTTGCTTATAGCAACGTCTATGGACAGCATAACGGATTGCGTTTCTACTTTCGTAGTTTTAATATGTACGATAATTTCAAAGTTTTATACGGGATTTTCGATAGACGGCGTTGCCGGAATTTTAGTTTCTCTTTTCATTTGCTATACGGGGCTAAAATCAGTAAAAGATATTGTGGACGTTTTTATCGGCTCTGCTCCAGATCCCGAACTTGTTAATAAAATTGCCGATTACGTTCTTAATTTCGATAAAAGAGTCGTAGGTATTCACGATTTTATGCTTCACGATTACGGGCCGGGAAGAAAAATTATTATTTTACACGTAGAAGTACCGTCTGATGGTGATATTTTAGAACTCCACGATATGATAGATAATATCGAAAAAGGACTTGAAACTGAATTTAACGCTATGGCAACAATTCATCTTGACCCCGTTATTACAAATAACGAACGTGTTAAAGAGTTAAAAGAACTTTGCATTAAAATAATTAAAGAATTAGACGAAAATTTCACTCTTCACGATTTTAGAATGAACGAAGGCGAAACGCACGCAAACTTAATATTCGACGTTGTAATTACTCACGAAACAAAACTTTCTAATGAGTATATAAAAGAAGAAATAAATAAAAAAGTAAAAGAGTACGATTCTAAACTTGCTTGCGTTATTAACGTTGAATATTCTTACGTTTAACAAAATAAAAAAACGGCTAATTTTAGCCGTTTTTATTTTTTTCTTTATATTCTGTTAACGCTTTAGAAAGTTGGTCGGGGCAAGAAGTATTACCTCTGCATTGTATTCCTTTTAGAAGTGAAATTACTTCGTCTATATCCCGTCCTTCTACAAGTCTACTAACGCCTTGTAAGTTTCCTAAACATCCGCCTATAAATTTAACGTTTGTAACTTTATTATCTTTTGTTACGTCAAACATAATTTGCCTTGAACAAGTGCCTTTAGTATTATATATATTCAAACTTTTCTCTCCTAATCAACTAAATTCTCGTATAACGATCTATAAACTTCGGAAGCTTTTTCGTTCCATTTTTTATATATGTCTTTTGCCGTCTGTCTATTAGGGACAACCAGTTTTAATTCAAGTACGGGTTGAACGGGTTCTATTATCTTTAAATATACCGTATACGTTCCGTCTTTATTCATATAATAATCGGCAATACATTCTTGTTTTTTTTTATATCTTTCTCTGTTACTTTTAATAAAAAGAGAAATTTCTTCTCTCGTAGACGCAGGAATTTTTATGAAAAAATTTGCAAGGCAAATTCTTCCGTCCGGCGTTATAGAATATAACGGCTCGCCCGAAGAACTGACGTTATATATCCAGTTACAGTCTATTAACTGATTTAATATGGGCTGACAGTCCATATATGCAAGCCAGTTATTAGACGAACAGCACATATCGAGTATCGTGTTCTCGGATAGCGGAACTTCCATTTTATCGAAAACGAAAAGTAATATTAACTTGTTTAAAGATGAATTACCTTTTACTTGCAATTTTTCCACGCTTTTTAACGTTATTTTAAAAATTTCTTGATTTATGCGTTTATTATAACCGAAATTTTTGTTTTTGTAAATACTTTGCCGAAAATTTATAAAAATATGGCGAAAAAAGTTTATAATTATCAAATTTTATGATACAATAATTAAAAAGTATAAGGAGAGTTCGTGTTTTGACTAATAGAGAAGAATTAGACGCTTTTATTTCTAAAGCAGACGATTTAATTTCCAGTAAATACGTTTTAGCGGATATCAAAATTATTAACCTATTAAAATGTATTGCATCAAGCCGTTCTATTTATGCTATTTTTAAAAATTGTTTAGATAATTTCGATTACGAATCGGCTAAAAAAACTTATCTTGTAAAAAGTCAATTTTTAGCAGACGATAAAGGCGAGTTTATTAAACCTAAAAACAATAAAGAATTATTATCGCTTGTTATTAATATTTTATACGATATAAACGAAGAGAGGATTATTCTTCCCGAATTTATTAATAGATATTTTTACGAAAACGGTAGTTTTTTCGAAGGCTACTCGGCTTTTATCGAAAATATGATTAAGCCTTTTAAAAACGCCGTCGTAAGTATTATGGAAGACGTTATTAAGGGTAAAATCGAAGACCCCGTTGAAGTGGACAGAAAAAAAGAAGAAGAAATTAAAATGGCCGAAGAAGAATCTTTAGACTACGAAAAGATAAATGATTTATCAAGTAAAATTAAAGACGTGCTTTTTACGGATAAAAAGAAAGTTAAAGAAAAGAAGATAAAAGAAGTTAAAAAAGATGAATTTATTTTAATAATAGATATGCTGGCAAACGCAGTGGATTCTAAAGATAAGGACGGCATTAATTACGCTTTTTTAACTTATAAATATATGGCAAAACGCTACGTTTTTTCTTTTTATAAAAATTATAAAAAGTTAAATAAATTTATTAAGGAATTACTAAATGAACTTTGAGGAAAAGACGGTTAGTTCCGAGTATATTTATAAAGGCAAAATATTAAATTTAAGAAAAGACCAAATAATTTTACCGGATGGGAAAAGTGCCGAAAGAGAGATAGTGGAACATAGCGGTGGCGCTTGTATACTTTGTGAAAAAAACGGTAAAATTTTAATGGTATCTCAGTTTAGATATCCTTTTAAAGAAAAAATTTTAGAACTTCCGGCAGGCAAATTAAATAAAGGCGAAAATCCTATAGATACGGCAAGAAGAGAATTAGAAGAAGAAGGCGGATTAAAGGCCGAGTCTTTAACTAAACTTTTTGAAATTTATCCTTCCACGGGATATACAAACGAGATAATTTATATTTATAAAGCAGAAAACGTAAAAAAATCTAAAAAACACTTAGACGACGATGAATTTTTAGAAAGCGTTTGGATAGAAAAAATAAAACTTAAAGAAATGATAAATAAAGGCGAAATTAAGGACGCAAAAACCCTTATTGCGCTATTGACTATATTATAAATAAGAGGCAAAAAATTTGAAAAGAAACGACATTAGAAACGTGGCGATTATTGCGCACGTAGACCACGGCAAAACAACTTTAGTTAACGAAATGTTAAAACAAGGCGGAATATTCCGAGATAACCAAGTAGTAGAAGATAGGGTTATGGACTCGGGCGATTTAGAGCGTGAGCGTGGCATAACCATACTTGCAAAAAACACGTCTGTTTTTTATAAAAATACAAAAATTAATATTGTAGATACCCCGGGACACGCAGACTTCGGCGGAGAAGTAGAACGTGTATTAAAAATGGTAAACGGTGTTTTAGTTTTAGTAGACGCTTGCGAAGGTCCTATGCCACAAACGAGATTCGTTATGCAAAAGGCGTTAGAATTAAATCATAAATTAATAATCGTTGTTAATAAAATCGACCGTCCGGACGCAAGACTATCTGAAGTTCAAGACGAAATTTTAGAACTTCTTTTTGATTTAAACGCTAACGATGAACAAATAGACAGTCCTATTATTTTCTGTTCGGGAAGAGACGGTACGGCAACTCTTAACACTAACGAAAAAGGTACTTCGCTTGCTCCGCTTTTCGATACAATTATTAATTATTTCGAACCGCAAGAAGTAGACGAAAACGGACCTTTTCAAATGCTTTGTTCGTCCATCGACTATAACGATTACGTCGGAAGAATAGGTATAGGCAGAATAGAACGTGGCAAAATAAGTATTAACTCACAAATAGAAACTTGCAATTATAACGTAAGTGGGCATGAAACTAAAGGCACGCTTGTAAGTTTATATCAAATAGAAGGCTTAAACAGAGTCCCTGTTGAAAGCGCTATGGCAGGAGATATCGTATGTATTTCGGGTTTAGAAAATATATCTATAGGCGATACAGTATGCTCACCCGAAAAAGTAGAACCGGTACCTTTTGTTAAAATTTCAGAGCCGACCGTAGAAATGACTTTCTCTGTTAACGACAGCCCGTTTGCGGGTAAAGAAGGCAAATTCGTTACCACAAGGCATTTAAGAGATAGACTTTTTAAAGAAATGCTTAAAGACGTTTCTCTACGTGTTGAAGAAACGGATTCTGCCGATTCCTATAGGGTTTGCGGTAGGGGCGAAATGCACTTATCTATTTTAATTGAAACCATGAGAAGGGCAGGTTACGAATTCCAAGTTGGCGCACCTAAAGTTATGTATAAAAAAGACGGCGATAAACTTTTAGAACCTATGGAAAGATTAGTAGTCGATGTTCCCGAAGATAAAACAGGGTTTGTTTTTTCCTCTATGGGCGTTAGAAAAGGCGAACTTTTACAAATGGAAAACGTAGGGTCTAGAATACGTTTGGAATTTAAAGTTCCGGCAAGGGGTTTATTCGGATACAAAAGTCAATTTTTAACCGATACGAGAGGCGAGGGCGTATTTAACACCATTTTTTACGGATATGAAGAATATAAAGGCGATATTGAAAGAAGAACTACGGGTTCACTCGTCGCTTTTGAAACGGGCGAATCTATTACGTACGGACTTTTTAACGCACAAGGTAGGGGGCAATTATTTATCGGTGCGGGTGTTCCCGTTTACGAGGGTATGATAGTAGGCGTTTCTCCTAAAAACGAAGATATCACCGTTAACGTTTGCAAGAAAAAGCATTTAACTAACACAAGAGCATCTGGATCAGACGACGCTTTAAGACTCGAAACTCCTAAAATTATGTCTTTAGAAGAAGCAATGGAATTTATTAACGACGACGAGTTGCTTGAAATTACACCGCAAAACGTTAGAATAAGAAAAAGAACTTTAAATACCGAAGCGAGATTAAAGAGAAAAGCGCACGGCTTAGAATAAAATATATTAAAAATAAAAAACAGGGCAACTTTTTGTGCCCTGTTTTTTTACTTTTTTATTCTTATTTACAGCCACAGCCGAGATTACCTAAAAATCCCCCATTTTTATTGCAGCAACATACTAAAAGCAAAATTGCCGGCAAAAAGTAACAACTGTTTACAATGCCACATAAAGCACCGCTTTTGCAAAGGCAAAGTATTAAAAGGATAATAAGTATCCATAAGCAGCAGTTATTGCCACTTAAAAAGTCAAAACAACCGTTCATAATAACCTCCAAAGTATATCATAACCTCTGCCTATGTAAATTCTTTTGTTCGGCGAGGTATTTCTATTATCAATATATAGGTTTTAGTATAAAAATGTTACAATAAAAATAATATATAGCATAAAATGTTTGCCGAACAACGAAAATTGTGCTAAAATAACATTGATTTTAAGCGGAAATTGTTTATTCCGACTTATATAAAAATCTTTTTTCTTTTTTTCGACGGATATTCTTTTTTATAAGAAATTCGATTGGAGGCAAAAATGAATAATTTAACCGGTCTAAATAAGACTAAAAAACTGACGGTTTTTTCAATCCTAACTGCTCTCGTTATAGTATTGCAAGTTTTGGGCGGTGGAATTAAAATAGGTGCTTTTTCTTTGAATTTAACTCTTGTTCCGATAGTTTGTTGCAGTATGATTTTAGGCGCAGTTTATTCGGCTTTTTTAGGTGCTATCGTCGGAATAGTTATTTTAATTTTGGGGATAGTCGGCGTTGACCCGTTTACGGGAACTTTATTTAATTTAGAGCCTGTAATAATAATTTTAACTTGCATATTAAAAACGGGTTTAGCAGGATTGATTTCAGCTTTTATTTATAAAGCGATTAAAAATAAATACGTTGCGACTTTTATAACGTCTTTTTCCGTTCCTATAATTAACACTTCTATTTTCGTTTTATTTATGCTTTTAATTAAGTCAACTTTAATAAGCAACGGTTATATAGACGGTGGAACGAACGCATTTATCGGTATAATATTAACTTTTGTAGGCGTAAATTTCTTTTTTGAACTTGCCGTAAACGTAATTTTAGCACCTGCAATATTCAGAGTTTTTAAGGCAATTTTTAAAGAGTAAAAGAAGGAGAGATTATGCTTCTTGCTATAGATATAGGAAATACGAATATTAAATACGGAATATTCGACGGTGAAAACTTAAAAGAAAGTTTTAGGGTTTCTTCAAGAATAAGCAGAACTGCCGACGAGTACGGTTCGGTTTTGGTAAACTTAATAGAAGATAAAGGTATAGATAAAAGTAAAATAGACGGAATTATAATTTCGTCTGTTATTCCGCCACTTAATTACACTATTTGTCATATGTGCGAATACTTTTTTAATATTACGCCTATTATGGTAGGGCCCGGAATAAAGACAGGGCTTAACGTAAAGGTGGAAAATCCTAAAGAAGTAGGGGCAGACAGAATTGTAAACAGCGTTTCTGCCTATAAAAAGTACGGTGGCCCTATAGTAGTTATAGATTTCGGAACGGCTACCACTTTTAACGTGATAGATAAAGACGGAACGCTTTTAGGCGGTGTAATTGCACCGGGAATTAAAACGGCGTTAGAAGGGCTTGTAAATAATACCGCACAATTACCCATGATAGAATTGGTTTCACCTAAAAAAGCCATTGCAAAAAATACAGAAACGAATATGCAAGCAGGTATTATTTTCGGCTTTGCAGGGCTAACTGAAAAAATATTAAACAAAATCAAAAAAGAACTAAACGTTACTGAGATTAAAGTTATAGCAACGGGCGGTCTTGGAGAAATTATAGCAAAAGAAGTTAAAGAAATCGATAAGGTTGACAGAACTTTAACTTTAGACGGATTAAAATATATTTATCAATTAAATAAATAATTGACGTAAAGGAGAAAACGATTATGAAAAAAGTCGGTGTTGCAATTTTAGGGCTCGGCGTCGTAGGTGGCGGTACATATAAAATACTTACTGAAAAAAGAGAATATTTTAAGAAAACGCAAAACGTAGATTTAACGGTTGAAAGCGTTTTAGAAAAAAATCTTGAAAGAGCTAAATCTTTGGGAATTTCTACAGATATCGTTGCATCTAGCATTGAAGAAGTAATTAGTAACCCTAACGTTGATATAGTAGTAGAAGTAATAGGTGGTGTAGAACCTGCAAAATCTTTCGTGCTAAAAGCATTAATGAGCGGAAAAACTGTAGTTACTTCTAATAAAGAACTTTTTGCAAAGCACTGGTCTGAATTAGAAAAAGAAGCAAAAAAGACAGACGCAGGTTTATTCTTCGAAGCGTCTTGTGTTGGCGGTGTTCCTATTATTAGGGCATTAACAGACAGTATGCAAGCAAATAAAATACTTTCTATTAAAGGTATTATTAACGGAACGACAAACTATATTTTATCTAAAATGTCTGAGGCGGGATATACTTACGAAGAAGCATTAAAAGAAGCGCAAGGCAAAGGCTATGCCGAAGCAAATCCTACGGCAGACGTAGAAGGTTTTGACGCTACTTATAAACTTTCAATTTTATCAAGCCTGGCATTTAATACTAAAATTTCCGTAGAAAACGTAAAAAGAGAAGGTATTACTAACGTAACGAAAGAAGATATTCAATACGGTAAAGAATTCGGCTATACACTTAAACTTTTGGCGATAGGTAAAGACAGAGAAGACGGAATAGAAGTAAGAGTTAATCCTACGTTTATTAAAAACGATAACCCGCTTGCTTCGGTATCCGATTCTTTTAACGCAGTATTTTTACAAGGTGACGCCGTTGGCGATATTATGCTTTACGGTAGAGGTGCAGGCGCATTCCCTACGAGTAGTGCAATAGTGTCCGACGTAATATTTGCCGCAACTCACACAAATTATTTCTACACTAAATTCGACAATTCGGAAAAGGGTAAAAAAGAAACGAAATTTGCAGAAGACTTTTCTTCTCAATATTTTATAAGACTATCAGTAGAAGATAAAGTGGGTGTTTTAAGTAAAATTTCGGGTATTTTCGGCAAATGCGGAATAAGTATTAAAGAATTTAAACAGGAATCCGAAAAAGGCGGAAAAGTACCTGTAATTTTAATTACTCACGAGTGCCAAGAAAGTGCTATTAATAAAACTTTGGAAAAATTAAAAGAATTACCCGAAGTATTTAAAGTTGAAAGCATTATAAGAATGGAAAATTAAAAAGTAAAATAATAAAAATAAATCCCGTCGTATTTGTAAATACGACGGGATTTTTATAATTAATGAATAATTTTATTTATTTTTTTTTGTATACTTAGAAAAAATCGTTCTTACTATAATCATACCTTCAATAGGTATGCAAACGAAAAATAATTGCCAAAAATAGAATTCAAAAAGTTGAAAAAATAACCAAGTTACAGCGCCTACGTTGATAATAGAAAGTAAAACTATATTAAGCCATTTAATATGCAAATATTTTTTATTATAAAAATACGCCGAAATTGAACAAATAGGAGCAAGCAGAATCCATACTTGCCAGTAGTTTTCGTTGCCTATTATCATTAATCCGAGATATAAGAGTACGCAAATAAGTGCCGAAGTTAAAACGGACAAGGTCATCATAACGTAGTTTTTTATTCTTTCTTCTTTTAAAAATTTTGTTGCGGATTCTTCCGAAATTAAATCAGTAATGGAAATACCGTAAAATTCCGAAAGTTCAATGAGTGTTTGAATATCCGGAACGGTAGTGCCGTTTTCCCAACGGCTTATAGTTTTATCGGTGTAGCCTATTTTATCTGCAAGTTCAGATTGAGTTAGATTAAATGACTTGCGTAGTTTTATTAAATTGTTTGAAATGTTTTCGTTTACACTTTGCATAAAAACATTATAAACCACAAAAAAAGATATGTCAAATATGAAATTCTCAAAAAATGAGAGAGAAAATCTTGTAATTTTAGATAGCATAGTTATAAAGCGGTAGTTAATAGAATTGGAAATTAATGTAATATATTGTAAAATAATAAAGTAAATTGGAGAAAATTATGGCAAAAAAATTTAGTCAAGACAGAAAATTGTGGTATAAATGTTTTAAAAAAATACTTAAAGTGAGATATAAAAAACCCAAGTACGTTTTTTTGGGCGAAAAACCGAATAGTCAAAGTATAATTTTAAGCAACCACGAAGGTACGGATGCACCGATGTCGCTTGAAATATATGCAGATTTTCCCGTTCGTATGTGGGGAACTTATCAAATGAATAGCGGTTTAATAAAAATGTATAAATATCAAACCGAAGTGTACTACCACCAAAAAAAACATTGGAACTTGTTTTTGGCAAGACTTTTTTGTTTGCTCGCAAGTCCCTTAACAAACCTTTTTTATAAAGGTTTAAATCTTATTTCTACGTATCCCGATACAAGATTTATTAAAACTTTACTTGAAAGCGTAGACGCAATAGAAATCAAAAAAGAAAATATCGTTATATTTCCGGAGAAATCTCCCGACGGATACTTAACTAAGATAAAGGAATTTTACGGAGGCTTTTTAATTCTTTGCCAAAAACTTTATAGGACGGGTATAGACGTAGACGTTTATGTTGCATACTATAATAAAAGCAAACGTCAATACGTTTTTTCTGCTTCGGAAAAATACAGCAAACTTATATCTCAGTTTAAGAATAGAGACGAAATTTGCGCTTATCTTGTAGAAAAATGTAATTCTCTTGGTCAAATTTAATAAAATAATAAAAATAAATCCCGTCGTATTTGTAAATACGACGGGATTTTTATATAATGAATTATATTTTTATAAATCTATATGAGTTAAAGTTTTATTTATTAAATCTTCTATTTTATACATAGTATTAACGGCAAAAAGTTTTCCGTTAAACGGTTTTGTCCAATATTCGGGTATATTATTTTTGCCTAACATTATGCCTAATATAGAACCTAAAGTTGCACCGTTGCAGTCTGTATCGTAACCCATTTGAACAGTACTGCATATGCCTTTGGCGTAATCTAATGGGTATCTCATTAAATTAAGACAAACTATTGCGGCATTAGATATCGTATGAATTTCACCGTGTTTTGTTTTGTCACAGTAATCTTTGTGAATTTTTTGTAGAATTTTTTCGTCTTTTACACCGTTTTTAACGTCTTTTAAAAGGTTAACGATATATTCGTATAATCTGCAAGTTTTAGGTATTTCGTGTAAGCCCGATTTTATTATTTCTTCAGGGTCATTAGAAATAAATGCAGTTGCAATCATAGCGGAAATAAACATTTCACCGTAAATTCCGTTTTTAACGTGGGAAATGTATGCGTCTTTATATGCCATTTTTGCAGCGAGATGCGGATTTCCGGGATTAATATATCCGTAATAATCGCCCCTTATTTGCGCACCTATTAATTCTCTGCAAGGATTTTTATAAGTTGCAGTGTTAGGCGGAATAAAACCGTTCAAATAATTTCTGTATGCTATTATTTCGGCAGTACAATACGAGCATTCGGGTTGTAAAGTTACCCAATTATTAATAACGTTTTCGGAAGTAAAATTTTTGCCGTAACGGTCTATTAAAATTTGTGCTAAAACAGTGTAATTAGTATCGTCGTCAACAGGGGCATAATCTATTTGGTCAAAGTAAATGTTATCCGGAAAAGGAAATCCTGTTTCTTCTCTTACTTCCTTTGTTAAATCGCTTGAATAAATATATCTTTTTAAGGGGTAATTGTTTGTCATTTTAAGTATTTTTTCTATACAAGACAAGGCACATTCTATAGGTTTTCCTAAAGAACAGCCTGCAATTCTTCCGTACCAACCACCGCTTATTTTATTCTTTAATTCACTCTTTTTTACCGATGCTTTTTTAAGACAAAAATCGTCTTTTAATTTTTGTATTTCATCGTAGTCGTTCGGTTCGACGTATTTATAATTTTTAACCGTTTTGGCATCATTTATCAATCTAAAAAGAGCGTCGGCCATATCTTCTTTTTCTTGTGAATCTTCTAACTTATAAATAGAAAATAAAAGGTCTTTATACTTTTCAATGTCTTTACCTTCTTCTGTAGATTCAATATATTCTAAATCTAATTTTTTGGAATACAGTTTCCACTCGTTAATAGAGTTAAAATTAATTTTATAATCGTTAACGTAACTTCCTGTTTTTCTTTGGTCTACGTCAAGTATTAAAGAATCTAAACTAACTCCGAAGAGTTTGGAAAGTTTTATTAATATATCAACCGAAGGTATCGCTTTTCCGCTTTCCCATTTTTGTACCGATTGACGTGTTACGTTTAACTTTTCCGCAAGTTTTTCCTGCGAAATTTCCGCCTTATCTCTTAATGATAATATTCTTTCTGCTATTTTCATATTTTCTCCTTTTTTATATTATAAAATATAATTTATATTTGGTCAATATACTTTAATTTACTTTTTTTGTAAACCTATGGTTGACAAAACCCCCGAAATTATAATTTCGGGGGTTTAATTTAACTTAAATTTTATTTTTTATTAAAACAATCGCATTTATCAGAACCGATATAGCCTGTGTCTTGACATTTTTCACAACGGTATTTAGGTGATAAATCTTCTATTTTTAAGTTGATTATACTAAGTAATTTTTCTTCTTTTTTAATAAGTTCGTTCTTTTCGTTTTCAAACTTACTAAAAGCCTCTTTATTTTCGTTTATTTCTGCAAACGCCAAATCTTTTTCTATTGAATTGAGCCTAACATAAACTTCGTTAAATCCTTCTATTTCCATAGCGTTTTCTAAATTCTTTTGCGCTTTGGAAATTGCCAGATATCTTCTGTTTTCATATTCTTTATTATAATCTGATTGATTATTGTCCGTTTTAGTTAAATTGATATCTTTTACAGAAAAAATCTCGTTGTTTTTCCAGTTAGATAATATGCCGTTCATATATGGGATAGGAGAGTTTTTACCGGACGCAAGTTTTGCCGCTTCTAAAATCATTTCTTCGGTAAAATTCCAACTTTTCCACGTTTCAAGGTTTTCTCTGTCCCAAGGGGTAGGTCTTCTGTTTACTCCGGCAAGTAATAGTAATTTACTTATAAATTCGTTCGATTTATTAATGCTTGTAAAATAATCCGAAACGCTAGATAAATCTATAAAGCCTTTGTTTCTTAAAAATTCTAAAAGTTCGTCCATTTCTTTATGAGAGTTTTTGCCTTCGGTAAAACAGTGCGACGCAACGTATATAAGCGTTTCTCCGCTAAAGCCGTAAGACAGCCATTTATTTAAGTAAACGTCTATAAAGGTATCTAAAACTTCCACGTAAACTGATAAAGATTTGTTTATTTTAACTGCCAAATCCATAACTTCTTTTTGGGAGTTAAAATGATTTTCTATTTCTTCTTTAGAGAAACTTTTTTTAGAATATAAGACAAGCAAAACGGAATCCAACTTTTCCATATTGCCCTTTTTTAACATTTTTGCGGTAAAAACTATATTTTCATACTCGAAATTAAGTTCTTCCGTCCATTTTTTAAGATAATTTAAATCTTCTACTTCGGGACGGCGTTTAACCGATAAGGCTTTTAATATTTCTTCTATTTCATGGCTTCTTAATACGTAAGACGAAAGTTTTTGTTCTATTTTTTCAACTGTAATAATGCCGTCTTTCCCGAAATTCTTTGCAACCGTAGAAATATATTTATATCCAACGTCGTCGCCTTTTTGGTCTACACAGTATTTTACTATCATAAGCATAGCGTCGGGTTTAATTCCGTAAGTTTCCATAACGTAAAAATATTCCGTGTATTCACTTGTAGAAATCATACGTGAAGGCAAAAGCGCTTGAATGCTTTTTGTAAATTCGGTATATTTTTCCGCTTTGTATTTTCTCGGTTTATTAGTGTAAGCGGTTTTTACGGGTAAGTATTGAACGGTAAACGGGTCTAAAGATACTATATTTAAAAGCCCGAATTCTTCCCAATAAGAAAAACAATCTTTAACTTCTTCGACCGTCATTTTTAAATTTTCGGCAATTTTTTCGATAGGAATATCGAAATCTTTATTTTGGCATAGAAAAAGTCCGTAAAGGTAAACTTTAACGGCGTTCCCGTTAGATTCGGGTAAATATTCGTAAATAAACACGTTTTCTACGTCGGTATAACTTTGTGCAGAAAATTCTTTTGAATAAGAACAAGTCATAATTAAAAACTCTTTTTATAAATTGCTTGCAATAACCGTGTGTATGATATATAATATTTAAACAAGTATATTACATTCGGTTACTATACCGTCTTACGATTTGTAGTGATAATTATACATAAGAAAAATTAAAAAATCAACTAAAATATACAAAATTTTTGTTTTGATGTTTATGTATAATTTCAAAAAGGGAAATAAATGGCAGATACAATTTTAACGCCTTCTATGATTTGGAACGGGTTTTCTTTTAATTCAAGTGGAAAAGAAACCGTTTTAAGCGAACGAGACGAGAACAATTTAATAATAAAAAATATTATAATACCGGGCAGAAAGACGTTAAAAAACGACGTTAAGATTTTTATTAAAACGTTTTGTAAAAAAAGCAAGAAGAATTTGCCCGCTTTAATAGTTTTTAACGACGCTAAAAACGTGCATAACGAAAATTTAGCAAGAATTTTTGCCGAAAAGGGATACTTTGTTTGCACGGTCGATTACGTTGGTACTAATAAAAGTTGTACGGTTTATCCTGAAGATATTTCTTATGCAGTATTTAGTGAAGACACCGTAAATTCCGTTAAAGTAAAAGATAGTGCAATTAATACGTGTTTTAACGAGTGGGCAATTACCGGATTATACGTTGTTTCTTACGTAAAACAATTAAAAGAAATAACTTCCGTTAATATTTTAGGAATAAAGGAAGGCGCTAATATTTGCTGGCAAATAGCAGGGGTTGATAATGGCATAAATTCCGCAGTAGTTTTGTTTGATGCGGGCTGGAAAGCATATAAAAATATTTATAAATTCGGAAATTTCGTAGTTCCGGACTTTTCGGACGAAGTATTAAAATATATTGCGGGAATTTCTTCTGAATCTTATGCAAGCAGAGTAAACTGCCCACTTTTATTGCTTAGCCCTACAAACAGTTTTGATTACGACGTAGATAGATCATACGATACGCTATCGAGAATCCCCGATAAAATTTATTCTGCCATAAACTATTCGATAGGGAACGTTAATAAGTTAAACGGCGAGTGCTTTTTAGACTTAGAATTATTTTTTAAAAAATATTCTTTTGACAGTGAGATCGTATTACCAACCGCTCCAGTTATTAATTTTAACGAAAAACAAAAAGATTTTACCGAAATCAAATATAAAGTCAGTAAAAAAGGTCTAAAAAAGATTTGTTTGTTCGTCAGCGAAGATAAAATTAATCCTACGTTTAGATGTTGGTCTTTATTCGCTGAAAAAACAGAGTTTAACGATAAAACTAAAAATTCGGGATTTATTTACGATAATACAGATTGCATAAAAAACGTATTTTTCTTTATTAAAGCGGAATACGAAAACGGTTTTACGGTAAGTTCTAATATTATTAATAAAACTTTCGATTATAAAGACGAAGACGTTAAAAAGGACAATATAATTTTTTCCGATAATCTTAATTCTTCAACTTCGGTATTCGTTAATACCGAATCGGAAGACGAAAGCGAAGTATTTTCTTTTGGAGAAAAGGAAATTAAAAAAATAAAAGGTCCTTTTGATATAAACGGAGTTTTCGGAATAAACGGACTTACGACATTTAAGGTTAACACCAAAAAAAATAAACCTAACGAAGACGCAATGCTTTTATTAGACGTTCATGCCGTAAACGACGGATTTGTTTGCGTAAAAATGGTTTCCGATGAACAGACTTTTATTGCGAGAGGTAAAGTTGTTGGCGGAAATCTTTGGAATAACGTTAAATTCTCGGTTACGGATTTTAAAACCGTTGACGGAAAGGCATTAAAAAGTTATTCCGAAATAGATAAGATTGAAATTTCGGTCGACGGTGAATACTTATTAAACAACGTATTGTGGGTATAAAATGAAATTTTCGTTAAATTGTATTATCACGTCTAAAAAACCGCATGCTTGCGGGGGAAATACTTGGCAAGTAGTAAGGGTTGGCGCTGATTATAAATTAAAATGTTTAACTTGCGGTAGAATTATTTTTTTATCTTGCGAAGAACTTATCAAAATGGCTAAAAACGTTTCGGAGAATCAATAATGGAAGAAAAATTAAAAGCGTTTAATAACAAAAAAAAGTCGACTAAAAAAGACGTCGTTATTAATACCATTTTAATCATACTTATCGCTTTATTTTTAACGGTATTTTTACTTTTTAAATTTGTTTTTATATCCGTTAACGTTTCCGGTTCTTCTATGGAAACAACTTTATCTTCCGGCGATAAACTTATTTGCGTTAAAACGAAAAATATAGATTACGGCGACGTTGTTATAATTAAAGACGCACCTTATACTTCTTACGACGGAACCGTTTATCATAAAGACTATTTAATAATTAAAAGGGTTATTGCTCTTCCAAACGATAAAGTTAAAATAGAAAACGGCTTTGTATATTTAAGTAAAGACGGAAACGATTACGAACTTTTAGAAGAAAATTACGTTAATTTTAAAACTTTAATAGACGGCGAGTGGATTTTAGGTGATGACGAAATATTTTATATGGGCGATAACAGGGGACCAAATAAAAGTTTAGACGCAAGAGAAAACGGACCTTGCAAAGTAGAAAATATTTTAGGTGTCGTACCTTCTTGGGCTATTAACACTAAAGGCATAAGAAATACCGTGTTTAATTTTTTAGAAAAAATATTCGGTGATTTTTCAAATAAAACGAACGATTAAAATTTCGGAGTAGAAATGATTTTTTTAAAGAATAGATTAATTTTTGGAATAATTAAAAAAATACTCGTTTCGGTTTTTAAGGTTATTTATAAAGTAATCGATATTTTAAATCTTTATTTAACTTTATTCGTTTTGATTATAGGCGCAATAATTTATCTTACGGGAAATATGGAAAACAATCAAACGGTAAAAAACGTGTTTATTCTTTTAATTATAATCTCTTTAGGATTTGCCGTAATTTTAAGCGTTATAAAGTTATTCAAAATAGACGAAAAGATAAAAAAGAAAAAGGCCGAGCGCAACGCATATAACGGCGTTATTGCAAAACCGCAAGAAGAAAATACTAAAGATTTAGAAACTGACACAGAAGAAAAAACGGACAGTTTAGAGAATAAAAAAGAATATCCTATTTATTATTCGGTTAGGCAAAATCCTAATTACGTTTATGCAGAATACGAAGATAAATACGTTTTATACTATAAGTCTAAAGACGGATTAAAATATATAAGGACAGATTTTAAAAGTTAGTTATGGAAGAGAATATCTATTTTTACGAATCGGAATACGAACAAGTTAAAACACAAAAAAAACACGTATTAAACGTTTATTTGTTAGTTTTGGGAGTATTTTTAATTTTTATGTTCGGCATGCTTATTTGGGCGCATTTAATGCCGTATAATTCGCCGGTTATTTCGGTAATAAAGTTTATTTTATATTCGGTTGCTTTTTTTATGTCGTTGTTTTCTTTTTTATATCTTAAAATTAAGTTTAGACGGGTAAGAAAATATTTAAGTTTATTAGAAACTTTAATCACGGGTAAACGCAGTGAGTATAGCGGTAAATTTATTAGATACGACGAAACTTTACAAGAAAACGCAGGCGTAGATTTTAAGGCTATATATTTTACCGAAGACAATAAATATAAAAAAGAATTTTTCGAAAGGAAGGTTTTAGTCTTTTACGAAAAGCCTTTCCCCGAATTCATAGAAGATAAAGAGTACGTTTTCGTTACGCAAAGTAACGTTTTAATAAGTTATAAATTAAAGGAAGATAATTAATATGAATGCTATTGTAACAGTTATAGGAAAAGATAAGTCGGGTATTATTGCAAAAGTATCGACTGCTCTTGCAGAAAACAACGTTAATATCGAAGATATAAGCCAAACGGTAGTATCTTCTAATTTTACTATGGTTATGCTTTGTTCGTTAGACGGCGCAAAAAAATCGCTTAGCGAACTTCACGACGAATTAATTGAATTAGGCAATAAAATAGGTGTTTCGATTACCGTTCAACACGAAGACATTTTTAATGCGATGCATAAAATTTAGGGGACGTTATGTTAGGAAGAAAAGAAATAATAGAAACAATCGAGATGGTAGAGAAAGAGCATTTTGACGTTAGAACGATAACCATGGGTATTTCGCTACTTTCTTGTATAAGAGAAGACGCAAAAAAAACGGCTTCGCTTTGTTACGATAAAATCTGCAATAAGGCGGAAAACATAGTAAAAGTTGCCGAAGAATTAAAAAAGGAATACGGAATTCCTATTATAAACAAAAGGGTTTCGATAACTCCTGCAAGTTTACTTACCGCATCTTTTTGTGGCAGGGAAGTTACATTTGCAAAAGAATTAGATAGGGCGGCAAAAACACTTGGCATTGATTTTTTAGGTGGATATTCGGCACTCGTTCAAAAGGGTATGACTTCTTTTGAAAAATCTTTTATAGAGAGTATTCCCGAAGCACTTTCGGTTACCGATAGACTTTGTTCTTCTGTAAACGTAGGAAGTTCAAAATCCGGTATTAATATGGACGCCGTATCATTAATGGGTAAAATTATTAAAGAGACGGCAAAGTTAACTAGTGATAAAGACGGATTAGGTGCCGCTAAACTCGTAGTATTTTGTAACGCCGTAGAAGATAATCCGTTTATGGCGGGCGCTTTCCACGGCATTTCCGAAGCGGAAACGGTTATAAACGTAGGCGTATCGGGACCGGGCGTAGTACATCATGCATTAAAATCTGCAAAAGGTTTACCGCTTGATAAGGTTGCAGAAATTATTAAAAAGACGGCATTTAAGATAACGAGAGCAGGTGAACTTATAGCAAAAGAAGCTTCTAAGCGACTTGGCGCAGAGTTCGGCATAGTAGACTTATCGCTTGCACCAACCCCCGTTATGGGCGATTCGGTTGCACACATTTTAGAAGAGATAGGTTTAGAAAGCGTAGGCGCTCACGGTACGACGGCAGCACTCGCTATGCTTAACGACGCAGTAAAAAAAGGCGGAGTTATGGCAAGTTCTAGAGTTGGCGGATT
>JAZUKR010000011.1:0-6728 GCA_045643385.1 Christensenellaceae bacterium | reverse complement strand
AGCAATGAAAAATAATTTTTTATTACCTATGATTAAAATATGCTTTATTTTAATAGGAATTGCATTTTTACTTTTAAACGTTTTAGTGCCGTTTGAGTTATTGTATCATCCAATACTGAATTTTTTATTAATAGAATTTGTTTTATTCGGTAGTTTATCTCTTGTTATTTCTGTTAAAAATAAATCCGTACCTAACATTTTTATTAGCGGTTTAGCATTTGGATTGTCTTCTTTTTACGTTGTTATAATGCTTGTTAATTGGTGGGTGGCACTAATAATAGCTTTTATGATTTTTATAATTTTCGGCATATTAAGTATTTCTTTGTTTGGAAATAAAACGGAAGAAATTGCCATTAACAGCAAACCCGATTATAAAAATTATAAAGAGAAAGAAAAGGAAAAAACCGAAGAAAAGGTAGAAGAAAAACCACTTCCAAAGATAAAATCATTTAAGGACTAATAATGGAATCAAGAAACTTATCGCTTTTAACAGATCTTTACGAATTAACGATGATGAACGGCTATTTGGACGAAAATAAAAAAGACCAAACGGCTGTTTTTGACGTTTTTTTCCGTCAGAACGGATTAATAACTTACTCGGTTGCATGCGGACTTGAGCAAGTTGTTGAGTATTTACTTAATTTGCACTTTACGGAAGAAGATATAGCGTATTTACGTTCTTTAAATTTATTTTCCGAAAAATTTTTAAACTATTTAAAAGATTTTAAGTTTACAGGTAACGTTTACGCTGTAAAAGAAGGGACGGTAGTTTTCCCCGGTGAACCTATATTAACGGTAAAAGCACCTATAATGCAAGCGCAGTTAATAGAAACGGCTATACTTAATATGATTAACTTTCAAACGTTAATCGCCACAAAATCTGCAAAAATCAGACATTCTGCCGGTGATGACATAATTATGGAATTCGGTCTTCGCAGGGCGCAAGCACCCGATGCCGGAATATACGGTGCAAGGGCGGCTGTAATAGGCGGTTGTAATTCTACTTCTAACGTCTTAGCGGGTAAGTTGTTTGATATTCCCGTTTCGGGAACTCATGCTCACAGTTGGGTAATGAATTTTGAATCGGAATATGAAGCATTTAAAAAATATGCAGACATATATCCTAATAACGCTTTGCTTTTAGTTGATACTTACGACGTTATTAAAAGCGGTGTTCCTAACGCAATTAAAGTATTTGATTATTTAAAACATAAAGGACATAAACCTAAAGGGATAAGGTTAGATTCGGGCGACCTTGCATATTTAAGTAAAAAAGCGAGAGAAATGCTTGATGACGCAGGGTATAAAGACGCAATAATTTGTGCTTCCGGCGATCTAGACGAAAAATCTATAGAATCTCTTAAACATCAAGGTGCAAAAATCAATTCTTGGGGTGTTGGTACAAAACTTATAACGAGCGAAGACATGCCTGCACTTGGCGGAGTATATAAACTTTCTGCAGTTTTTGACGATAAGGGTAATGAAATTCCTAAAATTAAGATTTCGGAAACCGTTGCAAAAATCACTAACCCCGGGTTTAAGAATATTTATAGAGTTTACGATAATAAAACGGGTAAAGCGGAAGCCGATTGTATCTTTTTAAGAAGTGAAGGAAAAGTTGACGAAAGTAAACCGCTAACTTTAACTCATCCCGTTGATAGGTGGAAACAGATTACGTTTAACGATTATTCCGTCAAATATTTACAACAAGATATAATAATAAACGGAAAACTCGTTTATAAACTTCCTTCTTTACAAGAGATAAAGAATTACGCCAAAGAAGAAATAGATTCGCTTTGGGAAGAGTATAAGAGATTAGATTCGCCACATATATTTAAGGTGGATTTATCTGATAGTCTTTTTGAGTTGAAAAAAAATATGATAGATGAGATTAGGGGTAAAAATTAATTTAACGGAGAGTTGATTTGGAGTTAAAAAAGAGAAAATATAAAAGGGTGCAGGTAGAAGAAATAATTAATGAAGTTTGCAACGAGCATCAAGAAAAAGAAAACGAATTTCAGTTTATCATTAACGAGTTAAAAGAAGAAAACAAAAAACTTTCTTCTTTACTTTTTGATTTGCAAAAAAAGGAAGAAGGCATAAGCCGAGCTTTAATAGACGCAGAACAAAAAGCAAACGAGATTGTAAGTAATGCCGAAGAAAAATATAAATTAGAAATTGAAAAACTAAAAGATTTCAGTGAAAAATTTAAGTCTTATTTCGATTATTTGTTTGAAAAATATCCTTATTACGAAGAGATTAAAAACGCAAATAAAATTACGGATACCATAGACGTAGAGATTAATAATAAAGACAGTAAAAAGGCCATAGAAAATATTGAAAAAGTATTAATTAAGGCAGAAAGTAAATACGGCAAAAAGTTTAATCCTAAGGAAAAGATAAAAGATTATATCGTAGCGACGGAAAGTAACGGTTTTAATATGGACGAAGTATTAAACCCCGGTGAACTTCATTTGGAGGAGATATGCAAGGAGTTAGGACTAACGGAAGACAAAAAATAATAAGTGTAATTTTTACACTTGTTTTTATTTTATTAATTTCCGTCGATCAATTAGTTAAAACGTATTTTAAGGTGTATGAAACAAATAATCCCGAATGGACAAAAACGGAAATAATTAAAGGGTTTTTTTATTTTACTTATACGTTTAATACGGGTGCCGCTTGGAGTTTTTTAAACGACGTTTCTTGGGCACAAACGTTTTTTAAGATTTTAACAGTTGTTGCGTTAGTTCTGTTTTTTATTTTTTATGCTTATTCTATAAATAAAAAAATAACTCTTTTAAGAGTTGCTTTAACTTTAATAATTTGCGGAACGATAGGTAATTTTATTGATAGAATTGCATATAACGGCGTAGTAGATTTTATCGGTTTTACTTTCGGTAGTTATAATTTTCCTATATTTAATCTTGCCGATTCTTATATGACAGTTGGTGTAATTTTATTATTAATTCATTATTTATTTATCGATAAAAACGCTATTTTTAGAAAAAATGGAAATAAATAGATTAGTTTGCGAAAGTAAAGACGATGCGGTTAGGGTAGACGTTTTTATTTCTAAAAAATTAAATATAACGAGATCTCACGTAAAAAAGTTATGCGATGAAGGGAATTTAATAGTTAACGGGAATAAAGCGAAAAGCAATAAAATATTAAAAGTTGGCGATACGGTAGAGTTTACGCTTCCAGACGTTAAAAATTTAGATTTAGAGCCCGAGAATATTCCACTCGACATAGTTTATCAAGACGAAGATGTTGCAGTAATAAATAAACCGCAAGGACTAACTGTCCATGCAGGCGGTGGGACTAACGGAAGTACGCTTGTTAACGCACTTTTATATCATTTAAAAAGTCTTTCCGGAATTAATGGAGTAGTGCGCCCCGGAATTGTTCACAGAATAGATAAAAATACTTCAGGGCTGTTAGTAATAGCAAAAAACGATAATGCACATATATTTTTAGCTAAACAGTTAGAAAATAAAACGTGCAAAAGGATTTATACGGCACTTTTAGAAGGTGAATTAAAAGACGATTTCGGTCATATAGAAACGTTTATCGGTAGAGATCCTAAAAACAGAAAGAAAATGTGCGTTTCAAAAACTGGAAGGCTTGCAATAACAGATTATAAAGTTATTAAAAGATATGTAGGGTATACTCTATGCGAGTTTTCCTTAAAAACGGGTAGAACACATCAAATAAGAGTTCACTCAAAGTATTTAGGTCACCCGATTGTAGGTGATAACGAATACGGATATAAAAATCAAAAATTTAAATTAAACGGGCAGTTGTTACATGCCGGAAAGCTAGAATTTATTCACCCTAAAAGTAAAGAATTAGTTTCTTTTACGGCAGAACTTCCCGATTATTTTAAAAATGTTTTAAGCAAATTAAAAGAAAAAAGGAATTAAAAAATGTCAAAACCGTTAGTAGCGCTAGTTGGAAGACCAAACGTCGGCAAATCGACGTTTTTTAATAAGGTCGTTGGCAAAAAAATATCAATAGTTCAAGATTTACCCGGAGTTACAAGGGATAGATTGTATGCAGACGCAGAATGGTGTGGGCATTATTTTACGGTTGTCGATACAGGTGGATTAGAATTAAAATCAGAAGACGAAATGTGGAAACACATTAAAATTCAAGCAGAAATCGCTATTGATACCGCCGATATTATAATACTTATAACAGACGGGAAAACGGGATTAAATCCTTCCGATATAGACGTTGCGGAAAAATTAAGAAAATCCGGAAAACCCGTTATTCTTGCCGTAAATAAATTAGAAAATTATTCGATAGATAAAACTTTTGAGTTTTACTCTTTAGGTTTAGGCGAGCCTTTCGGGATTTCCGCCGAACACGGTACGGGAATAGGCGATCTTTTAGACGAAGTTGTTTCGCATTTTGATAAAATAGGCGAAGAAGAAGATAACGAATTCGTTAAACTTGCGGTAGTAGGTAAGCCTAATGCGGGAAAGTCTAGTATTTGTAATAAACTTTTAGGGTATAACAGAACTATAGTTTCTAATATTGCAGGAACTACGAGAGATGCAATAGATACGCCGTTTATATATAACGATCAAAAGTATACATTAATAGATACGGCGGGAATAAGAAAAAAAGCACGTGTAACCGAAGATGTAGAGTATTACAGCGTTTTAAGGGCGTTAGGCGCAATAAGAAGGGCAGACGTTTGTTTGATTATTATTGATGCAGAAACAGGGCTAACCGAACAAGACGTTAAAATTTGCGGATACGTTCACGAACAAGGTAAACCTTGCCTAATAGTAATGAATAAGTGGGACGTTATTGAAAAAGATACTAACACTATTAATAAATTCAATACTAAATTACAAGAAGACTTAAAGTTTATGGATTATTTTAAGTCTATATATGTTTCGGCATTAACGGGATTAAGAGTAGATAAAATATTAGATTTAGCATTACAGGTTTTAGAAAATTCAAGAAGAAGAGTAACTACCGGTCAACTTAACGATATGATATTCGATGCGGTAAGATTAAACGAACCGCCTTCCGTTAACGGCAAGAGATTAAAAATTAATTATATAACGCAAACGGGTATAACCCCTCCGGAATTCGTTATTTTTGTAAACGACAGTACTCTTATGCACTTCTCTTATAAGAGATTTTTAGAAAACTGTATTAGAAAGACTTTCGATTTTGAAGGAACTCCTATAAAAATTATAGTTAGAGAAAAGGAAGAAGATGAGTAATTGGCTTTTAATTTCTATATTTGCTATATGTAGTTATTTTATAGGTAATTTTAATACTGCGCTTATTATATCTAAGGCAAAGAATAAAGATATAAGAAAAATGGGAAGCGGTAACCCCGGCACTCTTAATATGAGTAGAAATTTCGGCTTAAAGTTAGGACTGTTAACGTTTTTTGTCGATATATTAAAAGGTGTTATTCCCACGCTTATTTCTTTTTTTGTTTTTAGAAATAAAGGATTTTTCCCAAACACAGAATTCTATATTTACGATTTAGTTATATATATTTGCGGTTTTTGTGTAGTTTTAGGGCATATTTATCCGGCACTGTTAAAATTTAAAGGTGGTAAAGGCATCGCTTCTTCTATCGGCGTTTTTATAGTAACCGAGTGCGTACACGGTTGGAGTTTTGTTGCTGTACTTTTAATGACATTTATTGCAGCAATATTGTTTATCTATTTTACGGAGTTTGGTGCGATGGGCTCGTTTATTGCAATTACTCCGCCTGCCGTTGCGGGAAGTATTAGATTATTTATGCTTTACGGAAAACCTGCTTTAGGTACGGATACTGTTGTTTATTACGTTATTGCAAATATGCTTATATTCGCAATATGTTTATTTACGTGGTTTGCACACAGAAAAAATATCGAGCGAATGCTGTCAGGCGAAGAACACCCTACGTCTATTAAAAGTATGGTAGTCAAGAAAAAAGCGCAAAAAGTATTCGAAAAAGAAAATAAAATGTAATTTTATAATATTTTTTTCATAAATGAATTTTACCTCTCATATAATTTGAATGAAGTATGGGAGGTTTTTTTATGGAAAAATTCGATATATATAGTGATATTGCAGAAAGAACAAGTGGTGATATTTATATAGGTGTTGTAGGGCCTGTAAGAACGGGGAAATCAAGTTTTATAACAAAATGTATGGAAAAATTCGTTATTCCTAATATAAGTAATAAAATGCAAAAAAATATAGCAACGGACGAAATGCCACAATCCGCAGAAGGCAAAACAGTTATGACTTCCGAACCGAAATTCGTTCCCGCAAACGCTGTTAAAGTGCAGTTTAAAAATAAAGTTTTATGCAACGTTAGGTTAATTGATTGTGTTGGCTATTTAATAGACGGAGTAAACGGAACGACAGAAGACGGCAAAGAAAGACTTGTAAACACGCCTTGGAGTGCTAATCCTATGCCTTTCGAAAAGGCGGCGGAAACGGGTACTAAAAAGGTAATTTGTGAATATTCAACTATAGCGGTGTTAGTTACTACCGACGGAAGTATAGGTGAATTACCACGTTCAAACTACGTTTTGGCAGAAGAAAAAGTAGTAGAAGAATTAAAGGCTAATAAAAAACCTTTCGTTATTTTATTAAATTCAAAAGATCCTAACAACGATAACACTCTTAAACTTGCCGAATCTTTAGAAGAAAAATACGGTGTTCCCGTAATAACAAAAAGCGTTATTAATCTTTCCGGC
>JAZUKR010000010.1:0-4673 GCA_045643385.1 Christensenellaceae bacterium | reverse complement strand
GCCGAATATCACGTCTTTATGGCTACTTGCCGATTATTTTGACGTAGATATAGATTATTTGGTAGGAAGCAAAAAATTTTAAGCGAAAGTTGACTTTCTCTTAATAAACTTATTTTGACAAACATATCCCCTGACAGGGCGTTGGCTATCGCCAACACTTTGCCCATCTTCGTTTGCCCGTCAAAAGACGTCCGAACTTTCAGTTCGACATCGTTCAAAGAACAATGCAAAAAAATACCCAGCACAAATGTGCTGGGTATTTTTTTGGCTGCCCCTGACAGGGCGTTGACCTACGGTCAACACTTAGTCCGTCTTTTTTAGCCCGTCAAAGACGTAACGAACTGACGACACTCACGGAGCAACGTCCGTTGCTCGGCTTTGGCTACAAATAGTCCACCGGACTATTTGCTTAACGCGTCGCCCAGTTGAACAGCCGATATTCGCTATTAGTTACGAAATGCTGTCAGTTCGTATCGTATTAGTAAACAAAAAGAAAGCATAGCGTTTTTGCTATGCTTTCTTTTTGGCTGCCCCTGACAGACTCGAACTGACGACACTTCGGTTAACAGCCGTATTTTTATTTTTAAACTAAAAATAAAATTTTTATTTGCAAATAAAAACCCGTTTTTTTGATACTTTTTTCCAAAAAAAAAGTATGTTAGCCAAGACTTACCCCGACAAATACGAGAGTTTTAGAAAATAAAACTCGTCACTCATTTACGAGAGAAAATTCTTTTCTCTTTGTTAGTCAAACAAAAAAAAAGGACGAAAGCGTAAGAGCGGTTTAGCGTATGCTTTCGTCCTTTTGTTTGTTCAAAATTATTGATTTTCGTACTTCCTTTTAAGTTCTTCTCCAGTTGGCATAAAATCAAATAATTCGTCTAAACTGATTTGAAAAGTTCTTGATATGGCTAAAAGATATAATAAACTCGGCTCTCTTCTACCTTGTTCCCAGTTTGCATAGGTACTAACTGCAACCACAAGTAAATCTGCCATTTGTTTTTGTGTTAAATTATATTCTTTTCTTAATTCTTGTAATTTTTTCCCGAATTTTATTGAAATCATTTCTTCGAGTTTTGAATAGTTTTTTATAAAGTTTTTTATTTCTTCTTCTCTGTTCATATTTACACCTTTTTAAAAAGTTTATCAAAATATAGTCATTTTGACTTGACAATAGTCAAAACGGCTATTATAATTGTATATAGTCAATTTGGCTATATAAATTTTTTAAGACCCGAAACAACGGGCAAAAGGAGAAAAAAACAATGGAAAAAGAAGAACAAAAAAAAGGCTTTAAGCAAAGAGCGGAAGGCGAAAACGTAGATTTTACGGTATATGCAGAAGTGTATGGCAAAGATAAAATGCTTTGCAAGGTATATGCAGATTTCACGGGGAACGTAGAAGAACTAACGGCACGAAATTTGCGTTCGATTGCCGAATACTTGGAAATAAAAAGCGGAATCAATCACGACGATATTGACCACACCGTTTTACAAGTAGACTTCGACAACGATTTAAACGAAGAAATCGAGCGAGAAGAAAGCGACGACGAAGAAGAACCCGAAACGGAAAACGAAAACGGGGGTAAATAATGTCTGACGAAGAAATCATTGAACTTTCGAAGTATTGTTCGGGCGTGTATTATCGAGATTATAATCAATGGCTATTTTCGGGTATGACGTACGAAGATTTTAAGCAAACGTTTATACTTTTAGCGTTAGAAAACCCGACGTACTCCCCCGCACTTCTAATGCGTTTATTTAGGTATAAACGGTTGTGTGCTACGGACGCAGTACATTACAAAGTCGAAAATATGACAAAGTTTAGTGATTTGCTTATAAGCGGATTTGAAACGGAAGAAGACATTATTGAAACATTTGGGGAAAAAATCGAAGACGATTTTTTTAACTACAAAAAGAGTAGTATTTTCGGGCTTTCAAAAATGCTTTACCCTAACGAAAAGAGCAGACAAAAATTTTTAGACTATATGCACGGGCAAAGCCTTGGCGGTAGTTGGCAAAGAAATTGCAGAATACAACTTTTCAAAAAGCGTTTCGAAATTTTAGACTATTTATTTTTATACGGTAAAATTTCGATGGCAGAAAAGAAAAGGCTAACGGAATTTGCGCAAACAATGACAAGGTATGCCCCCGTAAAGAGAACTTTAAGTCAATCTTCAAGTGCCGTGGCAAACAGAAAAGCCTACGAAAAAAAGAAGTTAGCAATGTAAAATTTAAGGAGAAAAGAAAAATGGAAGATAAAAACGTACAAAAAGTAGAATTAACAATAAGTAAAAAATCATTTAAGGGCGAAGACGGAAAAGAGCACGAGTACATAGCGTATGAAATGGAACTCGACGGGCAAACGTTTGCTTTGTTTCCGAGAAAAGAAGATAAAAAATTGATTGCTTACATACTTAAAGATTTAGGTATGCAGTAATACATTTTTCCTTTACCGTGGGCGAATTTGAACGGGGCGTAAGCCCCGTGAGAGTTCGCTCTTGATATATATAGAAATAACTCTACACAAAAAAGGATTATGTATTATGGAAATAAAGCAAGCGGAAATTAAAAAGGACAAAATAAAAAAGTCTGCAAGACGAGTCCAAGGCAACGAACTTATAGCGGAATACTATAAGGTGTTGAACGAAGAAACCGGACTTGCAGAGAATAGAGCGGAAGCAGTAGCAAATTGTTTGAAAGTTTGGGACATTGACTATTACCGTATGCAAAAAGTCAAAGACGTTTTGCGTGTAAACCTTTGCAGAGATAAGTTTTGCCCGAACTGTCAAAACTTAACATCAAAAAGGCGATATTTAAAATATAAGCCCGAACTTGAAAAACTACTTGCGGACAATTCGCTCTATCACGTTGTTTTTAGTGTGCCGAATTGTTCGGGAATCGAATTAAACGAAACACTAAAAAAAATGTATTGTAAATTTGTTTATGTAGTTCAATACTTACAAGGTAAGCGAAAAAGCAAAGAAATTGATTTTTTGCAATACGGATTTAAGGGCGCTATAAGGTCATTAGAAATTACGATACACGAAACGGGCATAGAACGTTTTGAGTTTCACCCCCATTTTCATTGTGTTTTTGTTCTTCGTAAAGGAATTAAAGAAGAACGAAAATATATAAATGATTTTTCATTTAAAAAAGGAAGTGAGAAAAAAAGACTTTTTAATGATTTTGAAATTTTATTGCAAAAGAGTTGGTTCTTGTTTTATAACGACAAGAAATTGACAAAGCAAGGGCTTGACGATTTAAAACAAGGTTATAGCGTTTACGCCGAAAGAGTATTCAATAACTTCAAGGAAGTTTTTAAGTACGCTTGCAAAGGACTTTACGACGAACGGACGGGCAGTTTTAATTATTCGCAAGAAGTTTTTAATGACCTATACAAAGGACTACACCGCCGAAAAATTATACAAGGCTACGGCATACTAAACAAGTTTAAGTTTGACGATGCAGAAGAGAAAGAAGAATTTGACGAGATTTATCAAGCCATTATACAAGAGTTAAAGCAATTAGAAGAGCCTTTACGTGATTATATGCGACTAAATGAAATCTTGGAAGAAATTGAAAAGCGTGAAGATATAACATACATTTCGAAGAATACGGTAAAAGGAAGTTTGGAAAAAAATGAAATTTAAAGAGTGGTTAACGGAGTGGCTAAACACTTACAAAAAGCCGTACGTTAAAACGTACAAGCATATAGAAAGAAATATCGTTTTGCATATTCCGTCAGTATTAAAGAACAAAGACATTAAAGACGTAACGGCAATAGATTGTCAAAAATGTATAAATAATTGTAATTTAAGTAGAACGAGATTAGAATTATTTGATATATTTCACGGTGCGTTTTTAATGGCGTATAGATTAGGAATAGTGCAAAAAGATATTTCAACGCTTTTAGTAAAGCCAAAACATATAAGGGTAATAGGACAGGCTTTAACAAACGAAGAAGTAAAGGACTTTACTTCTAAAATACAAAAAAGCCGATACTATTACGTGTATATGTTTTATCTTCTAACGGGGTGCAGAAGAGCCGAAGCGTTAAGCCTTACTATAAATGACATTGACTATAAAAACGAAGTAATACATATAAAAGGCACAAAAACAGCCGATAGTGACCGTTTTTTGCCTTTATTCCCCGAATTAAAGACTTTACTTGCACAAGTTAAGCCGAAAGACGAAAGGCTATTTCCGTTCAACGCAAATCGCCTTTCCCGAACTTTTAAGAGTATATGCCCTAATCATAAATTACACGATTTACGCCATACGTTCGCTACAAGGTGTTTAGAGTGTAATATTTCTATAAAAGTAGTACAAAAATGGTTAGGGCATACACGGTTAGATACTACGGCGAGTATTTATAGCCATTGTCAACCCGAATTTATGAGAACGGAAGCAACAAAATTTCATTTACAATAACAAAAAACAGTAGATAAAATCTACTGTTTTTTTGGCTGCCCCTGACAGACTCGAACTGACGACACTTCGGTTAACAGCCGAATGCTCTACCGACTGAGCTAAGGGGCAATATTTAGTTTTTTTCTTTCTCTTCCGTCAGTTTGAACTGACGACACTCACGGAGCAAAATTTTTGATCTTTTCTTAAAGTGCTTTATTATTATAGTTTTTTTAAGTAGTTATGTCAAACGTTTTTATGATA
>JAZUKR010000009.1:0-2914 GCA_045643385.1 Christensenellaceae bacterium | reverse complement strand
CTCATGCATTAGCGGTTATGAATGCTATGGCTTATGACGATGTGCTTAACTTTGGAATTCACCTTAAAAAACTCAACGACGAATTACTTGAAAAAAGGAATAATCAAGAATATTTAACAAAGAAAAAATTACCGAGAGTTTTAATTACGGGCTCGTCAATAACTTTTCCGAACATGAAGATTCCGCTGATTATCGAAGAACAAGGCGGAATAGTAGTTGCGGACGATATGTGTTTGGGGGAAATGCCGGCAAACGATTTTGTGTCTGTATGTGACGATTCGTTAAACGGGTATTATAAAGCACTTGCAAATAAATATGTCAAACCTTGTTCGTGTCCTATTTTTCCTGAAAATGAAGCCAGAATAAAAAAACTTGACAAGATTGTAGAAGATGCTTGTGTTGATGGAATAATTTATCACGTTTTTCGTGGTTGTCTTGTTTATGACTATGAATTTGAAGAAATAGAAAAGTATTTTAATGCAAAGGGGATACCTATAATAAGAGTAGAAAGTGATTTTAATAATGAAGACGTTGCAGTTCTTAGTGTTCGTATTGAAGCATTTTTGGAAATGATAAACTTAAAGAAGAAAGGGGATTTGTAAAATGGCAGAGTCATATTTTGCCGGAATAGACGCAGGTTCAACGTATATAAAAGTGGCATTGATTAAAGGGGACGATATTATAGATACATTATTTGCAAAAACGGGCATAAATAATTCGGAACTTGCAAACAAATTATTAAACGATATCGTAACAAAAAACGGAATTACGAAAAGCGATATTAAATATACGGTTGCTACAGGTTACAGTAGAAAGATTATCGACACCGCAGACGACGACGTGTCTGAAATTACCGCACACGCATATGGCGCAAAACTTACTGCTCCAAAAGAATTTAAACCGGGGATACTAATTGACATAGGCGGACAAGACAGCAAAATAATATATCTCGATTCTAACTATGGCGTTAAAAACTTTACAATGAACGATAAGTGTGCTGCGGGAACGGGCAAGTTTATGGAAACTTGTGCCCAAATTCTCGACACTACTATTGAAGATATAGGGCCGTTATCTTTAGAGAGTAAAGAACCTTGTGATATAAACAGTACGTGCGTAGTTTTCGCACAGTCTGAAATAATTTCGCTTATTGCAAGAAAATACGATAGAAAAGACATACTTTTCGGAATGCATTTATCTATGGCTAGGCGTATTATTAAAATGCTCCATCCTAACGAAGCAAGCGGAGATATAATGCTTGCAGGGGGTGGAGGTCTTAACGTTGGATTAAAAAAAGCGTTTGAAAACGAACTTTTAATGGACGTTTACGTCGCAAAATATTCGCAATATAACGGGGCGATAGGGGCTGCCCGCTTTGCGCAGGAACAATATAGGAGATAATCTTATATGAGAGAAGAAAACGTATTTGTTTCCGAATGGCAGAAAACGCTATCAGAGTTAACGAATAGAAATGCGTCGATAAAATCGTATGATTATTTTTTAAAACTTGCGAGTGAATATTCTGATTATAACATAGTAAAAGGTAAACCTAAAGTCGTTTTGTTAGAGCATTTTTTCCCCGAAGAAATTATTCGGGCTATGGGTATTGATTTTTGTTACGTTTTGAACGGAGATTATGATAATACGACAAATAAAGACGTTAGTATTCCCAAAGATGCCGACGATACAACGCAGTCTATACTCAGAATATTAAAAAGCGACAAATTAAATCTTACTAAAGACGACGTAATTCTTGTTCCGCTTTGTAGCGACAGCATGGTAAAATTAAAAACTTTAGTAGAAGATATTACAAACGTGATTTGCTATGAAGTCCCGTTTGATAAGAAAGACGAATTACAAATAAATCGGTTTGTATACGAAATAGAAAGAGTTACGCAAGAACTTAAACAACGTTTTAAAAAGAAATTATCGTTAAAACAATTAAAAAGACAATGTATAATTTCAAAAAAGGTGGCGGAAGGGTTTATTAAACTTGAAACATTATGGCAAGAAAGAAATACTTTGCTGTCCATTCCTTCTTTTATGTTTATTGCAAATAGTTATGCAATGTGTAAAAGCAGAGAAGAGTGGATTTCACATTTAGAACTTCTTATTAAGGAAATAGACGAAAAAAGCAACGTAAAAATAGAAGAGGTGTCTAATATAATTCTTTTCGGTTCGCCGATTTATATGCCTAATTATAAAGTTTTGTTTGCAATAGATAAAGCCAAGTTAAAAGTGAGAACGGTTATTCATCCCATTATAGAGCATATTAAAATGGCAAACTATATAGTTACTGCTTCTGTTTCCGTAAAATACTTGGCAAGAAAGTATCTTGAATATAGTATCTCGCCTAACTTTATTAACAATTCTTCAATAGAAAGTATAATGGTGAACGAGATAAGTTTTGGGAAAGCTAAAGGAATTATTGCCCATATATTAAAAGGGCAGATTGAATACGATTACGAATATAAAACGATAGAACAATTAGCAGAAAAATATAAGATTCCGCTTAACAAGATTGAAACGTTGTATAGTTATAACGATATAGAGCAAGTAGTGTTGAGATTAGAAGCGTTTTATGAAATGTTGAAATAGGTTGTTTAGTCACTGTAAGACGAGTGATGAAAATGCAGGGTTTTAACAATTTTTTACAAATTTTTGTAAGACTTTTAATGTGTAATTTAACTCAAAAACGAAATACTATTTCTTGTATTAAACTATTGCATTTTTTAAAAAGGTTATATAATGAATAAAATAGGAAAAAACATGTAAAATGATGTGAACCCAAAAGTTTAGACAAAAAATTAAATTAAATTATTTGAGATTGAGTTCGGTATTTTACCGGACTCATTTTCAATTTAAGAGATATTCTCTCATTGTTGTAGTAATAAATATATTCTTCTAATGCTTTGAT
>JAZUKR010000008.1:0-3186 GCA_045643385.1 Christensenellaceae bacterium | reverse complement strand
AGCCTTGTCTAACTCGTTTCTAATCCTTATTTAGAAAAGAAAATAAAGTACTCACTGACTTGTTGTGAGTACTTTTATTTTTTAATATTCACTATTTCCAAGTAAATAATCAACGGTACAATTAAAAATCTTTGATAGTTTAATTAACATATCAAAACAACATTCTCGTTTTCCGTTTTCCCAATAACTAATTAGTCTAACCGAAACGGAAAGTTTTTCTGCAAGTTGACTTCTTGTTAAATTGTTTTCAGTTCTTAACAAATTTAATCGTTCACTAAATTTATTCATATTTATATTATGGAACAATATGTGCCAAAATACTTGACATAGAACAAAATGTTCCATATAATATAATTACCAAAAGACAAAAGGAGAAAATAAATGCAAGTTAGAGATTTAAAATACTCAATGGTAAGAAGGATTTTTCAATTTTTGTTGCAAATAATATTGTTACCAA
The DNA here is from genome assembly GCA_045643385.1 of Christensenellaceae bacterium. GTDB lineage: Bacteria > Bacillota > Clostridia > Christensenellales > Borkfalkiaceae > UBA1259. The sequence continues at coordinate 2,729 of JAZUKR010000008.1, read as the reverse complement.
TTAGTGTTTTAGAATTTGTATTAAGCGTGGGTTTCCCGTTATGTCCTTTAGTGGTATGCATTATAATATGGTGTTCATCGGGCTCGATTATGGATAGTCCATTTCTAATGGTCATGGCATCTTGGGGGGTTGTAAGCCTTTTTCTGTGTTTATTTCTATATGATGTAAATGTTAAGTTTTATGAAATACACCTAAAGTTTAAAAGGTTAAAATTTTCAGATGGCACGTCTACGTCTTATGGAACACATTATGTTAATAAAGAAGTTAAAAAGGATATAAAAGATTTGACTGGTCATTATGTTGGGGAAATTGTTTCAAATGAAAGAGTTGAACAAGAAAATTGGGAATACGATGCGAGTGATGACGAAAAGATAGCACCATATTTTTGTTCTTTTGCATTGTTTTTAAGGCTTATTAGTATTTTTTTAGCGTTTATAGCGTGTTTTAACAATAGAATTAAAATAAGTTATGTTAAGCCCAAAGAGTTGGAAAAATATGATGAAAAGAAATATGTTTTTCTTGATATATTGTTAACGCAAAAAGAAAAAGGCAAGATAAAGAAGAATAATATTTAAGATAAAAAACGGAAATCTTAAAGTCATTTTTTATTTTGCAAGCCTTGTCTAACTCGTTTCTAATCCTTATTTAGAAAAGAAAATAAAGTACTCACTGACTTGTTGTGAGTACTTTTATTTTACGAGCCTTGACCTGCTTGCTTCTAACCGCTTAAAAGATAAAAAAAACATAAAAGGCACGAAACATCGTGCCTTTTTAATGTGGTAAAATCACAAGCCTTGCCTAACTTGTTTCTAATCTTTATTTGGAAAGTAATTTTTAGGTAAAAATGAATAAAAACACCGATTTTTAATCAAAAATCGGTGTTTTTTAATACCTTAAATCAAATTGATAGCGAGCCTTCAAAAATTTGATTTTTGCATAATATCAAAGACGTTGTGCGCAATTTTAGTGTTGATATAATTAAAACAATTGCTTTTTGTATAAAGATAATATATAATTAAATTGAGTCGTTGTGTTTTGAAATAAATGCAAAATATTAAAAAATAATAAGACGGTTTTAATTAGTAATACATGTGTTTAATGGTTTCCCTTTAACACTTGATATTATTTTGCAAAGATTGTAATAAAATTTTAGTAGGATTTTTATAATATGACGCATAAAAAATATCAAACAATAAGATTAACAAGTTTAGCGTGTAACACCTTGATAATCGGTGCGGTTATCGTTTGTATTGTTCTTGCGATACTAAACGATAATATTGATAAAATCATTCCGATAATAATTGCAATCGTGTGCGGGATATATTTATTTATTATTTTATTTTTCGGAAGAATTTTTTGCGGATTTATTTGTCCATTAGGATTTTTTCAAGACATTATTTGGAAAATTACCGAAAAACTTCATTTGCCTAAACTTTCCCGTAATGGAAAGTTTATGAAAGCAATAAATATTTTAAGCAAGATTTTTTTGATGTTTTTTATTTGCGTAATAGTTGCCCTAACTGTTATTTTAATATTTTTTCCTACGATATTGTCAAAAGTTAACGTTCCTATATTAGCGATTGCCATCGTATTGCCTATCGTTTTTATATCGCTTAATTCTTTTGCAAGAAGATTGTTTTGTAACGTTTGTCCGATTGGTTCCGTTGCAGGTTTTTTTGGAAAAACAAATATCGTAAAGTTTGAAAAACAAGGAAAGAACTGCACGAAATGCGGGGCATGTTACGAGGCTTGCCCTATGCGAATAAAGACTGTTTATACCGAAACGGAAAAAATAAACGTATCAAATTCGAAGTGTTTATACTGTGGAGAGTGTATTAAAAAATGTTCAAATGACGGCACTTTGTCACTTGTCGTTTGCGGTAAAAAGGTTTACGCTTCCTCAAGAGAAGATTTTTTAAATAATCAATTTTCAGACGTTACCTTAAATAAAAAGGATAAAATAAAATGAATACAAACGGCGAAGAATTGAAAGAACAAGTAAGAAGATATGGGAAATATATACAACGCTATTTGGATAAGTCAAGGATAATAGCGTCTAAATATCTTCAAAAAATAAAAGAATTACCCGGTGCGCCTAAGGAATTAGAATACTTTACAAACATTTTAAAAAAAGTATTCGTCGATAACGAAGTTGTTAAATATAATAATAACGAAAAATTTATTGGTTCGTTTTGCAGAACAATGCCGTTTGAAATTATAAGTGCGGCAGGTGCAAGACCGCTTAATTTATGCAGTAACAATTACGTAGGTTTTTATATCGGTGATTACGTTATGGCAAGGGACGTATGTCCGTTAAGTAAAGCATGTTTAGGAAATATAATAGGTGAAATAAGCGAACCGTATAACACTTGTGAATTATTTATTGTTCCGCTTTCTTGTGATTGCAAGAAACAACTTTCCGATCTTCTTTCAAATTATAAACCTACTGTTTCGTTGTATCTTCCGTTAAACCGTTCGGACGATTACGGAATGGAAACCTATGTTAAGGAATTAAAAAAAGTTGCCGGTAAAATATCGGAAATAACAGGAGTTAAAGTTACAAGAGAATCACTTGCAAATCAAATAAAAATATACGCACCTCGTTCTTGAGGTGCGTATTTGCTATTTTATTTCAAGTCGTCGATAAGCGTACCGAGCAGCGGCTCAAATTTCACACCGTAGCGGTGAGCGTCGTCGTCCTGCGTTGCCAAGTCGGATCGTAGCCATGT
>JAZUKR010000007.1:0-5337 GCA_045643385.1 Christensenellaceae bacterium | reverse complement strand
CGGCTATGCCGGTGGATATTTATTTTTGTTAAAAAAAATAATTAAAATATTTTTATAAAATATATTGACTTTGCATATTTATTAATGTAAAATACAACTGAATTTAATATAAAAAGGGTAGATTATACCGATGTAAATTATAAAAATAGCGAATAATTTTGCTATAAGTTTTTATTAGTATCTAAACAAATATAAATTATTAAAATTTTAGAGGTATTAAAATGAAAATGCAAGCGGAACCTGTTTCCGATAATTTACATATTGAAAGGGTAGAATCATTACCCCAGTTTGAACATCTTTTTGATGAAACTAAAGAAAAAAACGAAAAAGAGCCCAAAATACATTTTTTAAGAAATATCTTAAAAATGAATGTTTGGGCTATAATTTTATCGACGTTAGTATTGATTGTTCAAGCTTTGCCGACTATAGTAATTCCTTATTGTTCGGCAAATATAATTAATATTGCAACCGAAGTTGTTAAAGGAGATTATAACGGGCAATATATGCAAGATATACTAATCAACTTGTCCATTATCCTTTTTACGATAATAATTAATTATCCGTCTACTACTTTAAGATGGAAACTAGTTTCTAAAATGAATAGAAACATAAGCGCAGGCATAAGATATTCGCTCGTTAAAAAACTACAAGGAATATCTATAACCTACCATAAAGAACTTTTAACAGGAAAGGTCCAAACGAAATTTTTAAACAATTTAGCGAGTATAGAAGGCTACTTATCTACGATAATGTTTAATATAATACCGAATATAATTCAAGGAATAATAGCAGTTGCCGTTTCTATTTATAAAAACGGCGTTGTTTCACTCTTCTTTTTATTTGTTATTCCTTTAAACATTTTGCTTTCGCAGCTTTTAAGAAAGAAAATCAGAAAGGCGTATGGAACATTACGTGTTCACAATGAGGAAATGGGTGCCAAATTTACGACCATGATGGAAATGATACCCGTAACAAAATCTCATGGTTTAGAACAAACCGAACTTTCTAGCTTAAATCACTCAATAAAGAACGTAACAAACTCCGGAATTAAAGTCGATAAAATTAACGCTAAGTTCGGTGCATTAATGTTTATAACAACAAATATATTAAGTATAAGTTGTCTTACATTTTGTACCTTCCTTGCCCTGGACGGAAGCATAGAAATAGGCGACATCGTTTTATATCAAACGTTATTTACTACAATTTCGGGTTATATTAGCACAATAATTAGTGCTATGCCGACTTTAAGTGACGGCAATGACGCTGTTAAATCAATATCCGAAATTATGAACGTTACCGAAATGGAAAACGCAATTAAAGGGGTAAATAGTTACAATATAAAAGGTGACGTAGAGTTTAAAAACGTTTCTTATATGTATCCGAAGTCTGCACCATACGTTATTAAAAACTTAAATTTAAGCGTGAAAGAAGGCGAGTGTATAGCGGTTGTCGGATCTTCGGGCTCAGGTAAATCCACCATAATGAATATGATTATAGGCTTTTTAACTCCGACGGAAGGCGACGTATTTATTGACGGAATGAATACTAAAGAAATGGATTTATCCGAGTATAGACATAATATTTCCGTCGTTCCGCAAAACAGTATTTTGTTTGCCGGCACTATTAAAGAAAATATTACATATGGACTTAGTAGATATACTGAAGAAGACTTTAACAGGGCTGTAGAAATGGCAAACATTAACGAATTTGTTAAAGATTTGCCGAACGGATTAAATACTTATATAGGTGAACACGGAGATAAACTTTCGGGTGGTCAAAAGCAACGCATAACGATAGCCCGAGCGTTAATAAGAAACCCTAAAATTCTTATTTTAGACGAAGCGACTTCGGCACTTGATAATATTTCCGAATATCACGTACAAAAGGCTATAGAACAGGCAACGAGGGGCAGGACGACGTTTATAGTAGCGCATAGGCTTTCTACAATTAGAAATGCCGATAGAATCGTAGTTATGGAAGAAGGCTCTTGTGTGGAATGCGGATCATTTGACGAGTTAATGGCTAAAAAAGGAAAATTTTATGAACTTAAAAACCTTAACGACGCAACTAGTAAAAAGGCGGAAGAAGCGCTAAGTTAACGTTTTAATAAAAATTAAAATAAAATGCCGAATTAATCTATTGATAATTCGGCATTTTTGTTGTATAATTACATATAATAAAGGTAAAATATGAAGATTTGTATATACAGTTCGGCAAGTAACGCCATAGCAAAAAAATATTACGATAAAGTGTACAGTTTGGCAAACAACTTAGCAAAAGCGGGTAATACTTTGGTATACGGAGCAGGTAGCGGAGGACTTATGGGTGCATCTGGGCGTGGATTTAAAGACGGCAAAGCCTACGTCCACGGAATAATTCCAAAATTTTTTATGGAAAAAGATTTCGAGTGTTTGTTTACCGATGCAGACAAAATAACTTATACCAAAGATATGGCAGAAAGAAAAAAATTAATGGAAGACCTATGCGATGCGTTTATAATAGCACCGGGAGGCTCCGGAACGATGGAAGAGTTTTTCGAGGCACTTACCCTAAAACAGTTAGAACAACATAAAAAGCCTATAATTATATATAATATATTCGGTTATTACGATAAGTTTTTAGAATTTTACGAGTATATGAAAAGCGAGAAATTTATCAACCCCGAATGTGATAAACTCTTTAAGGTTGTTAAAGAAGAAAAAGAGATATTTGATTATTTAAGTAGTTATTCTATAGACGATATTTCTTGGAATAAAATTAAAAAAGAATATAATAAAAAGCAAGATATAAATTAAAAACCGTAAAAAAAAGTCCTTTCTAAATTTAGAAAGGACTTTTAATTTACTTAATAATTATAAGAACGGGATAATATCGTGTAAAGCGTAGATTAAAACGAATAAGGTAGTTGCAACTGTACTCATCATTTTAATAAATATATCAAGTGCAACGCCAACAACGTCTTTTCTTGTGTCGCCAACGGTATCTCCGGTAACAGCCGCTTTATGTGCGGGAGTTCCTTTGCCGTGACCTTTAATTCCACCGCATTCTATAAACTTTTTAGCGTTATCAAACGCACCGCCCGAGTTACCCATAAATATAGCACGTGGAATAGCAACTATAGTTGCACCGAGAAGAATACCTAAAACGAAGTCTATACCAAAAATTATTCCGCCAACAAGTGGTACTGCTAAAGCGATAATAGACGGGAGCAACATTCTCTTTAAAGCAGAAGAAGTTGCAAGACGAACTAATTCGTTATAATCGGGGTCTTTATTGCCTTTTAATACTTCGGGGTCTTGTAATTGTTTATCGCCAACGTCTGCAAGTTCTTTTGCCGAAATAATAGTATTATCTGTAAGTATTGCAGAGAAGAATTCAATTAAAGCACCGCCTATTATTAAACCTGCTATAACAAAGAATAAACTGTTAGAGTCTGCCGTGTCGAAAACGGGGAGAGATGCACCTGCCGTTTTATAGTTGCCAATGTAAGCAACTATTAAAGAAACGGTTGCAAATGCCGCAGAGCCTATTGCGAAGCCTTTACCGATTGCTGCCGTCGTGTTGCCAACAGAGTCTAATTTATCTGTTATAACACGAACTTCGGGGTCAAGATGGCAAGATTCCGCAAGTCCGCCCGCATTGTCTGCGATAGGACCAAATGCGTCTATAGAAACCGTAGTTCCAACAAAAGAAAGCATGCCGAGTGAAGAAATAGCGATTCCGTAAGTTCCGCAAAGGAAACCTGATACTAAAAGAGAAACGCCGATAATCAATATAGGATATAAGCAAGACCTAGAGCCTACAGCGTCGCCTTTAGTTATAACGAACGCTTCGCCTTCAGTTGCATATTCTGCTATCGTTCTTGTAGGTTTATAGGCATCACTCGTGTAGTATTCGGTAATAATACCTATAGCAACACCGCTGATAATGCCGAGTATTGCGCAAATCCAAGGAGAAGCCCAACCGATTTTAAATCCTAAATCGGAAAGCGCTTCATTTTCTATCTTATCAAATGCAAGATAAGAGAAAAGTCCTGAAAGCAATATTGCAAATCCAGCCGAGATATAAGTTGCAAGGTTAAGTTCTTTAGACGGGTTATCGCCCATTTTTTTAAGAGAAACGAAAATTAAACCTAAAACGCAACCTAAAAGTCCGCCACCTGCAACGATAATGGGGAATATGTAAGACGAGTTAAAGAAATCGATAGTGTTAGAAGCGTTACCTAAAAGTGAAATAGCAACGACGATAGATGCCGAAATGGTAGCGACAAAACTTTCCAAAAGGTCAGAACAGTTACCTGCGATATCGTTAACGTTGTCGCCTATAAAGTCTGCAATAACGTTAGGAACACGGCTGTCGTCTTCGGGAAGGTCGTTTCTTATTTTGCCTAAAATATCTGCGGAAATATCTGCTGCTTTTGTGTAGTTACCACCTGCAACACGGTTAAACATAGCAACCGTAGAGCAACCTAAAGAGTACGTGGTAATACGCATAACCGAAGCGTTAGTTAAAAGTGCTTTAATGTTTATTAAACCGTTTCCTTCAAAGAAAGAAAGTGCGGTCTGTAAATTAACGTTTGCAACTGCTTGAGCGTCTTTAGGACCAACACCACTTATTAAAACTACTAAAACTATTCCAAGTAATCCTAATGCTTGAACGGAAAGTCCTGAAATAGAGCCACCACAAAGTGCGACTTTAACTGTTTTTCCTATAGATAAAGTTTTTCTTGCAGTGTTTGCCGTTCTTACGTTTGCGTAAGTTGCGCTTTTCATACCGAGTATACAAACTACGCTTGACATACATGCGCCGAGTATATAGGTAATACCACTGAATTGTTCAATAAATAACGTAAATAAAACGGCAAGAATTATTATTACTATTGCGATAGTAGTAAATTCTTTTTTTATAAATACGTTAGCACCCTCACGTATAATGGCACTCATTTTTGCCATACGTTCGGTGCCTTCTTCCATACGTTTAATTCTTATGTAATTGAAGCAGACGTATAAAACCGCTAAGGCACATACACCGACTACAATCCATAACCAAGTTTGATTCATTAAGTCTAAACCTCCATGTTTTTTATATATTATATCATAGTATTAATATATTTCAAAACGAATTGTTAAATTTAACGTTGATTTTAGAAATTTTTTAATATTTTTGTATTATATTCATATTTTGCCTATTAAACGTTTGATAAAATCAGATAAAACAGATATAATATATACGTAAATAGAATATGCTAAACGAAACGTGTTGGAAATGGTATTTACCGCCGACGGAGTAACACTCTCAGGTTAACAGACTGCACGTAGATAGCGCTCCGGAGAAGTC
>JAZUKR010000006.1:0-16125 GCA_045643385.1 Christensenellaceae bacterium | reverse complement strand
GCTATATTTGGAAATCATGAATTTAATTATGGCTTAGATCGTCTAAAGGAATTGGTAGAACGCTCAGATGCAACATTTTTAAATTCAAATATAAGGTATTTAGGTGAAGGTAATCCATGGATTAACGACTTGAAGCCATATGAGATAGTTTCTTATGGAAATATAAAGGTCGGATTTATTGGCATTACAACACCATTGACTTTGAGCACTATATCTCCAAAAAATTTCTACGAGAATGACAAATTAGTATATCAGTTTGATGGCGGTTCAACGAAAGCGTTTGTTGAGAATATTCAAAAAAATATAGATAATATGAAGGAAGAGGGCGCTGATTACGTTATTGCAATAGCTCATTTGGGTGATAAGGATTATGCAGACCTTGGGAATTACTCTTCAAGCTATTTAGCAGAACATACAACTGGACTTGATGTTATTATTGATGGTCATTCGCATACAGTAATGCCTTTGAGAATTGAGAAAAATCCAGATGGAAAAGATGTCCTTATTTCTCAGACAGGTACAAAGCTTAAATCTTTTGGGCAGATAGTCATTACAGATGATGGTTTTATTTATCCTTCATTGATCCAAAAATATCCTGAAGTTGATATAAAAATACAAAATGAATTTGATGGAATCGTAGCAAAATATGAAAAAGCCGCCTTAAACGTGGTGGCTAAAACAGATACAGACCTTCCATTAGAAGACGAGACTGGAAACTGGTACGCATATACCCAGGAGTCAACAATAGGTAATCTAATTGCAGATTCCATCCGAGAAAAAACATGTGCAGATATTGCACTTATGAACGCCGGAGGTATTAGAGCCGAAATTAAGAAAGGGGATATTACATATAAAGATATTATTGATGTTATTCCTTTTTCAAATACGATTTGCTTAAGTGAAGTGACTGGGAAAGAACTCCTCGATATACTAGAATACACCTCTTCTTATGCAGAAAAAGGTGGTAGTGGCTCAAATATGCAGGTTTCAGGTATGAAATACGATCTTGATATTTCAAAGATTGCTGACTGCGATCTTGATAGTGATTTAAACCTAATAAAGGTAAATAGCATTAATCGGGTAAGTAATGTTCAGATTTTAAATGGTGATAAGTACGAGCCAATTGATTTGGAAAAGACTTACACAGTAGGTTCAATTTCATATATACTAGTTAATGGTGGCTGTGGATTAAATTGTATTTTTGGGAAAAAGGAACCCCTTTTAACAGATATTGCTACAGATTTTGAGACATTGATAGATTACATTAATAACCTTGATGGAGATTTATCACGCTACGCTGATTTTGAAGGAAGAATTAATATCAAAAAATAACTATTAAAAAAGTAAATTGATTAGCCACTCACCATCCAAGAAAGAAAATTTAATGTTAATTCTTATAGATCGATTAAAATCAAATAAAGAGTTCAAAGATATATAAGTCAATTCTTTATATCTTTAAAAAATAATTGTAAAACAGATTAAAATATGATATAATTTTTTTATTATAATTGGAGAATACTTATGAAAATCGAAAAGAAAGTTTACGAACGTGAATTATCACCTAAAGCCGTTGATGAATTTTCGAAAATTATCCGTAATTTTTTAACAAGTCTTAAATTATCTAAACAAGACGTAACAAGGCATTCCATCTCCGCAGAAGAAATTTTATTAGACTATTTAGATCAAAAAGAAGAAGGCAAAAAAATAAAGTTAACCATCGGCAAAAAATTATTTTCACCTTTCTTTTCTTTAGAAGTAGACGGCAACCCTAAAAACGTATTTATAAAAAATAAAGACGATCACTCGTTTTTGGGAGATACAATTTTAACAAATCTCAACCTTTCGCCCGACTACAATTATACAAACGATAAAAACGAATATTCTTTTAAAATCAAAGGTAAAAAGTTAAATCCGTTTTTAGTAATGCTTATTGCAATTTCTTCTTCTATACTAGTCGGAATTATAGGCAATTTTTTCCCCACTTATATAAAAGAATCAATAACAGAAAATTTTATTGTACCCGTTTGCGATACGTTTATCGATATTTTAAGTTGCATTGCAGGTCCTATGATTTTCTTATCAGTCGCTTGGGGTATTTACGGTATAGGCGACGTTGCAACGCTAAAACGTATAGGTAAAAGAATTTTTTTGGGCGATATTTTAACTATGTTTTTAATCGTCGCCATTTCCGCCTTTATCTGTATTCCTATCTTTAATTGGAATTATACTGTTTCCAGTGATACGGGTTCGGAATTTTCTGCAATACTTAATATGATACTCGATATCTTCCCAAGTAACATAGTCTCGCCATTTTACGACGGAAATACTCTTCAAATAATATGCTTAGCGTTTATTATAGGTATAGCGCTTATTTTTCTTGGCAAAAAAACAACTTCCGTTGCACGTGCAATAGAACAAATTAACTATATAATTCAATTTTTAACGGAGATTATTACTAAACTCGTTCCTTTCTTTATATTTACCGTTTTATTGAAAATGATTTGGACAAGTACGTTAGATTCCTTTTTAAACGTCTGGAAAATATTTGCATCATTTATCGGTTTAATACTTCTTACTTCTATAGTTATGATTATTTATACCGCTATAAATAATAAAACAAACGCTATAAACTTATTTAAAAAAGGCGTTCCCATTTTACTTATCGCTATGACAACGGCATCTTCTGCCGCAGCCTTTGCAACGAACGTTAAAGTTACGCACGACGAATTCGGCGTTGATAAATCCGTAACCGCATTCAGTATTCCATTAGGTATGGTTTTATTTAAAGTGGCAACTGCGCTCGGTTATTTAACCCTTGCCTTTTACTTTTCCGAATCATATCAAATAGATTTTTCTATAATGACTTTTGTAACCATAATAATAACTTCGGTTATTTTATCTATGGCGACACCGCCTATCCCAGGTGGTGCAACGGTCGCTTATACGATTTTGTTAACACAATTATTCGTAGGCTTAGCTAATTCGGACGTTTTATTAAACGAAGCGCTCGCCATAACTATCGCTTGCGACGTATTTATAGACTTTATTGCCACCGGTTTTGACCAATTTATTTTGCCTTATGCCTTAATTAATCAAGCTAAAAAACTTGACCTTATTGACTTAAACTTATTAAAAGGAAAGAAAACAAAAATTAAAAAATCAGTATGAAAACTAAATTAATACAAGAAGAATTATTTAAATTACAAGATTTAAAATATAAAGATTTTTTATCTAAACTAATTCCTAACGTCGATATAGAAAAAATTATAGGGATTAAAACGCCTATATTAAGAAGTCTTGCAAAAAAATATTATAAAGATATTGATATAGAAGAATTTTTAAACGATTTACCGCACGAATATTACGAAGAAAATAATTTGCACGCTTTTATCATTTCGGAAATTAAAGATTACGACTTAGCTATAAAAAGAATAAACGAATTTTTGCCTTTTATAGATAATTGGGCAACGTGCGATTCTTTTAGCCCTAAATGTTTTAACAAAAATAAAATTCTACTTTTAAAAGATATAGACGTGTGGCTAAAATCTAAAAAAACTTATACAGTTAGATTTGCGATAGAAATGCTACAAAATCTTTTTCTAGACGAAGATTTTAATCCCTTATACTTAAAAAAGGTGGCAAGTGTAAAAAGCCAAGAATATTACGTTAATATGATGATAGCCTGGTATTTTGCAACCGCCCTTTCTAAACAATGGAAAGACGCTATTATATATTTAGAAAATAAATCTTTAAACCCCTTTGTCCATAACAAAACAATTCAAAAAGCAAGGGAAAGTTTTAGAATTAAAGATGCCGATAAAGAATATTTAAAAACGCTTAAATTAATTTAAGCGTTTTTTATATTCAGTGGGAGTACATTTAAAATACTCAAAAAATATTCTGTTAAAGTTTCTAATCGATTCAAAACCCGTTTCGTAGGCTATATCGGTTATACTATTATTATTTTCTTCTATAAAATGAGAGGCTATGATTATTCGTCTAAAATTAACGTATTTAGTAAAATTCATTCCCCCGTATTTTGAAAACAACCTACTTAAAGAAACGTGGTGAATACCGATTTTATTCGATACTTCCGTTAACGAAATGTCTTCGAATAAATGTCTGTTTATATATCCTAACGCTTGCAAAAATTTATCGCTATATTTTTTTTCTTCTATAAAAACACACTCATTTTTTATAGTTAAAAATAAAGGATTTAATAAAGCCATAGCCGTTAAGTTATTATACTTAATAGGTTCGTCTGTTTTATTAAATATCCAATTAGACAAATTATCGTCTATATTAAAAATTCTGTTTTCGCTATAATTTTCACTCACGTTTTTAAAAAATATATCGGTATACGGCGAAGTAAACATAAGTACCCTAACAGTGCTTTTATTTTCAGTTTTAAAATCGTGCTTTTCAAAAGGAAATACAAATATGCCTTGATTTTGTTTTATTAAATAATCTTTTTCTTCTATTTTCATTTTTATTTCGCCCGATTTTACCAAAACTATTTCCATTTCTATATTGACGTGCAACGCACCGTTTACGTTTTCATGCGAATTAATATAAAAAGACTTAATTTTATCTTGCAATATTTTGCCAAACTTTTCCATATTTTAACCTTATGTTAATTTTTGTCTATATATTATAAATCTTCTGTCTTGACTAAGTCAAATTAATTATGATATATTATTTTATGTTATATGAAACTTTCTTTAAATCAAGACATAAACATTTTAGAAGATAAGTCTTTTAAAATAATATTATCTATTTGTATTCCGCTGTTTATTATTTCGATAGTGCAAATTCCGATATCGATTTTAAACAATAAAATCATAAATAACAGCGGAGGCGAAAGGTTATTTGCAATTTTATCTAGCATTGGTTCTATAACGGGTTTTATGACAAATTTTATTAGTGCAATAACAAATCAAGCGTGGATAAAATCTGCAAAATACTACGATAAAAACGGAAACGGAACAAAATTTTTTATTCAAGGGATTTACGCAATTTGGATTTTTAATATTTTGCTTGCAATAATAATGATTTGCGCATCTAACCCTATTCTAAACTTTTTAAGAGTTCAAGAAGATTTTTATAATCAAGCTAAAACTTATTACGTAATATACGTTTTAACTTACATATTTACCAGCACTTCAACTTTTATAATTCAAATCTCAAACGGAACGGGAAGTAGCCTTAATATTTTAATTACTAACATATTAACGCCTATATTATCAATAATAAATTCCTTCCTTCTGCTTTCTGTTTTGAATACGGACGTTTACGGCTTATCTTTATACACCAACGTTACAAGTTTATTAATAGCCATAATATTATTTATAAAACTTGTTTATTTTAAGGTTATAGATAAATTTTCTTTTAAATACTTGAAGCCTGATTTTACGTTTATATTTTCCATAATTAAAGACGGGTTATTTATTGCCTTTCAACATATATTTGCTTATATCGGCATTTTTATTGCGGAAAGAGCGAGAAATACATATTTAAGTGCAAACTTTTTATCGGTAATATCCATAAGTATTCCGGTTACAATTCTATTTTCGGCATTATCGTCTTCAACATATTTATTTTTTCCGAAAAACTATGCTTTTAAGAAATTAAAAAGAGTAAAATCTTTTTTAAAAACGATTATTTTAATTTGCTTTATCTACGGACTTATTTGTACCATATTATATCATACAATAGCAAGACCGTATTATTCTTCGTTATATGAAGATAAAAATTTAATAGATATAGGCACAAAGCACTGGATATTTTACAGTTTCGGGTTTATTCCTTTATTTATTAAAACAATATTAGGAGCATTTTTTGAAAGTATAGGCTATAAAAAAATTCCTATGATTTCGGGATTTACCGAACTAATCGGGCTATCTTTTTGCGGATTTATATTAATACCGAATATCGGAAACGTGGGTTTTTCGATTGCTAGTCCTATGGGTTGGGCTTTCGCCATGATATTTATGTCTGCTTGCTACTTTATTTTTAGAAAAAAAATATATAACCCCGATAAAGAAAAATTACAAAAATTAGGAGAGAAAAATGAAAACTAAAAAAGTACAATTAAAGCAAACCGTACTCCCGAGATGGAAAGGTTTTAACCTTACCGATTGTTTTAGTGATATCAGCAAAAAAGAGTGTTACCGTGAAGACGATTTTAAGTTTATGCAAGATTACGGATTTGATTTTGCAAGAATTCCCGTAACTTATACGTTATTTTCATCTATAGAAAATCCGTTTAATATAGATATGGATAAACTTTCTATGTTAGATAACGCCGTATATAACGGAATAAAGCATAACGTTCACGTTAATATATGCATGCATCGTTTACCGGGATATTGTATTAACCCGAATAAAGAAGGCGAAGTTTACGACCTTTGGGAAAATAAATCTAAACAAGAAGCTTCGGCTTTTATTTGGCGCACTATTGCTGAAAGATATAAAGATATAAGCGATAAAGACTTATCTTTTAACTTTGTAAACGAACCTGATTTAATTTCTCTAAAAGCATACTTTGATACGGCAAAACAATCTATAAACGAAATAAGAAAAATTAGCCCTAATAGATTAATTATTCTAGACGGAATGATTGCAGGAGAAACTCCGCCTATTGATTTAGTAATGATGGAGAAAGAAAATATCGCTTTTTCTTGCCGTGGTTATATTCCGCACGGACTAACGCATTATAAAGTTTTTCCGCCTTACGATAAAACGGAAGAACCTGTTTGGCCGAACGCAAAAGGTTATTGGTACGACGATTTAAGGACATGGAACAAAGAAGAACTCGATAAATTATATTCTCTTTGGGCATTTTGCGGTAATAATTATAACATCGGTATTCACTGTGGCGAATTAGGATGTAACTCTAACACCCCGCATAAAGTATTTTTATCGTGGCTAACTGACCTTTTGGACATATTAAAAAGCCATAACATAGGATTTGCCGTTTGGGGACTACATGGTCACACCGGAATATTTAACACAAATTTTCCCGATTGCGAATATGTAGATTTTGCAGGGAAAAAGTTAGATATTAAAATGCTTAAAATTTTAGAAAAATATTAATTTATCAAAAGCGAAAGGAAAATCTTTCGCTTTTTTAAATATGTTTAGTTATTTAATTGACGAAAAATTGCCATAATACTATACTAAGAATTATAGATATAATTTAGGGGAAAAAATGATTACTAAAAACTTTCATACTCATACTATTAGATGTAAACACGCTTTTGGAACAGAAAGAGAATATATAGAAACTGCAATAAAAAACAAAATGACCGTTTTAGGCTTTGCCGACCACACGCCATACCCTTTTATCCCCAATTCTCTTTCTAATATGAGAATGGATATTTCTGAATTTGAAGGCTACTATAACACCTTAAATAAGTTAAAAGAAGAATATAAAAACGAAATTAAAATTTTAATAGGATTAGAAGTAGAATATTTTAAAAAAAGTTTTAAAGATTTATTAAATTTAACCGACGGCAAAATAGACTATATGATTCTATCTCAACATTTTTTAGACTATGAAGACGACTATAAATATATAGGGCTAAACTATTGCTCTGAACACGACTTAATTAGATACGTTGACCTTTTAGAAGAAGGAGTAAACGCCTTTCCTTTTTCTTATATCGCCCACCCGGACCTAATTCACTATACTAAAGAAGACGATATTTATTTAAGAGAAATGACAAGGTTATGTAAATTCGCAAAAGAAAAAGATATTCCTTTAGAGTTTAACTTTTTAGGGTATTCGACTAACAGGCATTACCCTTCTAATAGATTTTTTAAGATAGCAGGAGAAATTAATAATAAAGTTATTGTCGGAATAGACGCTCACGAGCCTTGTAGCATTGATTTATTTTATAATCAAAGAGAACAAGTAGAAAAACACCTTAAAAATTTAAATCTTACTCTTACAAATAAAATCAAATTAATTAACGGTGAAATAGTATGAGAAAATTAATTCTTGCAAGTAACTCCCCACGGCGGAAAAATATTTTAAAAGAGAACGGCTATTCTTTTATTATAGATACTAGCGATTTTAAGGAAATTAATAATCTTTCCCCCGTAGACACCGTAATTTATAATGCTAAAGGCAAAGCAGAAACCGTTTATAAAAAGTATAAAAATACCGATAGCGTAATTCTTTCTGCAGACACGATAGTCGTATTTAACGATAAGATAATAGGAAAACCCAAAGACGAAAAAGACGCTTTTGATACCTTAAAAATGCTTTCAAACAATACGCATAAAGTTATAACGGGTTACGCAATTATTTACGATAATAAACTTATTACGGGGTACGACGAATCTACAGTTACTTTTGATAAAATGACTGACGAATATCTTTTAGATTACGTTAAATCTGGAAAGCCCATGGATAAAGCGGGAAGTTACGGACTCCAAGATAACGTTGTTTTAGTTAAAAACTTCGGCGGAAATTACGATAATATTATAGGTCTTCCCTTAACGAAAATAAAACCCGTTTTAGATAAAATTTTATAATGATTTTACATAAAAAAAGATATGCTTAAAATTTTTAAGCATATCTTTTTTATTAATTATTTAACGGTTATTCTTTATTTTTAGTTATTACTTTAGCAATTTCCATAACTAATACGGGCAATAATATCAATCCTAAACAAATAGCGTACATATATAACGGCATATAGCACAATTCGAACACTTCGTTTACTTTCGGAACGAATAGAACAAAGCATACAAGCACTATTGAAAGTAAAGCAGAAAGGTTAAGTTTTTTATTTGTAAACACGCCTATTTTAAATAACGAGTGATTACTTCTCATATTATATGATTGAACTACTTGAGATAAAGATAAAACTATAAAGGCACAAGTCGTTCCGGCTTTTTCATTAATTAAAATATCGCCTAACTTATACGCTATAAGCGTTAATCCGCCAAACATTATGCCCATTAGTATTATTTTTAAGCCATAACCGTTCGAGAATATGCCTTCCGATTTCGGTTTTGGCTTTTTATCCATAACGTCCTTTTCTACGGCTTCCATACCCAAAGAAACTGCAGGAAAGGAATCGGTTACAAGATTAATCCAGAGAAGTTGAATAGAGGCAAGTGGAGAAACACTCCAAATTATCATTGCCAAAAATACAGTTAAAACTTCACCGATATTAGTGCCAAGCAAAAACCCTACGACTTTTTTTATGTTAGCGTAAATTCCCCTGCCTTCTCTTACCGCTTCAATTATCGTCGAGAAGTTATCGTCCGTTAACGTCATGTCCGCCGCACCTTTAGCAACGTCCGTTCCCGTTACACCCATAGCGCAACCGATGTCCGCCGCCTTTAGTGCAGGTGCGTCGTTTACCCCGTCCCCTGTCATTGCAACGACTTGACCTTTGTTTTGCCATGCTTTTACTATTCTTATTTTATTTTCGGGCGAAACTCTTGCATAAACAGAAATCTTTTCTACTTTATCAAAGAGTTCAGCGTCCGTCATTTTATCAAGGTCCGGTCCGGTTATCGAAATATCTCCGTCTAAAAATATACCTAATTCTTTAGCAATAGCAGTTGCCGTTACAACGTGGTCACCCGTTATCATAACAGGCTTAATCCCCGCCTTTCTACATATTTTTACCGCCTCTTTTGCTTCGGGCCTCGGTGGATCTATCATGCCTACAAGCCCTAAAAAAGTTAAACCTTTTTCTAACTCTTCTATCCCTGCGTTTTTAGAAACTTCATCTAAAACCTTGTATCCGACCGCTAAAACACGAAGCGCTTTTTCACTCATTTCTTCGGTAATTTTTTTTGCTTTTTTAACGTCGCCACTAATACAGATTTTTTCTAAAACGTCAAATGCGCCTTTGGTTATTACGTAAAACTTTCCGTTTATTTTATTTACCGTAGTCATTAATTTTCTGTCCGAATCAAAAGGCAAGGAAAGTATTCTTTTGTTTTCTTTCTCTAAATCGGTTTTTTTCATGCCGTTTATAAGCGATGCGTAAACTATAGAAGTTTCCGTCGGGTCACCGATATGCTTATATAATCCGTTTTCGTCTAATTCAACAACCCCGTCAGAGCATAAAGTCCCTAACTTTAATATCTCTTTTGCGTCTTCGCTCATAGACGGCGTAACTTTTTCTTCTCCTAATTTTTCACTGTACACACTAACTAACGTCATTCTGTTTTGCGTTAACGTTCCAGTTTTATCGGAGCAAATTACAGAAGCAGAGCCAAGCGTTTCAACGGCAGGCAAACTCTTTATTACGGCGTTCTTTTTAACCATTCGTTGAACGCCTATAGATAAAACTATAGTTACTATTGCGGGTAATCCTTCGGGTATTGCAGATACCGCTAAAGATACCGCCGTCATAAATATTTTTAGCGGTTCCATATCGTTAAGTAATCCAACAACGAAGATTATTGCGCAAGCAGATATTGCGACTATTACTAAAATCTTGCCTAAGTCGGATAATTTCTTTTGTAACGGGGTTAAAGATTCCTTTTCGTTATCGAGTAAATTTGCAATTTTGCCCATTTCGGTATTCATACCCGTTGCGGTTACTATTGCCTTTGCACTTCCGTAAGTTATACTACACCCCGAAAAAAGCATGTCCGTTTTGTCACCTATAGGGCACTCGGTTTTTACTTTTTCAGCGTTCTTTTCCGCAGGTACGGATTCGCCGGTTAAACAAGATTCTTCCGATTTTAAGTTGGAAGAACTTATAATTCTGCAATCTGCAGGAACAAAATCACCTGCCTCTAATTTTACTATATCTCCAACGACTAATTCGTCCGCATTTATAATTATTTCTTTGCCGTCTCTTATAACTCTCGCTTTTGATGCGGATAAACTCTTTAATGCGTCTAACGCCTTTTCCGCTTTACTCTCTTGCGCAACGCCTAAAATTGCATTTGCAATTACTATAAAAAGAATCAAAAACGGCTCAACGTATTCTATAAAGTCGTCGCTTTTTAACGCCACTATAAAAGAAATTACCGCCGCTGCAATAAGAATTATTATCATTGCGTCTTTAAACTGCAATAAAAATCTAACTAATAGCGAGCGTTTTTTCTTTTCCTTTAATTTATTAGGACCATCTGATTCTAAACGTTTTTTTGCTTCTATGGTGGTTAACCCAAGTTCTTCGTTACTCTTTAACGAATTTAATGCTTCTTTATAGTCTTTATCGTGAAAAGTCATTTATTTCTCCTATCCTTCTATAAATTTAACTATTCTATTTATAACTTTTTTATCTTGATTTGTCATTTTATAAGGGGATTTGTCTTTCATAAATTCTTTTTGTTTTTCTAACGTGTTTAGTTTATTGCTTGCAACAAGTTTAGAAAAATCATTAAGTGTTTTGTTCATATAATTTAATGAAGAAATCGTATAATTGGGATTATGCCCCTTTTTATCTACTATCATAAACTCAAGATTGGAGTTTTTTATGTTTTCTTTAACGTATTTTATTCCCGGAGCGTATTCTATTATCTTATCGTCTTTTGAGTGAATAAAAAGTATTCTGTCCTTAGTGGTTTTTAAATATTCTTCGTTGTTAATAGAATATAAATCGGGAAATTCTTTTTTTTCATATTCTAAAATTTCCGTTTTGTCGGGATATAAACTTGCAATTTGTTCGATAGTGAAAAAACTTGATATTATAACCGCCTTTTTTACGTAGTCGATTCTGTTTATAACGTTTAACGCAGTATATCCACCGAGAGAATGCCCTATTAATATAAGATTTTCTTTAACGTCTATTGTGTTTAATAACGTTAAAACGTCTTCTGTTAAAGATAAAATAGACTTGTATCCGTCTCCTTCGGAATTTCCGCAACCCGAATAATCAAGAGTTATAACTTTATAACCTATCTTACAAAACGTTTCTATCTCCCTTAAATATGCTTTATGACCGGGGGCAGACCCGCATAAAAACAAAATAACTTCTTTTTTTGTTACTTTGGTTTTATAAAAATAATACTCGACTTTTAATCCGTCGGGATTTGTAAAATTAAATACTTCACGATGTAAATTTTTACTGTCTAAATAATTAATATACTGTATGACACCGTTATCTATCGTAAAATCGTAAAAAGTGTATCGTTTTAAATTTTCCATGACTCGCTCACACTTTTAGATTTTTTTCTTTAACGATTTTTCTATAATTTCAGTCAAATAATCGTTAACACTGTATCCGTTATAATCCTTTTCTTCTTGCTTTTTTTGAACACAATATCTAATCTGCCTGTAAGTCTCTTGCGATAATCTTAAAGGAAAAATCTTTTTTTGTGCCGTTGGCGTTTTTGTATTATTCATACCCACTCTCCCGTTTTATTAAAATAAAAAATTAATTAAATAATTATTTGCATTAAACTAAATTTATAAAATTTTAAATATGTAATATTCAAAAAACACAAAAACCATAATATACATAAATGTTTTATTTTAAAACATAATGACATTATAATATTCTATTAAATAATAACAATATAATATCATAGCGTTATGATAATAGGAATATAACAATTGAATTATAAAAATATAACAATATAATATAACAATATAATATCATAGCATTATGATATCATAATGTATTTAATGGTGTCAAATGTTTTTTATGTTTTATTTGATAATGTTTTTTATGTTGTATTTGATAATGTTCTTTTATTATTGAAGATTTTGATAGTGTTTTTAATTGTTTACGAAGGCATAACATTGAAAGTAAAAATACTTAAAAAAGAAAAATGATAAAAACCACCCGACGGAAAAATTTTTACGTCGGGTGGAGAAAATATAGTTTTATGATAAATTATACAACAGAGAAGATATTTGTGAGCAAATTGTTTTAATAGTTAACCCGTATTGACTTCAATCGAAAAATTTTTTATAATTACAGAGTAAAATTAAAAGATTGTTCGTCTAATATACAGAGAGAGTTAAGGAGAAGTTATGGATAAAGAAATTAAACAACTTTATAATTTATTCTATAACGGCGACACATCTGCCATATTAGATATTGTTTCTCGATTTAGAAAAGAACTTATTTTGTTTGTTAATTGTTACGTTCATAACCTCAATGATTCGGAAGACATAGTAAGTGATACTTTTGTTAAGATAATTTTAAAAAAACCTAAATTAAAAGACGAAAGTAGTTTTAAAATCTACATATTTTCTATCGCAAAAAATTTGGCGATAGATTATTTAAGGCACAAAAAAATCGAAAAGCGGTTTATTGATACGTATATAGAAAGAGAAGGAGAATTAAATTTAAGCGTTGACAAGATAGCGCTGGAAAAAGCTATAAACACTCTTAAAGAAGAATATAGGCTAATAGTATATTTAAGATATTTTGACGGCTTTAAAATCGAAGAGATATGTAAAATTGTCAATAAAAACAAAAAACACGTGTACAACGTATTAGAGAGGGCCAAAGAAAACTTAAAAGAACTGTTAAAGGGGGAGGAATTATGAAAGATATAAACCTGTTTACAGATGAGATAATTGAAAAAGTAAAAGCAAAAAAGAAAAAGAAGGCAAGAAAAGTATTGCTTATTTCTTCGGTTTCTTGTCTTGTAATTGCCTTTTTAATAATGTATTCCAACATAATACCACTATACGGTTACGATTATGAAAAATATACAAGTATAATGATAAACGAAGTGTATGCGAGCGATGACGAAAAGACAATATTTACTTTTACAAACGAGAAAAACGCAATATTTTCAATTAACAACGTTCCGTACAGTTTAAGGACTACGAATAATAAGAATAACGAATATGAGTTTGACGCATCTAAAATCGAAAACGTGGAAAAAGAAAAAAACATGCAAGAATATCTTGACAAAACCACAATAAAAATCGAGTTTAAAGAAGGCGGTGCGACAATTAAAGCGAACGTTTACGGAATAGACTTAATTATCGACGTTAAAATTTATAAAAATACAAAAATGGAAAGTGGGGTTTGGAAATATTTTAATAAAGATAACCCTAACGTTTCGTCTGTAGATTCGTATATAATTGTAGACGAAGAAGGCAAAACGTATTATATATCCAACGTAGACGTAGAATTTACAAGCACATACGAAGTACTGTTTATTTCGGTTTATAATAAAGATTACACAATACTTTTAGATAACTACGGAGTGCCTAACTGTTTTATTGAAATTGAGAAATCGGATTACAACGAATACGGTTTTGAAACCATTAAGTTTACGGAGTATTACCGGCACACCGACAGTGGACTGTCCGGTAAAAATTTCAGAAAATTAAAAGATTCCGAAATAATGGATTATAATCTTTGCGAGTTGTCTGCAAACTTTATTAAAAGCAGTAAAAAGATAGAATATTTGGGTAAAAACGATTTGGCAAAATATTTGCCTATTAAATGGCGATTATTTTTAGAAGAAGAATATAATAACAGATTAACCGATTTAACCGTAAATCTAAAACCGCTAAACGGAAACTGTTTGGAATTAACCGTTAAGGAAAATAATAAATCTACAAAATATTCCGGAAAGTATTTTTTAACAGACAAAAATATAATTGTAGTTTTAGACGAATATTCGATTTTCGGAAAGGTGTTTAAAATTTTCAAAGAAAAGGGTGAAACGTTTACGGAAAACGGTAAGTCTTGTATAATGATAACTGACGGGTTCAAGGTTGGCTACCACGATTTTACTTATTATTTAACCAAAACGAAATACACCGTTTTTTGGGGAAGTGATTATACGGAAGATACAGTAAACAATAAGTTAAAGTACGAAACGGAATTTATTCTTGAAGGCGAATTTAATAAGTATTATTATAACAAGTCATTGCCGTTTGGTTACGAAACGGAAAACTTAATCGAAAACGGCAAAGTTAAACTCGTGTTACATGAAAACAATACTTTAGACTTGATTTATGAAGACAGAACGAGAACAATAAACTACACCCTTATTGAATGTGAAAGCGAGTATTTATTCGAGTTAAATGAACGAATCTATTTTATAATAGACGAAAGCAAACCGATAATTGATAATGGTAGATATATTAAAACTTCTAAACTTTATTATAAAGACGGTGTTTTTGAAGTTCCTAAAATAATGTATTATTCGGATTACGGAATTATAGAAAACTGCAATATAAAATTTAAGTAAAAAAATTCACTTAAAAGCGTGTATTTTATATTTCTATAAGTTCGTAATCGGTACTGCCGATTTTGAGTTTTTCTGCCGATTCTACGGTGTGATAACCGTGTCTGCTTTCTATTCTTTCAATCAAATAAACGTGAAAATATTTCAAAAGACGTTTTGTTTTGGATGGGCTACGTTTACCGTTATTGGCATTTTTACACGGGAGAAGAAAGCAAAAAAATTTATAAACAAGCACCTTTTGAAACGATGAACGTTAATTATCTGATGTTTCACACAATGGACGCAGAAATGGCGATTGATGACTTAAAAGAAATTTTCAAACAAAAAAAAATAATTTTTGCAAATATGACTTAAACTTTCATGCTTGCTGAGTTATAATTACTTGAATTATACTAATGAGGTGTTGTATGGAAGAATTAAAGAATAAAATCTTGCAAGCCATGTAATCTGGGTTTATTGCAGGCGATAAATAAAAATTACAATAATTTATTAAGAGATGTTTAACGGTAAAAAAGAAGGCGCTAAAAGGTGTCTTCTCATAGGGAAAATAAACTTATTAAAAAGTATAGCCCACTATACTTCGCATTTTTGCGAAATATAGTGGGCTTTTCTTATCCACAAAAGATATAATAGTTATGTTTTTAACCTTATGGTTAAAAGTTATATGCAAAACGAGTTTTGCGTTTTATTTTGCGAGAAAGATTTTCTCGCAAAGTTATATTAAATAAATCCTTTAACTCGCCGAAAGGCGAATTTCACTGCCGATAGGCAATATCACTGCGAAGCAATATAACAAATCCGCTTGCGGATTTATTTAGTTGTCGCCTTCCCTACGGGAAGAGCGACTAACGACTCTCTTTTATTTTTTAAAAAAATATTATTTATTTACATTTTTCGCTATTCTTTGTTTGACAAAACGTTTTTTATCTTATATAATAAATTAGCATTTTAACGATGCGCTGATATGGCTCAGTT
>JAZUKR010000005.1:0-2674 GCA_045643385.1 Christensenellaceae bacterium | reverse complement strand
ACTCCTAAAGCATCGGTATATGCTACAGATACAGGAATAGTTATATCACATCTAACTCTTGCAGCATGCGGACGTTCAGAAATGGGTTCGATTAATAAATTGCTTATTTGACCGACGGAATTTGTACTTTTAGCACTTATAAAAGTTAAGGGATATGTAGGATTTGCAGGCGTTAAATTAGTAATATTAAGAACAATATCCGTAAGTTGACTTTGTTGCATACACGCATCAAAAACTTTCTTTGCTTCTATACAAACTTTTTCACATAAACCGTTAAGCGGGTTACCGTTAATAGGTCCCGGACATTTATCAGACTGAAAATTACAGAAAAATGACATAGTTTCCTCCTTTAATTAAAGTTTCTATTTCAATATATGCAAAAAGAGTTAAAAAATGTCAAAAAAAAGACGCTAAAAAAAGCGTCTTAATTTAATTAATTATTAATAGAATTATATTTTTCCATATCCCTTTGACGAATTTCCGTACGTCTTATTTTACCGCTTGAAGTTTTTGGAAGGTTGTCTACAAATTCAATTACTCTTGGGTATTTATAGGGCGCCGTATTATTTTTAACGTAGTTTTGAATATCTAAAACCAACTCGTCTGACGGTTTATATCCTTCATTAAGAACAATCGTCGCCTTAACATTAAATCCACGCTTAGGATCGGGTACACCGGTTACGGCAACTTCTAAAACAGCAGGATGTTCTAAAATAACACTTTCAACTTCAAAAGGTCCTATTCTGTAACCTGACGACTTAATTACGTCATCGTTTCTTCCTATATACTTAACGTTTCCGTGTTCGTCTATATATGCAGTATCTCCCGTATGGAAAAATCCGTCTTTCCAACCGTTTTCGTTTGATTCATTATCGTCAAAGTATCCCATGGTTAAACCGCATGGCTTATTAAACGGCGTTGCCTTAATACAAATTTCACCTTCTTCACCGGGAAGGCAATCTACTCCGTCTGAGTTTTTAATAGAAATAGAATATCCGGGCATAGGTTTACCAATAAAACCCGAAATAGGCTTTGCATAATTTTTTAATGTTCCAAGACAAACGGTAGTTTCCGTTTGACCAAAACCTTCATGAATTTCCAAACCGGTTGCTTCTTTCCATTTATTAAATATTTCAGAGTTTAAAGCTTCGCCTGCAGAACAGCAATGCGACATATTAGATAAATCGTATTTTTTAACGTCATATTGAAGCATAAATCTATACATTGTCGGCGGAACGCAAAACGTATTAACTTTTTCGGATTCTAAAACAGAAAGAATATCTTCGCCGTTAAATTTATCAAAATCGTATACCAAAATTGCGGATTCACCAAACCATTGACCGTAAAATTTACCCCATAAAGACTTTAGCCAGCCGGTATCGGAAATAGTAAAATGTAAGCCACCGTCTAAAACTCTATGCCAAAAAACGCCCGTAACTATATGACCTAAAGGATACGTAAAGTCGTGCATAATCATTTTAGGATAACCCGTTGTTCCCGAAGAAAAAGCAATAAACATCAAGTCTTTTGAAGTAGTTCCTTCATCACCTCTAGGTCTTTCCCAAATATCAGAAGCATTACTAATTCCGTCTTCTAAATCAAGCCAATTTCCACCTGCAGGTTTTTTATGTTTATTACATAATTTAATAGTTACGGTTTTACATTCTTTTTCAACAGCATCAAAATGTTCTGTAACATCTCCGTCTGCTGTTGCTATTATTGCTTTAATATTAGCCCTATTACAACGGTATGTAAAGTCATGACCTACAAGCATATTAGTCGCTTGAATAGGTATTGCGCCTATTTTATGAAGTCCTAACATACAAAACCAAAAATAATAACTTCTTTTTAAAATAAGCATAACTCTATCGCCTTTTTTTATGCCGATAGATTTAAAATAATTTGCAGTTTTGTTTGACCAAATCATCATATCAGAAAAAGTAAAAGTCTTTTTTTCTTTGGTATTAGATAGCCAAACCATAGCTAGTTTATTCGGTTTTGTTTTTCCAAGTTCATCAATTACGTCGTAGGCAAAATTAAAATCTTCAGGATAATTTATTTTAAAATTATCTTGCAAATCTTTTAAGTCATTAAACGAATCTCTGTCTCTTCCAATGAATTTTTCGTAAATTGCCATCGTTAATAGTCCTAATTATTTCATTACAACGGCAATAAATTTTACAGGCGTATCGCCCAAAACTTTTATGCCGTGTTCTATATTTGAATTAAAATATATACTGTCGCCTTTATTTAATTCGTAAGTAATTTTTCCGAGTTTAAAAAGCATACTTCCGGAAAGAACAAAGTTAAACTCTTGACCATCGTGAGAGTGAAGAGTTAAATCTTCTTCCCCGGGCATACAAGTAACGAAAAACGGGTCTGATTTTCTATCTTTAAAGGTATAAGCCAAATGTTTATAATCGTATTCACCTTCTTTTTTAACAAAAAATTCATGCCCTTTTTTAACAACGGCACAATCGGAAAGTTTAGGGGTATTCCCCGATAACAAACTAAAAACGTCTATATCTAAAATTTTAGCAACGTTAAACATAAAACTGAACGAAAAATCACGTTTACCTTGTTCGTATGCAGAATAATCTTCGACAGAAATTCCTAATTTTTCCGCAATTTCTTTTTCAGATAAACAAGTCGGATCGTAGCCATGTCGTTCTGT
>JAZUKR010000004.1:0-14761 GCA_045643385.1 Christensenellaceae bacterium | reverse complement strand
CCATTAAAGTGCGTTCCGGAGCGTGAAGAAGGCTACGGACTAAACGTTGATAAAATTAGTAAAATAAATAACGATAATAAAATTAATATTATCATTACGGTAGATTGTGGAATTAGTGACAACGAAAAGATAGACACACTTAAAAAAATGGGTATAGACGTAATAGTAACAGACCATCACGAACCACCTATAGATTTGCCCGACTGTATTTCAATAAATCCGAAAATCCCCAACCAAGAATACGGTTATAAGTGTTTATGCGGTACGGGGGTTGCATATAAATTAGCTTACGCATTAATAGGTGAAAGGGCTAATTTATTATTGGATTACGTTGCTGTTGCCACTATTGCAGACAGCATGGATTTAATAGGCGAAAACAGAGATTTGGTGTTTGAAGGCTTAAAACTGTTGAACGACGTTTCTATAAGGCCGGAGTTTAAGTTCTTAATAGCCGATAATAATAAGCCTATAACTTCGCAATATATAACTTATTATTTAGCACCGAGAATTAATGCAGCAGGAAGACTTGGAGATGCTAACTGTGCGCTTTCTTTGTTTACGGCAGAAAACGATAGCGACAAGTTTAACATTGCCACGAAATTAAATGCTTATAATATTCAAAGGCAAGTCGAATGCGATAAGATTTATAAGGAAGCAAAAGAAAAAATATATAGTGAAAATTTATATAAAGACGACGTAATATTAATAAGCGATATCAAGTGGCAGATAGGTTTTATAGGTGCAGTTGCGTCAAGGCTTTCTGAAGAATTTAAAATTCCCGTTATCGTTTTTGCCGAACAAGACGGTAAATTAAAAGGCTCGGCAAGAAGTACCGAAAATATTAATATATACGACGCAATAAATTCTTGTAAAGATATACTTTTTGCGTTCGGTGGTCATTCGCAAGCAGCAGGAGTAACAGTTGAAAAAGATAAATTTTCTTTGTTAAAGGAAAAACTGAATTCTTTTATTAGAGAAATTTATAAAACGGGAAAAACAGATAAAACCGTTAACGTAGAGTGGAAAATAGAAGGGACTTTTCCTATTAATTTTGCAAAGGAAATTGAACTTTTAGAGCCGTTCGGTTTAGGCAATAAAAGGCCTCTTTTTTCAATAGACGTTTTAGACGTTAAAGATTCTCCTATAAAACAAAATTCACCGCATTTTAGTTTTAAAACAGATTGTTTGGAAATCTTAGATTTTAACGGAGAAAAGAATGTTAAAATACTAAGTTTGCCTATTAAAAAAACGGTCATATTCGAAACGAATTTATCAAATTACCGTAGTGTATTTTCGGTTAAAGGAATTTTAAGAGATATATTCGTGGATTTTACGAATTTAGAAAATCTTAATACTTATATTTTTCAAAACGAATTAAAAAAGATTCCGTTTAATAATTATAAATGTCTTAAAGAGGCTACTAAAAACGATTTAATTAAAAACGATTTGGCAATAATGTACGTTGTATCTAATTTTAAGAATTTAGAAATTTATAAAGAGTTAAAAGGTTTAGAAATATCGATTTTCGATTGCTCTAAAATGAATAAAAGTTTTATTGCCGTTTCGCCCGATAACGTTCCTAAAAATTGTGATAAAATCGTATATTTAGATAAGCCGATATGTTTTTTAGATTCCGACGTTGAAAGCGTTTGTTTTAAAGATATTTGCGGTTATAATTTTTTGGAAAACGTTAGTTTAGATAGAGAAGTTTTTGCCGAAGTATTCGGTTTTTTATGCGATAATACGGGAAAAGAATTTATAAGTAGCGCTTCTTTTTTCGATAAAAACGTAGAAGAAATGGACGCATATCAGTTTATATTTTCAACGGAAGTATTTTTCGAACTCGGATTTTTTTCTGTAAATAACGGAATACTTTTTAGAAATAAAAACGTTAAAGCACCGCTAACAGATTCAAAAATTTATAACAGAATTTTAGAGATAAGAGGTTAAGATGACCGATTTACTTGAAAATTTAGATAAAATTTATAATGAAAAAGATTATTCGTTATGCGAAAAGGCATATAAATTTGCCAAAAAGGCACACGAAAATCAAAAAAGGGCTTCGGGTGAAGATTATTTTACTCACCCATGTGCCGTTGCGCAAATTTTAGTAGATTTAGGTCTTGATGCCGAAACAATATCGGCTGCACTTTTACACGACGTTATAGAAGATACGCCCGTTTCCGAAGGTGACATTAAAAAAGAATTCGGTGATGAAGTTTGCGAACTCGTTTTGGGCGTAACTAAACTTGAAAAAATTGAATTTATATCTCAAGAAGAAGAACAAGCCGAAAATTTTAGAAAAATTTTCGTTGCTATGGCAAAAGATATAAGAGTTATAATAATTAAACTTGCAGATAGACTTCATAATATGCGTTCTCTTAACTTTTTATCTAACGAACGTCAGCAAAGAATGGCAAGAGAAACGCTTGAAATTTATGCTCCGCTTGCAGGAAGACTTGGGATATCTCAAATAAAATGCGAATTAGAAGATTTATGTTTAAAATATTTAGAACCCGATGCATACGAATATTTAAGTACTAGTATCGATACAAAAGTTAACGACTTAAAAGATTTGACCGACCACGTTGTTTTAAAAGTAAAAAATATATTAAAAGATTCTAATATAGAAGGCGAAGTTTTTGGTAGAAGAAAGCATTTATACAGTATTTACCGTAAAATGCAAAACAGAAATAAACCGCTTGACCAGATTTACGATTTAGTTGCAGTAAGGGTAATAGTAAAAAGTGTTGACGAGTGCTATGAAATTTTAGGAAAAATTCACCACGAGTGGAAACCTGTTCCCGGCAGAATTAAAGATTATATTGCAACGCCAAAGCCGAATATGTACCGTTCGCTTCATACAACTGTTATGACTAACTTCGGCAAAATATTTGAAATTCAAATAAGAACTTACGAAATGAATCACGCTGCCGAATACGGTATCGCTGCGCACTGGAAATATAAAGAAAATAAAAAAGACGGAGACGAACTTGACAGTAGACTTACTTGGATAAGAGAAGTAATGGAATGGCAAGGCGGATTAAAAGACAGTAAAGAATTTTTGGATTCGCTTAAAGGAGATATTTACAGTTCGGAAGTTTTAGTTTTTACCCCTAAAGGAGACGTTAAAACTCTTCCTAAAGACGCAACACCGCTTGATTTTGCGTACAGTATTCACTCGGCAATAGGTAATACTTGCGTCGGTGCAAAAGTAAATTCTAAAATGGTACCCTTAAACACTACGTTAAACGTTGGCGACGTTGTTGAAATAATAACTTCGCAAAATTCAAAAGGTCCTTCTTGGGATTGGCTTAAAATTGTTAAAAGTCCGAGTTCCCGTGTTAAAATAAAGCAATTTTTTAAGCACGAGATGAAGGAAGACAACGTTAAAACGGGCAAGACTATGTTAGAAGCGGAAGCCAAAAAACGTGGATATAATTTAAACGATTTGTTGACGGAAGATTCATTTGAAAGAATTGCCACACGTATGTCCTTTTCGGGCGAAGAGGAGATGTATGCGTCTATAGGATACGGCGCCGTAACAGTTAACCAAGTTTTAGTAAAGTTAATAGATTATTACAGAAAGAACCTTCAAGAGATTGAATTAGCGCCTAAAATCAGTATGGATAGAACTGTTGGCGGTGTTAAAGTTAAAGGGTTAAACGGTATGCTCGTTCGTTTTGCAGGTTGCTGTAATCCTGTCCCAGGTGACGATATAATAGGCTTTATATCACGTGGAAGGGGCGTAACAGTTCACAGAAAAGATTGTCCTAATTTAAAAAACGTTGATAAAGATAGATTAATAGAAGTTTCTTGGGCAAATAAATTAGACAGTTCGTATAATGCTGAAATTAGGGTTATAGGTAATAATCAAATGGAAATTTTATACGTTGTTGCCTCTGCTGTTTCTCAACTTAACCTGTCTATCGTTTCAACAAACGGAAGAACGGACAATAAAACTAAAAAAGCGAGCGTAGATTTTAATATAAGAATTACGGATAAAGTACAATTAGAACTTTTGATAAACAGATTAAAACAAGATTCTAAAATAGACGACGCATATAGGACTACGACATGATAAAAACTATAAAAATTACTACGGGACTTCTTAGTGTAAACAGTTATATTTTGATTAACGATGACACTTTAGAAGGCGTAATAATAGACAGTGGCGAAAACTACGAATTAATCAAAAAAACAGAAAACGAGTACGGCTATAAATTAAAAGCCGTACTTTTAACGCATGCACATTTCGACCATTCGGGGAATTGCAAGAAATTGCAAAACGACGGTGTTAAAATATATATTAGCGAAAAAGATAAAGAAAAACTTTCTAACGAAGCTAATATGGGCAAAGCCGTTCGTGGTAGATTCGATTATTTAGTTCCCGATTTTACTTTTTTTGAAGGCGACTTATCCCTTTACGGAATAAACTTAAAGGTTTTGGAAACTCCGGGGCATACGGACGGATCTTGTTGCTTTATATTGAATAACAGTATCTTTTCGGGCGATACGTTATTTTATGATTCCTACGGGAGAACGGATTTTGTTTCGGGAGATTATAACGAAATAAAAAAATCTATTAAAAGACTATTCTCTCTAAAAGGAGATTACGAAGTTTTTCCGGGGCACGGTAATAGTACGACTTTATCTCGTGAAAGAGAATTTAATATGATTGTAGGCGATTTATGATAGAAACTAAATTTACCGAATACGAAAAAGAGTTAAACGAAATAATTTTTTGTTTTGACGGTGCTAAAGATTTAAAAATTAAACATATATTTCGTGGCGAAGATAGGCGTGTTGTAAATACTTTTATTCTCGGCGGAAAGAGTTATTCTTTCGGTAATTTAATGCCACAAACAAAAACGGAAATAGAATACAAAAGATACTTTAAAAGGTTTATAAAGTTAGGACTTTATAAATCTTTATCTTCTTTTTACGGAGTTAATTTGCCCTGGGGTGCTTTAATGGGAATAAGGCCCACTAAACTTGCTTATAAAAGTTTGGAAGAAGACGGCGAATTTGAAGATTTTTTCATTAATACTATGAAAGTTTCCGAAAGTAAAGTAAATTTAACCGAAAGGGTAATAAAAGAACAAAAAGGAATATATGAGAAAAAGGAAGGAAACGTGGACTTTTTCGTGTTTATTCCGTTTTGCCCGTCAAGATGTAAATACTGTTCGTTTATAAGCGAAGATATAAAAAGCGCAAAAAATTATGTTGATTTATACGTAGATACTTTATGTAGAGAAATAGAAGAGAGTATTCCGCTTATTAAAAATTTAAGAAGTATTTATATAGGTGGAGGAACGCCTTTTTCTTTAAGCGAACAAAACCTCGATAAAGTGTTAACTTCAATAGATAAATTAAATACGGGCGTAGAGTATACGGTAGAGGCGGGAAGACCTGACGTAATAACCGAAGAAAAATTAAAAATTTTAGAAAAACACAAGGTAAACAGAATTTGTATAAACCCACAAACTTTCAACGATAAAACCTTAAAATTAATAGGCAGAAATCACACGGAAAACGACGTATATAAAGCATATAATTTAGCCAAGGGTAGATTTATAATCAATATGGATTTAATAATGGGATTACCAGGCGAAACGATAGAAGATTTTAAATATTCCGTAGATAAAGCAATAGAGTTAAATCCTGATAATGTAACGGTACATACTTTGTCTGTTAAGCGTGGTTCTGAACTTAAAAAAGAAAAAGACGTTATTAAAAACGACAATATAGAGTCTTTTATGAATATGGCAGAAGATATTCTTTTAAAAAATGGATATAATCCATATTACTTATATAGACAAAAGTATATGACGGGGAATTTAGAAAACGTCGGATATACTAAACCTAATAAAGCGTGCATATATAACGTAGACGTTATGGAAGAGATAGCAGACAATATTGCGTGCGGGGCAAACGCCATAAGTAAAAGAGTAAATTTTTCGGAAGAAAAAATAGAAAGATATGCAAATTCAAAAGACGTTTTAAGTTATATTCAAAAAATCGACCAAGAAATTGACGAGAAAAAACGACTATTTAGTAAATAAAAGTTAAAAAATATTAAAAAAAAGTAAAAAAACGTTTTACATTTTATAATCGATTTGATATACTTAATATGCTTAAATACTCGTGCAAGGTTTTGCGGTTCTCCACCCTTAACTTTGTTCGTAGTGAATTAATCCATAAATAATAGGAGGTAAAAGAATATGGAAAAGCAAGTAAAAGAAGAAATAATCAAAAAATACGGTCGTAACGAAAAGGATACGGGTTCTGCAGAAGTTCAAATCGCATTACTTACAGAACGTATTAATCACTTAAACGAACATCTTAAGAAAAACAATAACGACAATCACTCAAGAAGAGGTTTGATGAAGATGGTCGGCGAACGTCGTGGTTTATTAAAGTATTTGGAAAGTGTAGATATTAACAGATACAGAGATATTATCGCAAAATTAGATTTAAGAAAATAAAATTTTTAGGGCGGCAATATATTGTCGCCCCGTTTTTTGTTAATTGAATTTGTAAATTCCACGTTTATAAGGCTTTTATAAACGTAATAAATAGAGTTTAGAAAAGGAGATAAAAATGACACCAAATTACAAAGAATTTAAGACTATTATCGGCGGAAAAGAAGTAATCGTCGAAGTAGGAAAGTATGCTGAACAAGCAAACGGCGCATGCGTAATTAGATGCGGAGAAACTGCAGTTATGGTCACCGTTTGTATGTCACCGTCACCTAGAGAAGGAATGGACTTTTTCCCTCTCCAAGTAGACTATGAAGAAAAGATGTATTCAATAGGTAAAATTCCCGGTGGATACAAAAAACGTGAAGGAAGAGCGTCTGATAAGGCTATTTTAACTTCCCGTTTAATAGACCGTCCTTTAAGACCATTGTTTCCAAAGGGATTATATAACGACGTTGTTGTTATAGCACAAGCATTATCCGTTGAACCGGATATTCAACCCGAACCGTTAGCAATGATAGGTTCTTCGGTTGCATTAGCGATATCGGATATCCCATGGGCAGGACCTACGGGTTCTGTCGTAGTAGGTTTTGTTAACGGTAAATACGTTATTAACCCCGACTTAAAACAAAGAGAAGTATCTGATATACACTTAAATTTAGCGGGCACGAAAGACGCAATTTTAATGATTGAAGCAGGTGCTAACGAAGTTACTAACGAACAAATGGTAGACGCTATTATGTTCGGTCACGAAGAAATTAAAAAGATTTGCGCATTTATTGAAGACGAAATAGTTCCCGCTGTTGGCAAAAAGAAATTAGAAATAGAATTATATCATATTCCGGAAGATATAGATAACGCAGTTAGAGAATTTGCAGGAGAAAAATTAGATAAAGCGTTAGATACTTTTGATAGAGCAGTTCGTCAAGCAGGCCAAGACGCTGTCGAAAAAGAAACTTTAGAACACTTTGCAGAAATTTTTGCAGGTAAAGAAAGAGAAATTAAAGACAGTTTATATTATTTAACCAAAGAAAAAGTAAGAGCCAAGATTTTCGATAAAGGAATCCGTCCAGACGGAAGAGGATTAAAAGATATTCGTCCTATTTGGTGCGAAAGGCACGTTCTTCCTAGAGTTCACGGCTCTGCAGTATTCACGAGAGGACAAACTCAAACTTTAACTACTTGTACTTTAGGTATGTTAGACGAGGCACAAAAGTTAGAAGGTCTTGATGAAGAAACAGAAAAGAGATATATGCATCAATATAACTTCCCCGGATATAGCACGGGTGAAGCAAAAGCATTAAAGAGCCCCGGTCGTCGTGAAATAGGACACGGTGCTTTGGCTGAAAGAGCATTAGAGCCGGTTATTCCGTCCGAAGCAGAATTCCCTTATTCTATAAGAGTTGTAAACGATATTATGTCTTCTAACGGTTCTTCTTCTATGGCTTCCGTTTGCGGTTCTACAATGGCTTTAATGGACGCAGGCGTTCCTATAAAAGCACCTGTTGCAGGCGTTGCTATGGGATTAATTAAAAACCAAGAAACGGGCGAATTCAGAGTTATGACCGATATTCAAGGTTTGGAAGATTTCTTGGGCGATATGGACTTTAAGGTTGCAGGTACCGAAAAAGGTATTACCGCTATTCAAATGGATATTAAGATTAAAGGTATTTCCGAAGAAATTATGCACTCTGCAATTAATCAAGCAAACGAAGGCAGAAAGTTTATATTAAATAAAATGCTTGAGTGTGTTCCGGAAGTTTCTCCAACTCTTTCTGAATATGCGCCTATTATTATTTCGTTCAATATCGACCCCGCTAAAATAGGCGACGTTGTTGGTAAACAAGGCAAAGTAATAAATAAGATTATCGAAGAAACAAACGTTAAAATAGATATAGAAGACGACGGGAGAGTAAATATTGCTTCTATCGGCAATTCCGAAAATGCAGAAAGAGCAAAGGCAATAATTTTATCTATCGTAAAAGAACCCGAAGTCGGCGATATGTTTATAACCGAAGTAGTAAGAATATTACCAAAAACCGGGGCATTCTGTGAATTAGCACCGGGTAAAGACGGTATGATTCATATTTCTAAAATGAGCGATAAACGTATTGATTCCGTAGAAGAAGTTTTAAGCATCGGTGATAAAGTTAAAGTAGAAATAATTAAAATCGGCGAAAAAGGTATAGACCTTAAACTTTTGGAAAAAGTTTCCGATTAATTAATAATTATTAAATTTAATACGCAAGAGCATTAGCCCTTGCGTATTTTCATATTCTTTTTTTAGTAAACATAATGTATATAGGGAACAAAAAATGAAAAAACTAAAAAAAGACGGTAAAATTACTTTTATTTCTAATTTAATACTTATTTGTGTTTTATCCTTAGTAACGTTAATAAGTTTTTCTTCGGAAAAAATTATCCCTATATACGGCGGAGAAGACGTATCCGCAATATATTACGGTAATAAAGAAAACCCGAACGTTTCTTTAATGTTTAACGTTTATGAAAACAAAGAGGTTGTAAACGGAATTTTAGACGTGCTTAAAAAGTATAACGTAAAATCGACTTTCTTTTTAGGCGGTTGTTTTATAGACGATAACGAACAATTATTAATTAGAATAAAAAACGAAGGGCATGAAATAGCAAATCACGGATATTTTCATAAAGACCATAAAAAACTTGATTACGAAGGTAACAGAAAAGAAATAGTTAATAACGAAGAGATAATTTATTCTCTTTGCGGAGTTAAAACAAATCTTTTTGCTCCGCCTTCGGGAAGTTTTTCCGAAAAAACGCTTGACCTTTGTTATGATTTGGGGTATAAAGTTATTATGTGGTCTAAAGACACGATAGACTGGCGAGATAACGACGAAGATTTGGTTTATAAAAGGGCTACTAAAAATATTTCGGGTGGAGATTTAATTTTAATGCACCCTAAAATTCATACTCTAAACGTTCTTCCAAGAATAATAGAGTATTATAAAAGTGTAGGACTAAATATTGTTACCGTCAGCGAAAATATAAAGGAATAATATGATAAAAACAAAAACTTATAAAAACGGCTTAAGAGTAATTTTAAATAAAACAGAAGGCTTGTTTTCCGTTTCGGCTGGAATACTTGTCGGAGCAGGAAGCCGTAACGAAGATTTAAAAAACAACGGAATTTCACATTTTATAGAACATAACCTTTTTAAGGGAACCGTTAATCGTTCGGCTTTTCAAATTTCGGACGAGATAGATAAAATAGGTGCGCAAATCAACGCTTTTACATCTAAGGAAATAACTTGCTATTACACTAAATCTACAAAGGAACATTTAGGTCAGTGTTTAAACGTTTTATCAGATATATTTTTTAATTCTACTTTCGTTAAAGAAGAACTCGAAAAAGAAAAGGGCGTAATAATAGAAGAAATTAATATGAGTTTCGATAATCCCGAAGATCTCTGTTTTGACCTATCCTCAGAAAGTTATTACGGAAAAGAAGGATACGGAATGCCAATACTCGGCACGGAAAAGAACGTTAAATCTTTTTCAAAATCCGATATACTCTCTTATATGAAAAGATATTACACGGCAGATAACGTCGTTATTTCAATTTCTGGAGATATAGACGAAGTTAAGACTTTTTCTTTGATTGAAGAACTTTTTGTCGATAATTTTAAATACGAAAAGTGTGATTGTAAAAATAAAACGGAAATTCGTGGCAGTAAAAACGTTTGCAAGAAAAAGAAGAAAATCGAACAGACTCATTTTTGCTTATGTTTTCCGTCAGTATCTGCAATAGATGAAAAAGTGGACGCAGTAAACGTTTTAAATACTGTTTTAGGCGGTGGAATGAGTAGCAGACTTTTTCAAAAGGTAAGGGAAGAATTAGGACTCTGCTATTCTATTTATTCGTATCCATCATTATACGTCGATAACGGCGTTTTAGAAATTTATTCCGGCGTAAACGTAAGTAATTCTATTAAAGCATTTAAGGAAGTAATAAACGTTATAAAAGAATTTAAAAAAGGAATAACAAAAGACGAATTTATTAGGGGCAAAGAACAAATTAAATCTTCTTTTATTATGGGGCAAGAAAGCACGTCTTCGCAAATGCTTTTATACGGCAAATATATGCTAAACTTAAATAAAGTTTTCGAATTTAACCAAAAAATAGATAAAATAAACGGGTTAAAAATAGAAGACGTTAACGAACTTATATTAGAGATTTTTAACTTTGATAAAATGTCGATAGCAAAAATCGGTCCTGATAACGTTAAACTCTTTTTATAAATTAAATATTATTTTATTAGACGCTGTATTTAACAGCGTCTTTTTTTATGCCCTTTTGAATATATTTTTATTATGAAAATTTTAAGGATTTTTATTTCGTTTTTTTTAGTTTTTTGTGTGGTGTTTGCCTTGTTTTTCGGTAAGGAAAAAATAAGCGAGCAAAAAGAATATGCTTTTCCTATAGAATATAAAGGCGTTTTAACTTTGTGGCAAATCGACACTTTTGAAGGTGGCTCTAATTCAAGAAAACAGTTTTTAATGGACGTTGCGTCTTCTTTTGAAAAACAAAATAAAGGCGTTTTAATTTCCGTTGAAACGCAAAACGTTTTAAGTGCGGAAGAAAATTTTAATAAAGGCAATTACCCTGATATGATTTCTTTCGGAATAGGTTTAAATATTGAAAACGTATCTAATCTTAATATAAATAAAAATTTTATCGGTGGAGATTTAGACGGTAAATCATACGCTATGCCGTGGTGTCGTGGCGGATACGTTTTGTTTTGCAAAAATAGTAACGATTTTAATAAAGAAATCGATAATTTAATAGTTTCTAAAGGCGAATACAATAATCCATTAATTTCATTAATTTTAAGTGGAATTACAGTTAAAAATTATTCGGTTTTAGAGAGTAAAACGGCGTATAGAGAATTTATTAATTCAAAATGTAATTATTTTTTGGGAACGCAACGTGATGTAGTTAGATTTAATAACTTAAATTTAGAATATAACGTATATCCGCTAAACAGTTTTTCCGATCTTTATCAATATATAGCGATAACTTCTACTAAAGAGCAAAAAAGATATTATTCAGAGCGGTTTATAGAATTTTTATTGTCTAATAACTCTCAAGAAAAACTTAACAAAATAGATATGTTTTCTGAATTTATAAAGGTAAATAACGACTTAAAATTATTAAATAAAATGCAAAACGTTGATATATTGCACACTTTTTCGGCATTTACGTTAAGAGAAATTTTAGAAGAAAATTATAGGTTTTCTGTGGACGTATTGATAAAAGATAAAGAAAAAATAAATAATATTAAAAATCTGCTTGTTCTCTCTTGAAAAAAAATAAAAAATATAGTAATATTATAAAAGGAGATATATGGGGTTTATTGATAAACTAAAAAATATATCCGACGTTAAAATTTTAGAAAACGAACCTATGAAAAAGCATACTTACTATATGCTTGGTGGCAACGCAAAATATTTTATTGAAGTAAAAAGTTTGTTTTCTTTAAACGAGATAATTAAACTTTGTGTTTCAAAAAGAGTTAAGTATTTTGTTTTGGGTAACGGAAGCAACGTTTTATGTTCCGATAAAGGTTTTAACGGTGTAGTAATTTCAACGAAAAACTTAAACGAAATTTATTTTAATAAAGATAAAATCCATTGTGGCTCCGGCGTTAAATTAAATGCTTTAATAGAATTTTGCACAAATAATAATTTAAGCGGATTAGAGTATTTAACGGGAATACCTGCAAGCATAGGCGGCGCGGTTAAAATGAACGCAGGGGCATTTAATCATAATATATCCGAATGCGTTTATAATGTTTCCGTTTTGGAAAAGGGAATAATTAAAAATTATTCTAAAGAAGAGTGCAAATTTTCTTACAGAAAAAGTACGTTTAATAAAAATAAAATTATAGTTGCTTGTGATTTTTGTTTTACAAAAAAAGACAAAAAAGAAATACTTGTTAATTTAGAAAAGTGCAAATTAAATAGAAATAACAGCCAGCCAAAAGGTAGGTCTTGCGGTTCGGTTTTTAAGAATAAAAAAGGGGTTTATGTAGGTAAACTAATAGAAGATTTGGGTTTAAAAAATTATTGTATCGGTGGTGCAAGAATATCGCCTGTTCATGCAAACTTTATTATTGCAGAAAATAATGCTAAAGCGATAGACGTTTATAACTTAATAAAATACGTTAAAAATAAAGTTAAAGAAGTATATAATATAAAACTAAAAGAAGAAGTTATTTATCTCGGGGAATTTTAATGCAAATTAATTCTGATTATCACACACATACAACTTATAGCCACGGGAAAGGCAGTGTTTACGATAATGCAATAATCGCAAAAAATTTAGGGTTAAAAGAAATCGGAATAACCGATCACGGCTTTTCACACCCCGCTTTCGGACTACGAAAAAGAAACTTAGAGCAATTAAGATTAGATTGTATTAATGCTTCTTCTAAAACGGGCGTTAAAGTATTAATGGGTATTGAATCTAATATTATAGGTATTGACGGCAAAGTAGATTTGACACCAAAATTATACGATAAATTCGATATATTTTTAGCAGGTATTCATAAGTTCGTTTTATACGATTTTAAAACTATGTTTTCCTTATTTTTGCCAAACTATATTAATTCTACTTTTAAGGTTAAAGACGTGCCTAAAAGTTTGATTAAAAGGAATACTAAAACTTTTATAAACGTAATAAAAAAGAACCCAGTAGATATAATAACCCACTTAAATTTTTGTTGTTATTCAGACCCTATAGAAGTTGCTAAGGTTTGCGCAGACTACGGTACTTATTTAGAACTTAATTCAAAAAAGGTGCATTTAGACGACGAACAAATATATAAAGTATTAAATACGGGCGTAAGATTCGTTATAGATTCCGACGCTCATACTCCAAATAGAGTAGGAGAAATAAGTTTAGTAGAAGAAATGTTAAATAGAGTAAATTTTCCACTAGACAGGATAGATAATATAGACGGAAGATTGCCAAAATTCAGATTTAAGTCTTTTAAGGAGAAATTATGAATTTCGGGAAAATGATAAAAGACGAAATCGTTACTAAGCCCGAAAAAACAAACGTTAACAAGCGTTCGTTTATAGCAGGGTATTTACGTGGCAACGCTTCTGTTTTTTCCGACGAAAACGGGACAGGCTTAATTTTATCTTTTTATAAAGAAGAGTTAAGAGACTTGATATTTTCGTACGTTAATTCTCTCTATAAAATAGATAAAAACGTTTTTAAAAAAATAAAAAGCCGTGGTTATAAAACTATAACGTATTCAGTTTATTACGAAAATTGTAAAAGTTTAATAGAAGATTTGGATTTTTATAAAATAGACGGAGAGAACATTGAAATAAATCATAATTTTTACGAAGGGATAGTAACGGACGAAAACACGCTTAAATCCTTTGTTAAAGGTTTATTTATTTCTTGCGGTAACTGTTACGTTCCCGATGATAAAGTGCAGTCTTATCATTTAGAACTTGTTTTTTATCACTCTATGCCGGCATCAAGAACGATGGAATTATTATCGAAGTATTCTATAAACGCAAAAATTACAAGGCGTAAAGGGTCGTATCTATTGTATATAAAAAGCGCAGAAGAAATTAAAAACTTTATTGCGTTTTTGGGTGCAAGTGTTTCTGTTTTAAAACTTACGGATATTATGATAGAAAGAGAAATCGTAAACGATTCTAACCGTCGTGCCAACTGTGATTTGGGTAACGTGTCAAGACAGGTTGAAGCGACGGAAAAGGTGATAATCGCAATAAATTCTATTAAAGAAAGCGGAAAATTCAAGGATTTAAAAAAAGAGTTACAAGAAACTTGTAATTTAAGGGTTAAATATAAAGACGATACCTATCAAGAACTTTCTGATAAACTCAATATTTCGAAAAGCTGTTTAAATCACAGATTAAGAAAAATTGTAAGTATTTCAAAAGAAAAATAAAGGATAAAATAAATGTCAGACTTTGTTCATCTTCATTTACACACCGAATATTCTCTTTTAGACGGGCTTGCCACAATTCCCCTTGCAATAAAAAAGGCGGCAAAACTAGGCATGCCTGCAATAGCCATGACCGACCACGGGAATATGTACGGTGCCGTTACGTTTTACGATGCAATATGCTCTTATAATAAAGATGCAAAAGAAAAGGG
Source organism: Christensenellaceae bacterium (assembly GCA_045643385.1). GTDB lineage: Bacteria > Bacillota > Clostridia > Christensenellales > Borkfalkiaceae > UBA1259. The sequence goes on along the minus strand of JAZUKR010000004.1, from coordinate 97 downwards.
TTTAAATACTATTAAGCCCATTTTCGGCACCGAGTTTTACGTTTGCGACGATTTAAACGTAAAACAAAAAAACGTTTCACTTTCTGACGAAAGCGAC
>JAZUKR010000003.1:0-1694 GCA_045643385.1 Christensenellaceae bacterium | reverse complement strand
GGCCCCGGTCTATATAACGAAACGGCTGCAACTATATCTTCTAAACAAGTCGGTTTTAAGTCTTTTAAAAACTTCTTAAAACCTTGGGATTCTAACTGGAATATTGCGTCTGTATTACCCGTTGAAATTAATTCGAAAACTTTTGGGTCGTCGTATAAAGATTTATTAAAATCTATTTCTATATTATAATTTTGTTTTACGTAATCAATACAGTTTTTAATATCGGAAAGGTTTCTTAAACCTAAAAAGTCCATTTTCAAAAAGCCCAACTGCTCTAATTCTACGCCCGTGTATTGACTAGTTATATCTTCGCCGTTTCTTGATAACGGCATATGCCTATCTAATATATCTTGACCTATTATAACACCGCAAGCATGCGTACTACTTTGCCTTGGCGTATCTTCTAAACGCATAGCAATATCTACGACACGCTTAATGTTTGGATCGCTTTTATAGAGTTCTACCATTTCGTCAACGGCAAAATGCTCAGTTGTTAAACCTTCTTTTTTCTCTTTACCCGAAGGAGTGTAAAATCCGAAAACTTTTTGCAAAATGTTAGGACGCTTAAATTCTATATCTTTACCCATTTTTGTCTGTTTATTAGGTAAAGCCTTTGTAATTTTATCGCAATCGGCATAAGAAACGCCTAAAACACGACCAACGTCTTTTATTGCGTTTTTTGCCGCCATAGTACCGAAAGTAACAATCCTACAAACTCTGTTTTCACCGTACTTACCTTTAACGTAATCTATAACTTCTTCTCGCCTGCAATCTTCGAAATCTACGTCGAAATCCGGAGCAGAAACACGTTCGGAGTTTAAAAATCTTTCAAAATATAAATCGTATTTTAACGGGTCGATATTAGTTATTCCTATTAAATACGCAACTATAGAGCCCGCACCGCTTCCACGCCCGGGGCCAACGGAAATACCCATATTTCTTGCTGCATTTATATAATCCCAAACGATTAAAAAGTATTCGACAAAGCCTTGTTTTTCAATTACTTGTAATTCGCTTTCTATTCTGTCTCTAATCTCGGCAGTTTCTTCTCCGTACTTTTCTCTTATACCTTTATCTATAAGTTTTCTAATATAAGTTATAGGCGTTTCCTTTGTGTCCGGAACGTAGTTAGGAAACATATAATGACCGTAAATAAATTCAAAATTACATTTATCGGCTATTTCTAAAGTTGTTTTTAATGCGTCTAAATCGTCGGGGAAAAGTTCTGCCATTTCTTCATAACTTTTAATATAATAGTCGTCTGAAGAAAATTTCATTCTGTCGGGATCGTCATAATTCTTTCCTGTTTGAACGCAAAGAAGTACGTCATGCGGAAGAGCGTCGCTTTTATCTACGTAATGGACGTCGTTAGTTACTACTAATTTAACGCCGTATTTCTTTGAATACTGACGTAAAAATTGATTAACTTCCATTTCTTCTTTAAGCCCGTGGTTTTGCATTTCCAAATAGAAATCGTCATTAAAAACGTCCTTAAACCAACGCACTAACTCTTCTGCTCTATCATAATTATGGTGAAGTATTGCTTGCGGAATATCACCTGCAATACATGCGGATAAACAAATTAAACCTTCCGAATGTTCTTTTAAAGTTTTTAAATCTATTCTCGGTTTATAATAATAACCGTCTCTAAACGCAATGGCGTTTAAAAGCGAAATGTTTTTATACCCTTGTTC
>JAZUKR010000002.1:0-13142 GCA_045643385.1 Christensenellaceae bacterium | reverse complement strand
CAACGATGATACGCTTTTATACGGTGTTGAAGTTAAGTTCTATAATATGATGGTAGAAATAGATAATAACTTAATGACAAAGTACGACGGTTTGTACGTTATAGGTGACGGTAGCGGTGTTACTCATTCGCTATCTCACGCTTCTGCAAGCGGTGTATACGTTGCAAGGCAGATTTTAGAAAAATAAATAGTTTTATAAATTTTTCGCTACCTATTGACTTTATTTAACTAAAGTGATAAACTGATAGTGAATAGAGGTACAATTATGATAAATTATAAAGACGAATATATAGACAATCTTTTTAAGGTCATATCAAGTCTTAAAGATGTAGAAGAGTGTTATACTTTTTTTGATGATTTATGTACTGTTAAAGAAATTCAAGATATGGCTCAAAGGCTATATACGGCTGAACTTTTAAGTAAAGGTGAAAGTTATAAACAAATTTCCGAAAAAGTCGGAATTAGTTCTGCAACTATAAGCAGAGTTAATAATTGTTTAAATTACGGAAGCGGTGGATATAAAAACGCATTAATTAAAATTAAAAAATAATTTTAGATAAAGGAGATTTTTAATCTCTTTTATTTTTTTAAAATGTTCAACATTTTTGTTATAATTAATTGAAAAAAATTTTTGTATGTGATAAAATATATTTTGAAAATTGTATATAAAGGCGAAATATGAATTCTTATATGATTTTAAGTATTGTTTGTTTATTTCCGGTAATTTTGGCTGTTGCATTTAGGGAATTAGATAAACATACAAAATTTAATAAATTAAAATACGCTTATAAGCAAATTATTATAGGAGTTTTGTTTGGCGGTTTAGCGATTTTAGGAACCGAATTCGGCATTCCTATAAACGGTGCGCAAATAAACTGTAGAGATGCATCCGTTATGACTGCAGGATTACTTTTTGGCGCTCCCGCCGGTATTATCGCCGGTATTATAGGCGGAGTAGAAAGATACGTTGCGGTATATTGGGGGGTTGGCGCTTTTACTCAAATTGCTTGTAGTGTTTCTACAATTATTGCAGGTTTTTATTCTGCGTTTTTAAGAAAGTTTTTATTCGAGAATAAAAGGCCGGGTGTTTTATTGTCGTTTGCTATCGGCGTTGTTATGGAAGTTTTCCATTTGACTATGGTCTTTTTTACAAATATGTCTACTCCGCAACAAGCGATGACGGTTGTTAGGGCATGTACCGTTCCTATGGTAATTGCAAACGCTGTTTCGCTTATGCTTGCTGCTTTTTGCATGTCTACTTTAAATTATTTTTCCGAAGATAAAGTTGTTAGGAAAAAACACACGGTACATATTTCTCAAACGATTCAACGTTGGCTTTTGGTTGCTGTTGCGTTTGCGTTTTTAGCAACCAGCGTTTTTGTTTATTCTTTTCAGGACAGAATTGCAATGACGCAAGCGGAAAATTTATTAAATCTTGCCGTTGACGAGATTTCTGCCGATATTAATGATGCTTCTGACAAAAACCTTTTAGCTATAGCACGTGCCGTTAACGAAGATACGAAAATAGACAACGAGCATCTTTCTGAAATTGCATTAAAATATGACGTATGCGACATAAATTTAGTTAATTCCAGCGGTATTATTGTAAAAAGTTGCGATCCCGAAGTCATAGGTTTTGATATGGGTAGCGGTGAACAGTCCGGTGAATTTTTGTGTTTACTAGGCGATAAAGAAGAGTACGTTCAAAAATACGGTCCAATTTCAAGAGATCCAAAAATTATGCGTAAGTATGCCGGCATTAAAACCGATTACGGATTTTTGCAAGTAGGATATAATGCAGAACAATTTCAAAAAGATATTTCAAGTCAGGTTGAAGGTATTTCTAAAAACAGACACGTCGGAGAAACGGGATTTATTTTAGTTCTTGACGTAAATTTAGGTATTGTAAGTGCGCCGGATAATTTATCCGTATCAGAAATCGAACAAGAAAAATTGGCGCAAGCAAATATTAAAGAAGGAGAACGTTTTTCCGTTGAAATAAATAACGATGATTCTTATGCTCTTTATAAGGTAACGGAAGGGTTTATTATTCTTTCATGTTTGCCCAAATCAGAAGCGTTGCAAATGCGCAATATCGCATTATACGTTAACACGTTTATGGAGATACTTGTATTTGCCATATTGTTCGGCTTAATTTATCTTTTAATTAAAAAGGTTGTAGTTAATAAAATCAACGAAATAAACGGTTCGTTAGGCAAAATTACAGGTGGCAATTTAGACGTTACTGTTAACGTTCGCTCTAATGCTGAATTTGCTTCTTTATCGGACGACATTAACTCAACTGTTGAAACGCTTAAAAATTATATTGCCGAAGCGTCTTCTAGAATCGATAAAGAACTTGAATTTGCAAAAAATATTCAAAGTTCTGCACTTCCCACTTTAACTCCTGCTATTTTAAGCCGAAAAGAATTTGATATTTACGCATCTATGTATACGGCAAAAGAAGTTGGTGGTGATTTTTATGATTTTTATATTACTAACGAAAAAATACTTAATTTCTTAGTGGCAGACGTTTCGGGAAAAGGTATTCCCGCCGCAATGTTTATGATGCGTGCAAAAACCGAACTTAGAAGTTTAACTGAAAATAATATTCCTTTAAACGAAGTATTTACTAACGGCAATAATGCACTTTGCGACGGTAACGATGCGGGTATGTTTGTAACCGTATGGCAAGGCAATATTAATTTAGAAAACGGTGTAGGTTCTTTTGTTAATGCCGGTCATAATATGCCGTTAATTAAACGTGCTAACGGAAAGTTTGAATTCTTAAAATCAAGAGCAGGTTTTGTTATGGCTGGTATGGAAGGTGTTAATTACAAGTCTAATGAGTTACAATTAAATCCGGGTGACACTTTATTTTTATATACAGACGGTGTAACCGAGGCTACTAATTCTAATAACGAATTATACGGCGATGATAGATTGCTTAATTTTGTAAATAATTGCAAATATAAAAATATGACTGAATTGTGTGGCTTAGTTAAGGCAGACATAGATAAATTCGTTGGCGAAGCCCCACAATTTGACGATATAACCATGCTTGCATTTTGTTATAAAGGAGAGAAAAAGAATATGCAAACCATCACTATTGATAACGCATGTATTGACGATATAACGAAAGTAACTGAATTTGTTGAGTCCGAATTATCAAAAATAGATTGTCCTATGAAAGCGCTTATGCAAATAAACGTTGCGATAGATGAAATATTCAGCAATATTGTTCGTTACGGGTACGCAGATAAGAAGGGGACTGTTGTGATTAAATTAGACATAGAAGAAGGTTCTGCTTCCGTACAGTTTATAGATGAAGGCATTAAGTATAATCCTCTTGAAAAAGATGATCCCGATACTACTCTTTCGGCAGAAGAAAGAGGGATTGGCGGTCTTGGAATATTTATGGTAAAAAAGACTATGGACTCTGTTGATTATGATTATCTTGACGGTAAAAATATTTTAACTATTAATAAAAAGTTTTAAGGAAGCTTATGAGTAAAAAAATTGATACGTCTTTACTTGATAAAGCAATAAATTTTGCCGTTAATGCGCATAAGGGTATAGAAAGAAAAGGTAAGGGTTTACCTTACATTGTTCACCCTATTGAAGCGGTTTCTATATGCGCCACGATGACAAACGATCAAGAACTTCTTGCCGCAAGCGCTCTTCACGACGTTATTGAAGACACGGATTATACGTACGAAGACTTAAAAAAAGAATTCGGTAAACGTGTTGCGGATTTGGTGCAAGAAGAAAGCGACGTCGTTATTGAAAACGTTAGCCGTATAGATTCTTGGCACGAAAGAAAAAAGATTGCTATGGATAGAATTAAAAATTCCAGTCACGACGCTAAAATTGTTGCTATGTCTGATAAACTTTCTAATATGCGTGCAATAGCAAGAGATTATTTTACTATTGGCGATAGTTTTTGGAATTTATTTCACGTAACAGACCCCGTTGACCACGAGTGGCATTATAGAGGCTTAGCAGATTCTCTTTCGGAACTTTCTTTTACATATGCTTACAGAGAATTTATTAGATTGATTGACGAAGTATTTACAAAAGCAAACAGAAAGTTTTCTTTTTCCGAAACTGATAAATGTGTTTTTTCTATAAGAGGGAATTTGTCTTTAGAAAACATTAAAGAAGTTTTTTCTTATAATAAAGAGCAAAATATTAAACTCGATATGGAGAAGGTAGGCACTATATCCTTTGGCGCAATTAGATATTTATTAATGGCCAAAGAAGAAGGAAGACTTTTTGTTATAACTAATGCTAGCCGTTCCGTTGCAGACAGATTAGATTCTTCGGGTGCTTCTAAGTTTATAAGCGTATTTAGAAAACCGTACGAAACGGATATTCAAGATTGGACGCTTTCGGGCGAAGGGCATACGGCGTTAAGTTATAATAATATCGATGGCGATTCTATGATGAAACTTTACCGTGAAAACGTTTCTCAGGCCGTAATAGAACAAGAAAAAAGAATTTCAGAGTCAGCGTTTTTACTTGGAATTCCTACGCCTATGACGGGTGAAATTATTTTGTCAAAAGGAAAACTCGGTTGTACTTTTGAAAGAATAGTCGGCAAAAAATCCGTCGCACGTGCTATCTCGGAAAATCCTGATAATATTGAAGAATACATTTCGATTTTTGCTTCTTTATGTAAAAAATTACACTCGACACCTTGCGATAAATCGGTTTTTCCGTCTTTTAAAGATAAGATAAAAGAAACGCTATCTAGACTTAATTATTTTACAGACGACGAAAACAAAAAGTTATTATCGCTTTTAGAAGAAGTTGAAGACAAAGATACGTGCATGCACGGTGATTTACATATAGGTAACGTTGTTTTAACAGATTCAGACGCTTTATTTATCGATATGGGTGATTTTTGTTTTGGAAATCCTATATTCGACTTTGGGGCTATGTATGTTGTTTGTCATTTTGTCAGCGAAGATTATTGTATAAAAAATTATCACATTAATATAAAAACCGTTAAAAAAATTTGGGAAGTATTTATTGATAAATATTTCGCTGAATGTAATAAAGAGGAGCGCTTACGTATTTGCAAAAAAATTGAAAGATATTCAGTTTTTCAACTTATCGGTTGGTGTAATAAAAGCGAAAATAATGATTTCTTGATAGATAATATTAAAAAATTAATTAAAGATAGTGAGTTGTATAGCCTGCTTAAATTTGGCAGGTTTTATTTTTTTACTTTTTTTCGATTTTTACTTGAAAAAATCTATATATAGTGTTATAATTATACTGACTATAAATATATAGATTTTTACATGGAGAGTTGATATGGAAATACCATTTTTTAGAACGGATATATCCGATAAAGAAATAGAGTACGTTAAAGATGCCGTAAGTTCTATTTGGATAACGACAGGTCCTAGAGTAAAAGAACTCGAAAAAAGGGTTTCCGAATTTGTAGATGCAAAAAAATGTGTTTGTTTGAATTCTCAAACGGCTTGCGCTGAACTTGCTTTAAGGGTTTTAGGTTTAAAAGAGGGCGATGAAGTTATTACTTCCGCCTATACTTATACTGCGTCTGCTTCCGTTGTTTGTCATGTAGGTGCAAAACTTGTTCTAATAGATACGCAAAAAGATTCCTTAGAAATGGATTACGATGCGTTAGAAAATGCAATTACTCTGAAAACTAAAGCCATAATTCCCGTTGATATTGCGGGTGTTCCATGTGATTACGAAAGGATATTTAAGATTGTTAATGCTAAACGCTCTATTTTTAATCCGAGTAGCGATATACAGCGTAATTTGGGAAGAATAGCAATTATGTCCGACACGGCTCACGCTCTTGGTGCAACTTATAAGGGTAAAAAAATAGGTTCTGTTGCAGACTTTTCTTCTTTTAGTTTTCATGCTGTCAAAAATCTTACGACTGCAGAAGGCGGTGCTGTAACTTGGAATCATATCGAAGGGGTTGATGACGACGAATTATATCATAAATTTCAACTTTTAAGTTTGCACGGTCAATCGAAAGACGCTTTTTCTAAAAATAAACCGGGTGCATGGGAATATGACATTGTCGGCACTTGGTATAAATGCAATATGACGGATATAGCGGCTGCTATGGGGCTTGCTCAACTTGAAAGATATAACGATATGCTTTTAAGAAGAAAATCTATTATTGAAAAATACGATAATGCCTTTAAGAATTTAAACATTAAAACTCTCAATCATTATACGAGCGAACATTCTTCTTCGGGGCATTTATATATTGTCGAAGTTAACGGTATTGACGAAAAAACACGTAACGATATTATTACTAAAATGGCAGGAAAGGGTGTTTCTTGTAACGTTCATTATAAACCTCTTCCTATGCATACCGCTTATAAGAATTTGGGATTTGATATTAAAGATTATCCTAACGCTTTTAATCATTACAAGTGTGAAATAACTCTTCCTTTGTTTTCATCTTTAAAAGACGAAGAAGTCGATTACATAATAGATACGTTTACTTCAGTATTAAAGGATTATAAATGTTAATTAAAAAATGGGACAAACTTCCCGAAGAATTTAAAAAAGACGAAATAAAAGAATATTATTTAATTTTACGAAAAAAGAATTTTTTATTATTAATTAAAAGATTGTTCGATATTTTGTTTTCTTTAATATTGATTTGCGTTTTGTCGCCCGCTATTTTGATTTTGTCTATTGCTATTAAAATCGATTCTAAAGGTCCCGTTTTTTTTAGACAAAGTAGAGTGGGGCAATACGGAAAGACGTTTAGAATTTTTAAGTTTAGGACAATGGTTAATAATGCCGACAAAATGGGTAATAGCGTTACTTCGAAAAACGATTCGAGAATAACTAAAGTTGGTAAATTTATAAGAAAATGCAGGTTAGACGAAATAGTGCAACTTTTTGACGTACTTCGTGGGAAAATGACGTTTGTGGGTACAAGACCCGAAGTAAAAAAATACGTTGATAAATATTCGACCGAAATGATGGCTACACTTTTATTGCCTGCCGGTGTAACGAGTGAGGCGAGCGTCTTTTTTAAAGACGAAGACGAGATTTTGGGTAACAGTTCTGATACGGAAGAAGTTTATATTAATAAAGTTCTTCCCGAAAAGATGAAATACAACTTAAATTACATAAAAAAATTTACTTTATTTAGAGATGTTAAAATTATGTTTATGACCGTATTTGCGGTTTTGGGCGTTAAGTTTAAATCCAAGGATTAATTTATAAATGGAAGTTTATGTTTTAGATAAAAAAGAGAAATCTGTCTTTAAGGATATTGCCGAAATACACGTTAAAACTTTTAAAGGATTTTTTTTGACTTTTATGGGTAAGGGCTTTTTAAAAGTAATGTATAAATCTTATTTTGAATTTAAAGATTCTGGTTTGATTTTGGCAAAAGAGAATAATATTTTAATCGGGTTTTTGGCTTTTTCAAAAAACATGAGCGCTTTTTATAAATATATGTTAAAAAAACATTTTTTCGCTTTTCTTTTCTATTCGTTTTTGGCATTTTTAAGAAAACCAAAAGTATTTTTTAGATTATTAAGAGCACTTAATAAATCAGACGAAACAAAAAGAACGGAAAATTACGTTGAACTTAGCTCTATTGGCGTTTTGCCCGATTATAAAGGTTTGGGTGCGGGTTCACTTTTAATTGATAAATTAAAAAGCATTGTTGATTTTAATACTTTTTCTTATATTAATTTAGAAACAGATGCCGATAACAACGATAAGGTAAATGTCTTTTACGTTAAAAACGGATTTATTCTTGTTGATGAATATAAAACCCGTGAAGGTAGAAGAATGAACGAATACAGGTTCTGGGTAAAATAATGAATATTTTATTTTTAGACGCATATTTTTTTCCCGAAAAAACGGCATATTCGCATCTTGAAAACGATTTAATTTCAGAACTAATTAATGAAGGAAACGAAATAACCGTTGTATGTCCGACTCCTTCTCGTGGGATCGATGGCGAAACTTTTAATAAATATAAAAACATATTAACGGAAGATTTATTTCCCGGAAAGGTGCATGTAAAACGCTTCAAGATTTTTAAAGAAAAAAAGAACGTTTTTATTAGAGCCTTTAGATATTTTCTTTGCAATATAAAAACTTATAGACTGGCAAAGAAGGTTAAAAACGTAGACGCTATATTTTGTAACAGTACTCCGCCTATTTTAGGTTTAATTGCTAAAAGATTAAAAAAGCGTTTTAACAAGCCTTTTATTTACAATTTGCAAGATTTGTTTCCCGATTCGCTTGTTAGTGCTAAAATTTCTAAAAAGGATTCGTTAATTTATAAAATCGGAAATTATATTTCGAATAAGATATATAATTCTGCAGATAAAATCATTGTTATTTCAAATTCTTTTAAGAAAAACCTTTTAGAAAAAGGGGTTGAAAATTCTAAGATTAAGGTGATTAATAATTGGGTTGATACCGATAAGATTACGCCAATAAAAAAAGAAGAAAACTCTTTATTTAACGAATTAAATATAGATAAAACAAAATTTAACGTGGTGTATGCGGGGAATTTTGGTAATTCCCAAGGTGCTGAAATTATTTTAGACGTTGCTAAAAAGACCGTTTTAGACGAAAAAATAAATTACGTTGTTTTCGGTGGTGGTAGTAATTTTGAGACATTTAAAGAAAGTGTTTTAAAAAGCGGGTTAAATAATATTCAAGTCTTTCCTTTAATGGGCGAGGAGTATATTTCAAGGGTATATAGTCTTGGCGACGTAGTATTGATTATAGGCAAAAAGGGGCTTGGTCTTACTGCTATTCCAAGCAAAACGTGGTCGGTTATGGCTACTAATACTCCTATTATTGCCTCTTTTGATTTAGATAGCGAACTTGCTTTAATTATTAAAAAGGCGAAGGCAGGATTTACTGTTAAGCCTGAAGATGTAAATGCAATAGTTAAAGTAATAAATAAACTCAAGAAAATAAAATTTCACAGTAACGGTAACGAGTTTGTAAAAAAGTATTATTCCAAAACCGTTTGTGTTAAAAAATATATTAAAGTGTTTAGTGGGGTTAGTCGTTTATGAATAAAAAACCTCTGGTTAGCGTAGTTATTCCGTTTTATAAGTATGCAAATTGGCTTGATGAGGCAATAGAAAGTGTTTTATTACAGGATTATAATAATATTGAAATTATAGTTGTGAACGACGGTTCAAAAGAGGATATTGACGATTTGGTTTTGAAATATAAAGGCAAAGTTACTTTTTAATTTCAAGAAGACGGCGGTGTTTCTTCTGCAAGTAATTTAGGTATTAATAATGCTAAGGGTGAGTACGTCGCTTTATTAGATTCAGACGATTTATGGAAACCGAATAAATTGTCTATTCAAATATCTAAGATGATAGAAAATAATGTTTTTTGGTCTTACACGGATTACGAGATATTTGGAGATAAAATAAATACTTCTTATAAAACTATGAGCCCATTTTTAAAAGAAGGCATATATAATAATTACTCAAGGTTTATTGCAACGCCGACAATAGTTGTTAAAAGGGAGTGTTTTAATAAAGGTATTGCTTTTGTTAAGGGTGTAAGGTTTGGTCAAGATTCTTTGCTTTGGTTTTCTTTAATAAAAAAATATCCTATTTTATATATTAAAGAAAATTTGTCTTCTGTTAGAATACGTGGCGAGAATGCCGGATATAATGCTAAAATTCAAATGCAAGCTAAAATAAATTTATACAATAGATTTTGTGAGATAGATCCTAATTATAAAAAAAGACTTTCTTGTCTTTATAAATTTTCGATTTTATTATGTAAAATTGGTTGTAAATTATTAGGTAAGTCTAATAATTCATTTTTTTCAAAGCTATTATATATTACACCGTATTTAATGTTTAAGTTTGATTACGTCATTCATAAAAACAAAATTATTAAAGGTGAATACGGAGTATAATTTGAAGGGAAAAAGGAATTTGTATGAAAATAAAAAGGATTGTTTGTGGGATTGAACAGAGAATTTTAAAATTTTTATACGGTAAGAGAAGTAATGATATTTTTGTTTTAATGTTTCACGAAGTGGTAGATAATAACGAAGAATTTTTTACAGAGAATCATGTTTCACTTGAAAAATTTAAATATTTTATTGAGAGATTAAAAGTTTCGGACGTTAATTTTTGTTCGATTAACGATTTTTTATCTTTAACGGGTAAAAGGATTATCATTACTTTTGACGATATTTTTAAAAGCGTGTATAGAAATGCTATTCCTGTTTTGGAAAAATTCAATATCCCTTTTACTATATTTGTTTCGGAAAATTTGGTTGATACTTATGGATATATCTCAAGCGAAGAATTAATAAAATTAAAAAATAATCCGCTTTGTACTATAGGTTTTCATACGAAATCACATAAGCTCATGAGTAAACTTTCTAAAAAGGAAATATTAGATGAAATAGATGCCTCTTCTTTTGAAAATAAATATGATATTAAATGTGATTATTTTGCCTATCCGTACGGTTCTACTTATGCTTGTACACATAAAGTAAGAAAGATTCTTTCTAAATCGACTTATAAAATGTCTTTTGGAACTGTATGTTCGTCTACAAATTCTATGTTTTGTGGAAAAAAATATTTTTTTGTTCCAAGGATTAACATAGTAGATTCTTCTATTATTAATACTTTGAAAAAGATATATAATAAATAGTCGTTGGAGTGTGAAATGAAAATATTAATTTGTACGGAAGTTTTTTCTCCGTATAGAGTTAGTTGGTTTGATGAACTTGGTAAGTATGCCGAAGTTAAAATTTTATGTTTAAAAGAATCAAACAACGAACGTGATAAATCGTGGTTTAAAAAACAACCAAAAAATTGCGATTTTTCTTTTATGAAAAGTGTTTTAATTCCTAAGATGGGGAAATTATCTTTTGATCTTATAAAAGAAGTTAAAAAAAATTATTACAATATCATTGTTCTTGACGGCTATGGCTATTTGACTCAAATTTTCAATATTTATTTTTTAAATAAACACAAAATCAATTATTATGTAAATATTGACGGTATAGTGCCTAATGTAAAATATAGCGGGCTAAAATTTAAGTTAAAAAAGAAGATTTTGTCCAAAATTCCAAATATAATCTGTGGGTCTAAATCAACGAATAAAATACTTAGTTCTTTTGGCGTTGATTATAAAAAAATATACAATCATCCTTTTACGTCTTTATATAAAAAAGATATTTTTGATAAAATTTCTTCTAAAACAGAAAAAGAACTTATAAGAAAAAAATTAAATATTAAAGAAGAAAAAGTAATTATTTCGGTTGGAAGATTTTATTACCTTAACGGATATGGTAAAGGTTATGACGTTTTAATTAAATCAGCAATTAATCTTCCTAAAAACATAGGTTGGTATATCGTTGGCGGAGAACCTACTTTAGAATTTAAAAAATTAGTTGAAGACAATAACCTGTATAACGTTCATTTTATTGATTTTAAACAAAAAGATGAATTAAAAGAGTACTACAGAGCATCTGATTTATTTGTTTTAATGACGATAGGTGACGTTTGGGGGCTTGTTATTAATGAGGCAATGGCTTGTGGCCTTCCTATAATTACTACCGATATGTGTGTTGCAGGCCTCGAACTTGTTAAGAATAATGAAAACGGTTATATAGTTAAAGTCGGCGACGATAAAGATTTGTCAAACAAAATTAAAGGAATTATTTTTGACGAAGAAAAATTAAGCGATATGGGTAATAAATCTTTAGACAAGATTAAAGATTATACAATAGAGAATATGGCTGATATTCATTTAAGTGTTTTTAATAATCAAATAAAGGATAATAAATGAAAATAATTTACGGTTATTCAGGCGCTGACGATGAAACGTATGTTAAATATTTTAAAAAAATTTTCAGCCCCGCAAATAAATATCATAATTTATTAATAGAAGGCTTTAATTTAAACGGTGAAAAAGTTGAATGTTGTTCTTGTTTACCGATTAATAGAAGTATTACGAAAAAAAGAATAATAAAAATACCGGATACAGAATTTAATGGGATTACTTATCGTTACTATAAAACTGTTAATTTCCCCATTTTAAGACAAATTTTCATTTATTTTGAAGCAAAAAAGTTTTTAAAAAATACAGACGGAGATGTGATTTTTAGCGATTGCTTAAATTTATTTAATTCATTAGCACTTATAAAAGTTGCAAAAAAGAAAAAAATACCTATTATAATGATTGTGACTGATATTCCTGAATTTCAGTTTTTTGGATATAAGAGAAAAATTGCAGATTATATTATTTCTAAAGCTGACGGGTTTGTTTTTTTAACAGAGCAAATGAATGATAAACTTAATCAAGGTAATAAGCCTTACATTGTTTTAGAAGGTCATTCGGACGTTAACTTAAACCTTTTGCCTTTAGAAGAAAAATTAGAATATAAAACAGGCAAAAAAACAATCGTTTATGCGGGTAGTATATTAAAGTTATATGGTATTCAAAATTTAGTAGAAGGATTTATTAAGGCAAATATTTCTGATTCCGAATTGTTAATTTTCGGTGATGGTGATTATAAAGATGAATTGAAAAAAATTGCTCAAATATATAAAAACGTAAAATATATGGGAGTCCAACCTAATACGTTAGTTGTTGACTATGAACTTAAAGCAAGTTTGTTAGTTAATCCTAGGCCTGTTTCTCCCGAATATACTAAATATTCTTTTCCTTCTAAGAATATGGAATATATGGCGTCCGGAACGCCTGTTTTAACTACAAATTTACCGGGTATGCCAAATGAATATAAAGATTACGTTTATATTTTTGATAATGACAGTGTAGAAGGTATTAAAAATTCATTAATAAACGTTTTTAATAAGCCACTTAAAGAAAGAAACGAATTTGGATTAAAAGCAAGAGATTTTGTTATTAATAAAAAATCTAATGTTGTTCAAGCAAAAAAAATATTGAATTTTTTACAAGAGGAATTTAATGCTAAATAAAAGTAAGGCAAAATTTAATTTGACTGATTTTTTAATATGTATTATTATTTTGTATACTATTTCGCCTTTTATTTCAAGGTTTTTTAGTACTTTTTTAACCACGTATTTTTACATGATAATTATTGTGTCTACGTTTTTAATTTTATTATTAAGAAATAAAGATAA
>JAZUKR010000001.1:0-1961 GCA_045643385.1 Christensenellaceae bacterium | reverse complement strand
CACCACGGTTATCCTTCGGATTGCCCGCATAGAGAAAAAGTGGGATACACGGGCGACGGCTGGCTTACGTCCGGCGTTGCAATGACTTTATTAGATTCAAAAACCTTTTATTATAAATGGATAAGAGATATTTTTGACGCCCAAAATAAAAAAACGGGTTACGTTTCTCATACTGCACCGAATCAAGGTGGTTGGGGCGGACCTTGTGGTTGGGGTGGCGCCGTTGTTTTCGTCCCTTATAATTATTATAAAATTTACGGCGATAAAAGTATAATTAAAAAATCACTTCCGTACATTAAAAAATGGATAAAATGTATTCACGGATTTTTAAAAAATAATCTTGTAGATTTAGACGTGCCTTTCGGTGGATTTTTGGGCGATTGGGCTGCGACTAGTGAAATGAAATTATCGCCGGTGCTTGTTAATTCGTATTTTTATGCTAAAGCACTTATTTGCGTTAAAGAAATGCTTTCCGCAATAGACCAAAATAGCGATATATGTTCGGACCTACCTGCAATTATTAAGGGAATTGAAAAAGAATTTGTAAATAACGGAAAAAGTAAAATAACAATTCAAGGTGCGGAAGCTTATTTAATAGATTTAAATTTATTATCTAAAGAAGCAATAAAAGAATATGCCGACAGATACGATAAAAACCCTATAATAGATACAGGAATTTTTGCAACCTCTTTGCTAATTAAGGCGTTTATGGAAAACGGATACGAAAAAACGGCTTACAAAGTATTATCGTCTAAAAAACACCCGTCGTTCGGATATTTGTTCACTAAATATAAAGCAACGACTTTGTGGGAAAATTTAAACGAAATATACGAATACGGAACTTCGCACAATCACCATATGTTCGGAGCGTTTATAGAATATTTTTATTCGGGATTTAACGGCATAAAGCAAAAAGAAAATTCTATAGGATACAATGAAATAGTCGTTGAACCTAAATTAGTTAAAGAATTGTTACCGCTTCACGCAAAATTAAAAATAAAAGATAAAGAAATCGAAACCGATTATATAGAAAATAACGGCAAGATAGAGGCAAGTATATACATTAGTAAAACGGCTGGAGTTTTTGTATATAACGGTAAAGAATATATCTTACGTGAAGGGCAAAATAAATTTATTGTTTAAAGGAGTTTTTTATGAAAAAGTTCGTTAAAATTTTAAGCTTATTATTATGTACGTTAATTTTAACTTCGCTTTTATTTACAGGTTGCGGAGACGATGGAGTATACGTTTCGCAAGACGAAGTATTATTTAACGTTACGGAATTTAAAGAGCCTATTGATTTTCATACCGATTATCAAAAAGAATTTATAACAAAACTTTATTCTAAGGGGGTATTAGCGACAAACTATCCCGACGGATTAAAAGAATTCAGTAGACCTAATCCCATTACAGTTGATTTTGAAGTAACCGAAAACAAAACGGGTAAGGAAATAGAAAAATATTATGTATACGTAAGTGAAAATAAAAACTTAAAAGATAATTGGAAATTTGAAACAACCGAATTAAGTTACGACGTTTACAACTTAAAATTGTCTACTAAATACTATTACGTTATTTCTGCCGTAATTGATAATAAAGAGTATATGAGCGAAATAAAATCTCTAGAAACAGCCGAAGGTTTAGTTAGAAATATTTACGTTGACGGAATAACTAACGTAAGAGATATAGGCGGATATACAACGTACGATAATAAAAAAATAAAACAGGGTTTAATTTATAGGTGCGCAAGATTAAATGATAGCGGAACGGCTTATAAGCCTATAATTTCCGATAAAGGAATAGAAACTTTCCTTAATCAATTAAAAGTGAAAACCGAAATAGACTTAAGATACGATAAACTTTACGGCAATGAAACGGGGACTTTAGTTACACGTGGCTATGGTCCGCTTGGCGAAAGCGTTAATTACGTCAACCTTCCTATGGATTACAGCGATATGTTT